>CAMDGX010000011.1 GCA_945897825.1 Asaia bogorensis | reverse complement strand
CTTCCACTCCTGGACGCCGGCCGAGATTGCGCAATACGAGGCTCGGCACCCCGTGGGCACCGTGGCGCGCCTGGCGCTGGCCCTGCTGCTCTACACCGGATGCCGGCGCGAAGATGCGGCGCGCCTGGCGCCCTCCATGCGGCGCGATGGGTGGCTGCACTACACCCAGTCGAAGAACCGCCAGCGCAAGCCGGTGCACCTGGTGGTGCCTGTCCATCCCGAGCTGGCCGACGTGCTCGCCGCCTCGCCGATCGGCGACCAAGCCTTCATCGTGTCGGCGGCCGGGCGGCCCTACACCGCCGAGTCGTTCGGGAACAAGTTCCGCGACTGGTGCAACGAGGCAGGCTTGCCGCAGTGCTCCGCGCATGGTCTGCGCAAGGCTGCCGCCGCCAAGCTGGCCGAGGCCGGCGCCACCACGAACGAAATCGCGGCTGTCACCGGGCATCGGACGCTGAAAGAGGTTGCCCGCTACACCGCCGCCGCATCGCAGAAGGCGATGGCTGGCAATGCAATGGCCCGCGTTAAGAGCGGAACGATTAGCGTGAAAAGTCCCACTCCGGGGGCTGCAACCCCGGAGTGGGACGAAACCGACGCCCAACCTACTGGAAAGATTGGAGCCGATAAATGGATGGTGCCCAGGGGCGGAATCGAACCACCGACACTGCGATTTTCAGTCGCATGCTCTACCAACTGAGCTACCTGGGCATCTATGTCGCCGTTGGTGCGCAGGAGATAGCCCGGCATCGGGATGCAATCAACCCGTCATCTCGTCGTCGCTGTCTTTCGCGGGACCGGGGATGCGGTAGGTCTCGCCGAACCAGCGGCCGAGGTCGATCTCGGCGCAGCGGGGGCTGCAGAACGGGCGGTCGCGCGGTGTCGCCGGCTTGCCGCAGATGGCGCACGGGCGGGGCTTGGCCGGCCGGGGCGCGGCGGGTGGACGCGGGTCAGCCATGCGCGATCTCCTCGATCCTCCAGGCCATGGGCGGGAGGGTGGCGTCCGGACGCAGGGAGATGGGGTGGCCGGCGCGCTGGGCGAAGTCCGCGATGGCCGCCGGATCGGCGCGCGCCGCATCCAGCACGGACGGTCCGGCCCGCAATGCCAGGCGGGCATGGGGTGTTGCGGCGGCTTGACGGGCGGCGTGGCGTAGGGCGGCGAGGGCGGCGGCATGCGGGCCGGCGAGGAGTTCGTGCAGCGGTGGATGGACGCGCGGGCGCAGGATCTCCGCGAGGCCGAGCGCCGTGAAGCCGAGGAAGCGCGGCTTGAGCGGGTCGGCGTCGAGTGCGGCGGCGAGGGCGGGCGCCAGCGCGGCGCGGCGCTTGGGCGAGAGGCCGGCGAGGTCGACCACGATGGCGCCCGACAGGTTGCGCAGGCGGATGTGCCGGGCGAGCGGCGCCAGGGCGGCGCGGTTGGCCTGTTCGTGGGTGCGGGCCTTGTCGCCGCTGGCCGAGCTGCCGGCGCCGAGGTCGAGGTCGATGGCGGTCAGGGCCGGTGTCGGATGGATCGACATGCGGGCGCCACCGGGCAGGTCGGCATGGGACTCGGCCAGCGACTCGAATTCCGACTCGAGCGACTCGTCGAACGATCGGGAAACACGACTGAGGCGGTCCCCCAGCCGGGGGCGCAGGGCGGCGAACAGGGTGGCGTCATCAATGGTGATCGGGGCAGCGGGGTGCAGCAGGGCCAGGCGTTCGATGGCGCCCGGGCCGCGTTGGAGCAGGGCGACCGGCCCCGGGGCGTGATCGGTTTCGGGCAGGCGGGCGGTCAGGCGTGGTCCCTTGCCGCCCTGCGCCGCGCGGGTGATGCGCACGGCCAGGATGGTGCCTTCCGGCCGGTCGCCGCCGGCGCTGTCGGGCAGGAAGCCTTCGGTGCCGTCGTGCAGCCGCACGAAGCTGCCGGCCAAGGCGGGGCGGCGGGCGGTGATGCGGCCGCGATGCAGGTCGCCCACACCATCCGGGGCGCCCGGGCGTTCGATCGCGACGTCCAGCAACCCCAGCGCGTCGCAGGCGACGGCGCGGATTTCGCCCGGGCTTGCGGCGGCGCGGATGATCACCGGGGCCGGCGTCAAGGAAGTGGGTAGCCGAGGCCGCGCAGGAGTTGGGCCGTTTCGAACAGCGGCAGGCCGACGACGCTGGAGTGGCTGCCGGAGAGGAAGCGGATATGCGCGGCAGCACTGCCCTGGATGGCGTAGCCGCCTGCCTTGCCGCGCCACTCTCCGCCTTCGAGGTAGGCGACGATCTGGGGTTGGGTCAGGCGGGCGAAGGTGACGGCGGTGTCGACCACGCGTTCGGCGCGGCGGCCGTCCGGGGCGACGAGCACCACGGCCGTCAGCACGGTGTGGCGGCGGCCGGACAGCAGGGTGAGGCACGTGCGGGCCTGGGCTTCGGTGTCCGCCTTGGGCAGGATCCGTCGGCCGCAGGCCACCACGGTGTCGGCGGCCAGGATGAAGTGGCCGGGGCGGCTGGCGGCGTCGGCCTTGGCGTGGGCGAGGCGCTGGGCGTGCAGGCGGGGCAGCTCGGCCTTCAGCGGCGACTCGTCGATGTCGGTTGGGACGATGGCATCGGGGGTGATGCCGATCTGCGCCAGCAGGGCCAGCCGGCGGGGGCTGGCCGAGGCGAGGATGAGTGGCGGGCCCATGCTCGGCGATCGCGCCGCCGTGGCTACTTGAAGCGGAACGTGATGCGGCCCTTGCTGAGGTCGTAGGGCGTCATTTCGACGTTCACGCGGTCGCCGGCCAGGACGCGGATGCGGTTCTTGCGCATCTTGCCGCTGGTGTGGGCGAGGATGGAGTGTTCGTTGTCGAGCTTCACGCGGAACATGGCGTTGGGGAGCAACTCCATCACGGTGCCGCTGAACTCGATCATGTCTTCCTTGGACATCAGGCCTCTTTATCAGTGGTGGGGGTCGTGCGGCTGGTCGCGACGGATGCGGCGCGGGCCGCACCATGATGATCGCGCCGGGGTTGGTCAAGCAGACGGGTTCCAGGCTGGCGCAAACGTGCTGGCCCCGACGATGTGGTGCGTTAGCGGTTCAGTCGCAAGGCGATGCTGCGGGCGTGGGCTTGCAGGCCTTCGGCCTCGGCCAGCGCGATGCCGGCGGGGCCGATGCGGGACAGGCCGGCGGGGGTGGCGGCGATCCAGGTGGTGCGCTTGAGGAAGTCGAAGACGGACAGGCCGGAGGCGAAGCGGGCGGTGCGGCCGGTGGGCAGCACGTGGTTGGGGCCGGCGACGTAGTCGCCGACGGCTTCGGGCGAGAAGGCGCCGAGGAAGGCGGCGCCGGCGTGGCGGATGCGGGCGAATTTCTCCTCCGGGTCCGCGGTCATGATCTGGAGGTGCTCGGGGGCGAGGCGGTCGACCAGGGCGTAGGCTTCCTCCCAGTCCTGCACCGTGATGATCGCGCCGTAGTCGCGCCAGGCGGCGGCGGCGATGGCGGCGCGGGGCAGGGTGGGGATTTCGGCGGCGATGGCGGCGGCGACGGCTTCGGCTTGTTTCGCGCTGTCGGTGATCAGGATGGACTGGCTGTCCTCGCCGTGCTCGGCCTGGGCGAGCAGGTCGACGGCGATGCGGCGGGGGTCCTGCGCGGAGTCGGCGAGGATGACCACTTCGGACGGGCCGGCGATGCTGTCGATGCCGACGCGGCCGAAGACCTGGCGCTTGGCTTCGGCGACATAGGCGTTGCCGGGGCCGACGATGCGGTCGACCGGGGCGATGGTGGCGGTGCCCCAGGCCAAGGCGGCGACGGCCTGGGCGCCGCCGACGCGGTAGATCTCCGACACGCCGGCGCGGCGGGCGGCGGCGAGGACCAGCGGGTTCAGCACGCCATCGGGCGTGGGCACGCACATGGCGATGCGGGCGACGCCGGCCGCACGGGCCGGGATGGCGTTCATCAGCACCGAGGACGGGTAGGCCGCCTTGCCGCCGGGGACGTAGATGCCGACGGCATCCAGCGCGTTCCAGCGCATGCCCATGGTGAGGCCGGCCGGGTCGTCCATGCGCAGGTCTTGCGGGAGCTGGGCACGATGGAAGGTGTCGATGCGTTGGGCGGCGAGGTCGAGGGCTTCGTGCAGTTCGGCGGGGACGGTGGCGACGGCTTGGTCGACCTCGGCCTCGGTGATGCGCAGGCGGTCGGGTGCGATGGGCATGCGGTCGAAGCGGGTGGTGTATTCGCACAGCGCTTCGTCGCCGCGTGCGCGAACGGCGGCAATGATGGCGGCCACGACATCGCCCACGTCGGCGGTGGTGTCGCGGGCCTGGTCGAGCAGGGCGGCGAAGGCGGCTTCGAAGTCCGGGGCCGTGGTGTCGAGGCGCTTCATGAGATGGCGGCCAGGGCATCCCGGAAGCGGGCGATCATGGCGCCGATCGCCTCGGGGCGGGTTTTCAGCGCGGTGCGGTTGACGATCAGGCGGCTGGTGACCTTGGAAATCACCTCGGTCTCGACCAAGCCGTTGGCCTTCAGCGTGGAGCCGGTGGCGACGAGATCGACAATCACCCGGGTGAGCCCGAGCGCGGGGGCCAGCTCCATCGCGCCGTTCAGATGCACCACGTCGGCGTGGATGCCGCGGCTGGCGTAGTGGCGGCGGGCGATGTTCGGATACTTCGTGGCAACCCGGATGCGCGACCACGTCCGCGGGTCGTCCGTGCCGGCGGTGGCCCTGGGCTCGGCGACCGAGACGCGGCAGGCGCCGATGCCGAGGTCGAGCGGGGCGTAGATCTCCGGGTAGTCGAACTCCATCAGCACATCGGCGCCGCAAATGCCGATCTGCGCGGCGCCGAAGGCCACGAAGGTGGCGACGTCGAAGCTGCGGACGCGGACGACATCGAGGCCGGGATCATCCGTGGCGAAGCGCAAGGCCCGGCTGTTCTCGTTGGCATAGTCGGGGTTCGGATGGATGCCGGCGGCATGAAGCAGCGGGGCGCATTCCGCGAGAATGCGGCCCTTGGGCAGGGCAAGAATCAGCGGGCCGGTGGCGTCCGGCTCCAAGGCTTCGGCGCGGAAGGCGGCGGTCATCGCAGGCTCCATTCGACCGGGCTTTCATAGCGGGGCTTGGAGAGTGCGGGAACCATGGGGAGCGGGGTGCTGGAATGCATGGGTGAAGAAAAGGGGTTAAGGCCAGGGCTCTGCCGTCGCGGCGCGAAGCCGCGCCACGGAGGACCCGCTGGGGCCTGAGGCCCCAGGCCCCCATCCATTTTAAATCGATATCAAAAGAAAAATGGGCGCGAGTCGGCGGCCTCCGGTTGGAGGGGGTTTCAGCACAGGAGGGAGCATGGGAGCGGGGGTGCGCGGGCTGGGCGGGCGCGTGGGCGCAGGCGCGCCGGCCGGCCGGCCGGGCGCATGCCGCGGTTGCGGACTCCGGGGAGAATCCAATCGGGGACGAGTCCGGCCTCGATGCAGGCCGCATGGGGGGCGCGGCCGATGGCGGGCATGAGGATGCCGGTGGGGGAGGGGTCGAAATCGTCGGTGTCGTGCGGGGAAAGATCCCATGCCGCTTCGGTCCGGCCGAGCAGGCGGACGAGCAGGGCGAGAATCAGGGTGGCGAGGCCGGCGCCAAGGCGCACGTCCGCGCCCGCCGTGAGGGCGGTGCGCAGGCAGATCGCGGCGGTGGAGGAAAGCGCCATTGCGGGAAAATATACCGCATGTCGCGTGCCGATGAAAGGAATATTTTCAATTTTTATGGATGGGGGTCTGGGGCCTCAGGCCCCAGCGGGTGCAGGGCAGAGCCCTGCCCTCCTGTGCTAGGCGGCGACCCGCTCGATGTTTGCCCCGCAGGCGGCGAGTTTTTCTTCGGCGGCTTCGTAGCCGCGGTCGAGGTGGTAGACGCGGTTGACGATGGTTTCGCCTTGGGCGGCGAGGCCGGCGACGATGAGGCCGAAGCTGGCGCGCAGGTCGCTGGCCATGACGGGGGCGCCGGAGAGGCTGGTGGTGCCGCGGACGATGGCCGACGCGCCGTGGACGTTGATGCGCGCGCCCATGCGGTTGAGTTCGGGGACGTGCATGAAGCGGTCTTCGAAGATGTTTTCGGTGATCATGCTGGCCCCTTCGGCGACGCAGAGCAGGGCCATGAGCTGGGCCTGCATGTCGGTGGGGAAGCCGGGGTAGGGTTCGGTGATGAAATCGATGCCGTGCAGGCCGTTGCGGCGCGAGACGGTGACGCCGTCGTCGGATTCGGTGATGTCGACTCCGGCTTCGGCGAGGGAGCGCATGAGGGCGGCGAGGTGGTCGATGCGGCCGTGGCGGAGGTGGATGCTGCCGCCGGTGACCGCGGCGGCGCAGGCGTAGGAGCCGGTTTCGATGCGGTCGGGGATGATGGCGACGGTGGCGCCGTGCAGGTGCTTCACGCCTTCGATGGTGAGCGTGTCGGAGCCGATGCCTTGGATGCGGGCGCCCATGGCGACCAGGCAGTCGGCGAGGTTGGCGATTTCGGGTTCGCGGGCGGCGTTGGCGATGATGGTTTGGCCGTCGGCCAGGGTGGCGGCCATCAGCAGGTTCTCGGTGGCGCCGACGCTGGGGAAGGGCAGCGCGATGGCGGCGCCGTGGAGGCCGCCATGGGGGGCGGTGGCGTCGACGTAGCCGGCGTCGAGGCGGATTTCGGCGCCCATCTGCTCCAGGCCCTTGAGGTGGAGGTCGACGGGGCGGGCGCCGATGGCGCAGCCGCCGGGGAGCGAGACGCGGGCTTCGCCGGCGCGGGCCAGGAGGGGCCCGAGGACGAGGAAGGAGGCGCGCATCTTGCGGACGATGTCGTAGGGCGCCTCGGTGTTGGTGATGGCGCCGCCGATGGAGAGGGAGCGGCCGTCGTTGGTGGCTTTGTCGACCGCGACGCCGTGCTGGGCGATGAGGCTGCCCATGGTTCGGATGTCGTCCAGCAGGGGGACGTTGGTGAGGACCAGGCGCTCGGCGGTGAGCAGGCCGGCGGCCATGAGGGGGAGTGCTGCGTTCTTGGCGCCACCGATGGTGATGGAGCCTTCGAGGGGGCGGCCGCCGCGGATGCGAAACTTGTCCATGTGCCTGCTTTACCGTCCGCCCTTGATGTCGACCGATGAAGGTTCGGCCGACGGCGGCCGGTAGGTGCCTTTGCCTTGCGCGCCGCCACCGGCCGGCCCGGCGCGCGAGCGTTCTTAGTACAACACTTCAACCGAGCCTGGGAAGTGCCACACCTCGTTGGCCCATATATTTCCCGGCCTTGTCGGCGTAGCTGGTTTCGCAGGGCTCGTTGCCCTGGAGGAAGAGGAACTGGCAGATGCCCTCGAAGGCGTAGATCTTGGCCGGGAGGGGGGTGGTGTTGCTGATCTCGATGGTGACCTGGCCTTCCCACTCGGGTTCGAGCGGGGTGACGTTCACGATGATGCCGCAGCGGGCGTAGGTGGATTTGCCGAGGCAGACGACCAGGACGTCGCGCGGGATGCGGAAATATTCCACCGTGTGGGCCAGCGCGAAGCTGTTGGGGGGGATGACGCAGACCGGGGCGGTGCGGTCCACAAAAGAATTTGGGTTGAACTGTTTCGGATCGACGATTGCCGAGTCCACGTTGGTGAAGACCTTGAAGGCGTCCGCCACGCGGGCGTCGTAGCCGTAGCTGGAAAGGCCGTAGCTGATGACCCCCTCGCGCTTCTGCGTCTCGACGAACGGCTCGATCATGCCGTGCTCGGTGGCCATCCGGCGGATCCAGATATCGGACATGACGGCCATGGGGGTTCTCCGGGGCGGGGACTCGGGAGGGGCGGGGTCTAGCGTGGAGTCGCGGGCGGGGCAAACCCCCGGGTGCTTCGTTGCGGGGAGGGGTTGAGCATGGCGCAGGGGGTGGCGGCGCCGGTGAAGCCGGGGCGGGACCAGCGGCTGGATGTGGTGAAGGGGGTTCTGCAGCTCACCATCTTCGCCAAGCATATCGGGTTCTCGCTGGTGGGCGGGTGGGTGATCCACAGCAACTGGGGGTTTTCGGACAGTTCGGAGCTGTTCGTGCTGTTGTCCGGGTTCACGCTGGGGAGCGTGTTTGCGCTGAAGGCGGCGAAGGGCGGTTGGGGGGTGGCGGCGCGGGACATGCTGGGGCGGGCGGGGCGGCTGTATCGGACGCACCTGCTGGTGTTCGCGCTGTTCGGGCTGATGGTGGCGACGGCGTGCCTGATGGTGATTCCGGGCGAGAGCGAGCGGCTGGGGTGGGGGCGCGTGCTTGCCACGCCGCTGGAGGTGTTGCCGGGTATCCTGCTGATGCTGCACCAGCCGGCGTTCATGGGGATCCTGCCGACGTTCATCTGGGGGATGCTGCTGCTGCCGGGGTTTGCCTGGCTGTGGGGGCGGGTGGGGGACTGGGCGATCCTGGTGCCGCTGGTGGTTTACGGGGTGGTGCAGGTTTCGGGCATCGGGGTTGCCGGGGTGGAGTTCGATCCGCTGGCCTGGCAGGTGCTGTTCCTGGGGGGCGCTTGGCTGGGGCGGCGGGCGCTGTTGCGCGGGCGGGCGCTGGCGTTGCCTTGGGCGTGGGACCGGGTGGTGACGGCGGGTGCGGTCGGGGTGCTGGCGGTGGGGTTCGCGACGCGGCTGGCGCTGCATGGGGCGGCGCCGGAGCTGGGGCTGTGGGCGGCGCCGTTCGCCGAGCCGGGCTGGATCACGCGCAAGGTGGATTTGCCGGTGACGGCGCTGGTGCATGCGCTGGCGCTGGCGTGGCTGGTGGCGCGGTTCGTGCCGCGGGATGCGGGGTGGATGCATCGTCCGGCGGCGGCGTGGCTGGCGGTGATCGGGCGGCACAGCCTGGAGGTGTTCTGCCTTGGGCTGTTCCTGGCCTGGGGGGCGACGGTGGGGCTGGCGATGAGCGGGGGGAGCCTGGTGGTTGACCTCGCGCTCACCGTGGCCGGGGCGGCGATGCTGGGGGCGTGGGCGCGGTGGCTGGACCGGCGCAAGGGTGGGAGGGCGCCGGTCGGGGCCGTGGTGCGGGCGGGGGTGGGCTAGGTCAGACGAAGGTAAGGAAGGCTGGGCTCCGCCCAGACCCACCAGGGGCCGAGCCCCTGGACCTCATACCTTAAGTGATGGGGTTCCAAGGGCCGCCGGCCCTTGGTGGGTCCAGGGCGAAGCCCTGGCCTTTTCTTTAGGCGGCGATTTTCACCGGCAGCGTGCCGTAGCCCTTGATGAAGGTGGAGTGGATGCGGCTGGGTTCCTCCAGCACCTCGATCTCGAAATTCCGCTTCAGGATTTCCTCCCAGACGATGCGCAGCTGCATTTCGGCGAGGCGGTTGCCGACGCAGCGGTGGATGCCGAAGCCGAAGGAGAGGTGCTGGCGGGGGCGCTTGCGGTCGATGACGAGGGCCATCGGGTTTTCGATCATTTCCTCGTCGCGGTTGCCCGAGACGTACCACATGATGACCTTGTCGCCCTTTTTGATCTGCTTGCCGCCGAGCTCGGCGTCGGCGACGGCGGTGCGGCGCATGTGGGCGAGCGGGGTTTGCCAGCGGATGATCTCGGGCACGGCGCTGTCGAGCAGGGCGGGGTTGGCCTTCAGCTTCTGCCATTCGGCGGGGAACTTGCTGAAGGCGTAGAGGCCGCCGGTGAGGGAGTTGCGGGTGGTGTCGTTGCCGCCGACGATCAGCAGGATGATGTTGCCGAGGAATTCCTGCGGCGTCATCTCGCGGGTGGCGGGCGAGGATTGCAGCATGCGGATGAGGTCGTTTCCGCCGGGCTTGCCGAGGCGCTCGTTCCACAGGTTCATGAAGTAGCCGAGGCATTCGCGAAGCTCGGCCTGTTTCTGTTCCTCGGTGTCCACGATGCCGTAGCCGGGGACGGCGGTGGCGACGTCGGACCAGCGGGTGAGTTTTCTGCGCTCTTCGAACGGGAAGTCGAACAGGGTGGCGAGCATCTGGGTGGTGAGCTCGATGCTGACGCGGTCCACCCAGTCGAAGGCTTCGCCGCGGGGCAGGGCGTCGAGGATGTTTTGGGCGCGTTCGCGGATCACGCCCTCGAGGGTTGCGAGGTTGGTGGGGGCGACGATGGGGGAGACGGCCAGGCGCTGGGCGTCGTGGCGCGGGGGGTCCATGGCGATGAACATGGGCAGCGGGAAGTCGACGCGCTGGTCGCGGATGGAGATGCCGCCCAGGGTGGAGAGGGAGGAGTACACGGCGTGGTTGGTGTCCACCGCCATGATGTCTTTGTACTTGGTGACGGACCAGTACGGGCCGAACTCGCTTTCGGCGGTGTAGTGGACGGGATCCTCGCGGCGCAGGCGCTCGAAGAAGCCCCAGTGCGCGTCGGCGGCGAACATGTCCGGGCGGGCCGGGTTCAGCTGGTCGAGCGGCAGGGCGTAGGGGTCGATCGGGCCGGTGGCGAGCGGGGCGTCGTTCATGGCCGTGGTTCCTGGTGGTGTCGTTCCGCTTCGGGATATAGCGCAACGCGCGGCGACGGTCATGCGTTGCAACGCGGCGTGAGGCGTTCCACTCTGCGGGCCGGGGGGAAGATGCCATGCTCAGCAGCGATTTCGAGGTTCATGACCCGCGCTTCGCCAGGCTCGTGTTCGGCAATGTGCAGGTGGACAAGCTGCATACCGGGTGCCGCTGGGCGGAGGGGCCGGCGTGGTTCGCGGCGCACCGGTATCTCGTGTGGTCCGACATTCCGAACAACCGGATGCTGCGCTGGGACGAGGCGACCGGGCAGGTGGGGGTGTTCCGCGAGCCGGCGGACAATTCGAACGGCAACACGGTGGATCGGCAGGGGCGGCTGGTGACATGCCACCATCGCAGCCGCATGGTGGTGCGCACCGAGCATGACGGCAGCCGCACGGTGCTGGCGAGCCACTTCAAGGGGCGGCGGCTGAACTCGCCCAACGACATCGTCGAGAAATCGGATGGCAGCCTGTGGTTCACCGACCCGAGCTACGGGATCGATTCCGACTATGAGGGCGATGCGGCGGCCAGCGAGATCGGCGCCTGCCATGTGTATCGGATCGCGCCCGACTCGGGGGTGGTGACGGCGGTGGGGACCGATTTCGCCAAGCCGAACGGGCTGGCGTTCTCGCCGGACGAGTCGTTGCTCTACATCGCCGATACCGGATTTTCGCACGGGGCGCAGTTTCCCCGCCATATCCGGGTGTTTCGCGTGCATGGCGACACGCTGTCGGGCGGCGAGGTGTTCGCCACCTGCGATGTCGGGCTGTTCGACGGGTTGCGGGTGGACCGGCACGGCAATGTGTGGACGTCGGCGGGGGACGGGGTGCGGTGCTACGCGCCGGACGGGACGCTGCTGGGGCTGGTGCGGATCCCGGAGGTGGTGGCGAATTGCTGCTTCGGGGGGGCCAAGCGCAACCGGCTGTTCATCTGCGGCACCACGTCGCTCTACGCGGTGTACCTGAACACCGCGGGGGCCTGACCTTCGCCTGGGGCTACGGCCGCGATCGGCCGGCGCCCCAGTCGATGCTCTTCCCCGGTGGCGCAGGGGCGGCGGGCCGTGCGGCGACGGTTCCCTGCTTGACGACCTGCGCGAGGCGCGCTTCCGCACCTTCCGGCTTTGCGGCGGGGGCGCCCGCCGCGCTCATCTGGCCAACCTGCGAGACCACGCCGCCGATGGTGCGGCGCAGGCGGTCGGTGTCGGCGCGCAGGGTTTCGGCGATGGTGCCGGCTTCCTCGGCCAGGGTGCGCAGGCTGCGGCAGATCGCGAGCGCCTTCTCGGATGCCGAGACCTTGTGCTGCTGGACCGCCATTGCCTGCGCGCCCAGTTCGGCCGCGCGCGAGCCGAGTTCAGCGACGTCGGCAGCCAGGCTGCCGCCCGCGGCCAGCCGGCCGGGCAACGCCTCCAGCGTGACCATCACGGGCCGCAGCCCGGCGCGCAGGGTTGCGATGTCGTGGGCGCCGGGGCCCGTGGCCATCTCGGCCAGCGCGCCGGCGTGGTTTGCCATGGTGCCGGAGAGTTCGCGGCTGGAGGCCGCCTCCTGCGCGGCACGACTGGAGAGTTCGGCCGCCTCGGCGATGAAGGTCTGGAACGCAGCGGCCAGCGCGGCGGCCTTGGCGGCGTCGGGCACGCGGGCGGCGCCGAGGCGCCATGCCTCCTCGGCCATCTCCTCCGCCCGGACGACGAAGTCGTAGACGTCCTGCATCGCGTCGGTCTGGGGGGCGAGCCGCTCGGCCAGGACGCGAATCGCCTGGGCGACCCCCATCAGGAGCTGCTGGCGCGGACCCAGGCTACCCGCCGCAGACATGAGCGCCGGATATGGTTGGGGGGTACGACATGGAGGCCTGGTTCAATGGCCGGGCAGTTTAATTGCGCGATCACTGAAGAAACCGCTAACGGTCCGCCTTTGGCTCCGCTGGCGGGCGTGGCGGCGTGGCAGGCTGGCTGTCGTCGGGCGCCGGTGCGGTGGCGCGGGCGCGCTGCTGCTGCTTGCGGCGCAGGAGATTGGCGCGCAGGGCCGCGGCCTCGCGCGCCTCGCGGGCCTGTTTCTCGGCCAGGGCGCGGTCGGTCAGGCTCGGGCGGGGGGGCGGTCGCTCCATGTGCCTGGAATGGGCAGCCCCTTGCCGATCGTCAAGCAGCAATGCCGACGTGCGGTCGCTTGGGGGGTTGCACGGCGCAGGGCGTGCGGCTAATCAGCCCCTCCTAGGCGCCGGGTATCGATGCGCGCCCACGGCGCTGCACTAGCTCAGTGGTAGAGCACTCCCTTGGTAAGGGAGAGGTCGACAGTTCAATCCTGTCGTGCAGCACCATTTCCTCCTCCCCTCTCGGCACGATGGCGGCAGGCCCTTCCGGGGGCGGGGATATCTGTCACGTTACGTACGGAATCGCGGTCGCGTTTACTGCCTGGAAGGGTTCTCCGGGCCATTCTTCCTGACGTCAGCAGCGACAGGACAACGAATCGTGCGACATGAACCGGCCGAGTGCGGGCGCGCCGCCTTTGACTCGGTTGTCCAGCTCGGGATCACCCCGACGCCGGACAACTTCGCGATCTGGTATGAATACCACAGTGGCCTCAACCCCGAGTTGCGCCACCTGATCGACCTGCTGATGAGCAAGCCCGGGCGGTGCGACGACCAGACGATGGCGGCGGTGCATCGCAAGTTCTTCTCGCACACGCGCGAGCGCGACGCGCTGCAGGCGGCATCGGAGCGGATGCAGGGGTTGCTGCAGGAGGTGGGGGCCGTGGTCGGGGATGCCGGGTCGGGGGCGCGGAACTTCGGCGAGGTGGTGCGCGACACGTCCAGCGCCTTTGCCGCGGGCACCACGACGCTGCCCGTGCTGATCCAGCGGCTGCGCGAGGAGGCGCGGGCGATGGCGGAGCGCAGCGAGGTGATCGGCCAGCATCTGGCGGGTGCCGCGGAGCGCATCACCCTGCTCGAGCGCTCGCTGGACGATCTGCGCCAGGATGCCGCCACCGATGGGCTGACGAAGCTCAACAATCGCCGCAGTTTCGACTCGCGGTTGCGCGAGGTTGCCGGGGAGGCGATGAATTCCGGCGAACCGCTGACCCTGGTGCTGATGGATATCGACCACTTCAAGCGCGTCAACGACACCTGGGGCCACCAGACCGGCGACCAGGTGCTGCGGCTGGTGGCCGGGACGTTGACGGCGAACACGCGGCCGGATGATTTCGTGGCGCGCTATGGCGGCGAGGAGTTCGCGCTGATCATGGTGGCGACCCCGCCGGAGACGGCGCTGACGGTGGCCGAGCGGGTGCGGCGCAGCTTCGAGGGACGGGAGATCGTCACGCGCGGGTCCGGCACGTCGATCGGCAGCGTGACGATCTCGGGGGGCGTCGCGGTTTATGAGCCGGGCGAGCGCCTGTCCGACTGGGTGGAGCGGGCCGACCAGGCGCTGTATGGCGCCAAGCGGGGCGGGCGGAACCAGGTGATCCTGGCGGAACGCGACGCGATGTCTGCGCCGTGTGCATCCAATGCGCAGGCGGCGCCCGTAGCGTGACCATGAGACGCGGGTTCCGCGCGATGACGAGGGGGCACTGATGGGCGCACGGCGGATCCTGTTGGCGGTGGCCGAGCTGGGCGAGCGCATGGCGCTGGCCCGGCATCTGGCCGATAGCGGGTTCGAGGCCACGCAAGTGGATGGGCCGATGGCGGTGCGGACGTTGCCGGGTGCCGGGCTGGCGGCGTTCGACGCGCTGGTTCTGGATGCCGGTCCTGGCGGGCTGAACGGGGCGGCCTTGTGCGCGGCGATCCGGCGCGGGGGGGCGGGCCTGCCGATCCTGGTGCTGCATGGCGGCGGCGAGGATGTGGTGCATTGCCTGAACGCCGGCGCCAATGACGGGTTGGCGCGGCCGGTGCGGGCGCTGGAGCTGGCGGCGCGGTTGCGGGCCCAGCTGCGCCAGCACGGCGCGCGGCCGGGGGCGGCGTTGGAGATGGGCCCCTACCTGTTCCGGCCGGACCGGCGCGAGCTGGAGCTGGCCGAGGGTGGGGCCTGCATCAGGCTGACGGTGACCGAGGCGGCGATCCTGCGTTTCCTGCATGCCGCCGGTGGCCGGCCGGTGGCGCGGCCCGTGCTGCTGCACGAGGTGTGGGGCTACCGGGCGGGGGTCACGACCCATACGGTGGAAACGCATATCTATCGCCTGCGCCGCAAGATCGAGCCGGAGCCGGGGCGTCGGCGCCTGCTGTTGAGCGAGGAGGCGGGATATCGGCTTAACCTGGCGTGGGGTGCGCCCGTGGCGATGCGGGCGGCTCGGGAGATGCGGGCGTCGGCCTGAGTGGGGGCCTGAGCCGGCGGGGTTGAGCGTTGCTGGGCGGTGCAGCATGCTTGCGCGGTGCTGCGGGAGCCGGACATGGACCATCTCAATGCCTTCGTCGCGGGACCGCGATGCCGCATCGCCGGGGCGGAAGCGGGGGCGCTGGCGGGGTTGGACTTCGCCGTCAAGGATCTGATCGACGTGGCCGGATGGCCGACCGGCGCGGGCAATCCGGACTGGCCGGCCTATGCCGGGACGCCGGCGCGCCATGCCTGGGTGGTGGCGACGCTGCTGGGCGCGGGCGCCTCGGTGGTTGGCAAGACGATCACCGACGAGGTGTCGCTGGGCATCCTGGGCGAGAATCCGCATGACGGGACGCCTGCCAATCCGGCGGCGCCCGACCGGGTGCCGGGGGGCTCCTCCTCGGGGTCGGCGGCGGCGGTGGCGGGGGGAGCCTGCGATTTCGCGCTGGGGACGGATACCGGCGGGTCGGTGCGGGTGCCGGCGAGCTTCTCCGGGCTGTATGGCATCCGGCCGACGCTGGGGCGGATCGATTTTTCCGGCATCTGCGTGCAGTCGCCGTCGAGCGATACCTGCGGGTGGTTCGCGCGCGATGCGGCGGTGTTTGCGCGGGTGGGCGAGGAGCTGCTGGGGGAGGCGGTGCCGGCGGGGTTGCCGACGACGCTGCTGGTGGGCGTGGACGTGTTCGGGCAGGCGGACGCGGCGGTGTGCCAGGCGCTGGCGCCGATGGTGGAGCGGCTGGCGGCGCTGCTGGGCGCGCGGCGGGATGTGACGGTGGCGACGTCGGGGCTCGCGGGCTGGCTGCGGGCGCAGCGGATTCTGCAGCAGAGCGAGGCGTTCGCCACCTTCGCGCCGTGGCTGGACCGGCACAATCCGCGCCTGGCCTGGAGCGTGGCGCGCGGGTTGGTGGCCGGGGCGGCGTGGAGCGAGGCTGAGCGCAGCTTTGCGGCGATCACGCGGCGCGAGGTGACGGCGCGGATGGCCCATCTGTTGCCGCCGGGGACGATTCTTTGCCTGCCGACCACGCCGTTTCCCGCGCCGAAGCGGGGACTCGCGGTGTCGGACCTCGCGATGCCGCGGGAGCGGATCTCGGCGCTGACCTGCATTGCCGGGCATAGCGGGGTGCCGCAGGTGAACCTGCCGGGTGCGGTCGTGGAGGGGGCGCCGGTGGGGCTTTCGATCATCGGCGGGCGGGGGACGGATGCGAGCCTGCTGGCGGTGGCGCGGGCGTTCGCCGGGTAGGCGGGCGCGGGGACCGGGCCTGAAGACGGCAAGGCCGGGGGCATGCGGACACCCGGTTCCTTCCTGGAAGTGAGGTCCAGGGAGGGGCCGGCCGCTTGATTGCAGCCCATCTGTCCGGGCGGCAAGAGGGTTGCAACCTGGCTGGAGCCATCCATATACCATCCACACAGATGGTAAGGCAGATCTCGATGGTCGATACGGTGCATCCGCTGCGGCCCAAGGCGGGTGGCGACAGCGAGAAGATCACCATCAACCTGGGCTTCGTCGACCTCGGGCATATCGACCTGCTGGTCCAGGACGGCTTCTATTCCAACCGCACCGACTTCATCCGCACGGCCATACGTAACCAGCTGGAACGGCATGTCGACGCGACCCGACAATCCGTGGCCAGGAGAAGCCTGGACCTCGGCCTGCGCCACATCGGCCGCGCCGACCTGGAGCAGGCGCGCGCTTCCGGCCTGATGCTCGACATCCGGGTTCTGGGGCTTGCCACCATCGCCGCGGATGTTTCGCCGGAACTGGCGCGGGCAACCATCGCTTCAATCTCGGTCCTTGGCGCGTTCCAGGCGAGCCACGAGGTAAAGGCCGCGCTGGCCGACCGGACACGCTGACCGATACCGGGCCTCGTTTCCCAAAGCACCGCGTTGCCGAATGGCCGGGCCGTTCCGGCCCGTCCTGGCGCGTCCATCATCTGAAAGCACAGCATGGTTTTTGATCAGTTCGCCGGCATGTCGCACGCAGCCCGCCTTGTCCGTGAGGGAAAGCTCGGCGAGGCCACCGCTGCACTGCAGGCCAGGCTGCGCGGCGCAGGCGCGGCGCACGCCACGCCCGAGCAGGAGAGCGCCGCGGCTCGGATCATCGATGTCGATCCGGCGACGGGCGAGGTTCTGCAACCAAGGACACCTGCCGGTCCATCGGCCCTGCGCGGTGCCGGCGGGTTCCTTTACGGTCTCACTGGACGCGGGGGTGCCAGAGGCAGGCCGGCCGTCGCACCTGGCGCCACGCCGGCGCCGGACGGCGCGCAGTTCGCCGCGCGGACCTACAGCGGCGCGCAGGGCAGCCGCGGGTACAAGCTTTATGTTCCATCGGCCGCGGCGGACGCGCCATTGCCGCTGATCGTGATGCTGCACGGCTGCACCCAGTCGCCCGACGACTTCGCCGCTGGCACCGGCATGAACAGGCTGGGCGAGGAGCATGGCTTCCTGGTGGCCTATCCCGGCCAGACCCCGTCAGCCAACGCGCACAAATGCTGGAACTGGTTCAGCCCCAAGGACCAGCGACGCGACCGCGGCGAGCCCGCGCTGATCGCCGGCATCACGCGCGAGGTCATGGCCAGCCACTCCGTCGATCCCCGCCGCATCTATGTGGCAGGCTTGTCGGCCGGCGGCGCAGCGGCGGCGATCATGGGCTCGGCCTATCCGGATTTGTACGCGGCCGTGGGTGTGCATTCCGGCCTGCCGTGCGGTGCGGCCCGGGACGTGCCGTCGGCCCTGGCGGCGATGCGCGACGGTGGCGCGGTGCCGCCGGTCTCGGGGCGGGACCGGAACCGGATCATGCCAACCATCGTGTTCCATGCGGACAAGGACAGCACGGTGCACCCGCGCAATGGCGACCATATCATCGCCCAGTCGGGAGACGGTGCAGGACTGCGGGCATCGGTCACGCGTGGTCAGGTTCCAGGCGGCCGGGCCTTTACCCGCAGCGTCTACGCCGATGCGGACGGCCGCGCGATGCTTGAGCACTGGCTTGTCCACGGTGGCGGCCATGCGTGGTCCGGCGGCAGTGCCTCCGGTTCGTATACCGACCCGGATGGTCCGCACGCGTCGCGGGAGATGGTGCGGTTCTTCATGGAGCACCGGCTCGGCTGAGTATCGGGCCGATGGCCGGCGCCGCGCCTTGCCTTTGCCTACTCCGCCGCCCGCGCGAGGGCGACCGGGGCGAAGCGGACATCGGCCTGCCGGTCCACGTCCCAGAGTTGGGCGAGCAGGGCCTCGCCGGCCGGGCGGCCGATGGTGGGGGTGGCGAGTTCGTGGAACTTGTCGGTCAGCTCCGTGTCGGTCAGCGGGTCGTCGGGGTCGCCGTGGCGGGTGGTCTGGTGGTGGCGCAGGGTGCGGTTGTCGGTGAGGGTGATGTCCACGACGGCTGAGCGGGCGCCGGGGAAGGCGGCGTCGCAGGCGGGGTCGATGACGACGTCGATCTTTTGCATCAGCGCCTGGGTGGCGGGGTCGGCGAGGCGGGCGGGTTCGAAGGCGGCGAGGCGGACATTGCCGTGCACGAGGGCGGTGGCGACGGTGAAGGGGGTGCTGAAGCGGCCCTCGAACGGGGTGGCGACCTGCTTGCGGCCGGTGACGTCGAAGGTGGCGCGGTAGCCGCCGACGGTGATGCTGGCGACCTGGTCGTGGCGGAAGCCGTGGGCGCGCTGGAGGGCGAGGGCGCCGTCGATGGCGGCGAAGGCGTGGCCGCAGCAGCCGTGGTTCTTGAAGGTCATCTGGGTGATGTTGTAGCGGGTGCCGAGGCCGTCGGTGGCTTTCGACCAGTCGGGGTTGACGCTCATCGCGGCGCCGAAGCCGGCTTCGCCTTCCAGCACGTCGAGCGCGCCGGTGACGCCTTTCGCCGCGCCGAGGGCGGCCATGGCGCCGGCGTCGGCCGCGTGGCCGGCGTGCAGCGGCTTGGACATGGCGTCGGAGCGGAAGGCCTGTTGCAGGGCAGCGGCGAAGGTGCCGGCGGTGGCGAGCGCGTGGGCGGTGCGCGCGGCGTCGAGCTTGAGGATGCTGGCGACGGCGGCTGCTGCCCCGAACGTGCCGATGGTGCCGGTGGTGTGCCAGAACCGGTAGTGCGAGGGCTGCACGGCGACGCCGATGCGGGTGGAGATCTCGTAGCCGACGACGATGGCGCGCAGGAGGTCCTCGCCGGTGGCGCCCTTGGCCTGGGCGGCGGCCAGGGCCGCGCCGATGACCGGGCAGCCCGGGTGATAGACGGCGTCGCGGAAGATGTCGTCGAACTCGATGGTGTGGCTGGCGGTGGCGTTGATCAGGGCGGCGGCGCGCAGGGTGGCGGGGAGGTTGCGGCCGTAGACGATGGCGCGTCCGTGGCCGATCTCGTCGTCCAGGGCGTCGGCGAGCAGCGTCGCGGGGGCGAGTTGGGCGCCGGGGAGGAGGGCTGCGAACCAGTCGATCAGGGCGCGGCGGGCGTGGTGGCGCACGCTGGCGGAGAGCGGGGCGGTCAGCTCGCGCTCGGCGTAGGCGGCGAGGGTTTCGGCGATGGTGGGCATGGGTGGTCCCCCGGTTCAGGTGCGCGGCTTGTCGCCCAGCATGGCGGCGACCTGCGGTTCGATCAACGCCGCCAGGCGGGCATGGGCCTGGGCGGTGGGGTGGATCGAGGCCGCCGGCGGGCGGAGGAAGGGGTCGTAGTATTGGGTGCGGTCGATGGTGCCGTTCTTCTCGAACAGGGGCGTGGGGTCGACATGGGCGATGCCCGGGACCTTGCCGCCGCCGTAGCGCTGGGCGAGGCCCTGGTTCATGCCGCGCGTGGCCTGGGTGGTCCAGTCGCCGCGGTCGCTGGGCAGGACGGAGAGGACCAGCAGCTTGATGGCGGGGTGGCGGCGGCGGATTTCGGCGACGCAGGCGTCGTGGCCTTTCAGCGAATCCTCGACGGTCCAGCGCAGGCGGCCGAAATTGTTGGCGCCGATCAGCAGGATGGCGGCTTTCGGGGCCGGGGTGTCGAGCTGGCCGTTGCGCAGGCGCCAGAGCAGGTGGGCGGTGGCGTCGCCGCCGAAGCCGAGGTTCACGGCGTGGCGGCCGCCGTAGAAGCGGTTCCAGATCGGGCGGAAATCGGCCCAGTCCGGCGGGCCGGCGCGTTCCCAGTCCTGGGTGATGGAGTCGCCGATCCACAGCAGGTCGACGCGTCCCGCCCGCAGTTCGCGCAGCTTGGCGGCGTGGCGGTCGGCCCACCATTTGGCGTCGGCGCGCGAGAGGGGGGTGGCGGCGAGCGGGGCGCGCTGCGCCAGGGCCTGGACGGGCAGTGCCAGCAGCGGGGCCGCCAGGAGAAGACGGCGCTTCATGCGGCGGTGGCCGCGCTGATCTCGGCCTCGCTCAGGCCGGCTTCGGCCAGCACCTGGCGCGTGTGCTCGCCGAGGCGGGGGGCGAGGCGGCGGATGGTGGCGGGGGTGCCGTAGTAGGTGACGGGGATGCCGAGCATGGTCATCGGGCCTTCCGTCGGGTGGTCCATCTTGCGGAAGAAGTCGATCTCGTTGAGGTAGGCGTCCTTCGTGAGGTCTTCCAGCGAGTTGGCCGGGCCGTGCGGCAGGTCGGCTTCCTTCATCAGCACCAGCCATTCCGCGTTGGTGCGCTGCTTCATGCCTTCGGTGACGATGGCGTAGGCCGCCTCGATGTTGGCGGCGCGGGCGGTGCCGGTGGCGAAGCGCGGGTCATTGGCCAGTTCGGGCTTGCCGAACAGGGCGTAGAGCCGGCCCCATTGCGCGTGGGTGGCGACCATGACGCAGAGATGGCCGTCCTTGGTGGCGAAGGGGCGGCGGTCCGGCGTGAGCATGCGCGGGTAGCCGATGCCGAGCTCAGGGGCGTTGATGGTGTGGCCCCACATGTGCTCGGGCAGCAGGAAGCTGACCAGCGTGTCCATCATCGGGACGTGGACGGCCTGGCCCCGCTCCGTGCGCTCGCGCGAGAACAGCGCCATGGCGATGGAGGAGGCGAGCACGTGGCCGGTCAGCTTGTCGGCCATGACGCTGGGGACGTAGCGCGGGCCGTCAGCCTGGGCGCCGATTCCGTTCAGGTGGGCGAGGCCGCCCATGCCCTGGATGATGTCGTCGTAGGCGGGGTCTTCCTCCTTGCTGCTGCCGGGGCGGAAGCCGGTGGCGCAGGCGTGGATGATGCGCGGGTTGACCCGGGCCAGGCTGTCGTAGTCGAGGCCGAGGCGGGCGGCGGCGGACAGGCGCATGTTGTGGACGAACACATCGGCGCCTTCCACCAGCCGCATCAGCGCGCTGCGGGCGGCTTGCTGCTTGAGGTCGAGGACGACGCTGCGCTTGTTGCGGTTGAGGTTGGTGAAGTAGGCCGCCATGTCGTCGGAGCGGCGGGGGCCGACGAAGCGGGTCATGTCGCCGGCGGGCGGCTCGATCTTGATCACGTCGGCGCCCGCGTCGCCCAGGATCTGGGTGCCCATCGGGCCCAGCACGACTTGGGTGAGGTCGATGACGCGAATGCCGGCGAGCGGGCCGCCCTCCGGGTGGGGCATCAGGCGGCCTCGGCGGTGAAGCCGGCGCCGTCGATGGCGGCGGCGAGGTCGGCGGGCGGCTTCGTGGACTGGATCTCCAGCTTGTGGCTGGGGAGGTCGGCCTGCACGGTGGCGGCCGGGTCGATGCGCTGGATCGCCGTGGTGATGGCCTTCACGCAGCCGTTGCAGGTCATGTCCGGCACGGTGAATCGGGTCATTTCGGCCTCCCTTGCGGTGTATCAACGCAGAGTAGCGCGACCGTGGCATCCTGGCACCGTTGACCCCGCATGGGGGCCATCCCCAGGTTGCAGTCTTGTCCGGGCTCGCCGGCATGGAGAACGCGATGGCCACCCAGATCGATCTCGGCATCGAGGGCATGACGTGCGCCGCCTGCGTCTCGCGGGTGGAGAAGGTGCTGAAGCGGGTGCCGGGGGTGGCGGCGGCCGAGGTGAACCTGGCCACCAATCGCGCGCGAGTGACGGCGGATGGCGACGTGGCGCTTGCGGCGCTGACCGAGGCGGTGGAGCGGGCGGGGTATGCCGCCGTGCCGGTGGCCGAGGCCAAGCGGGCCAAGCCGGAGCAGGCATGGCCGGTGCTGGTGGCGGCCGCGCTGACGCTGCCGCTGGTGGTGCCGATGCTGTTCGAGCCGTTCGGGCTCGGCCATGCGCTGATGCTGCCGGCATGGGCGCAGTTCCTGCTGGCGCTGCCGGTGCAGTTCGGCTTCGGCTGGCGGTTCTACAAGGCGGCGTGGAAGAGCGTGCGCGGCGGCAGCGGCAGCATGGACCTGCTGGTGGCGATCGGCACCAGTGCCGCCTTCGCGCTGTCGACCGGGGAGATGATCGCGGCGTGGCCGGGATCCACCATGGACCTGTATTTCGAGGCATCTTCGGTGGTGATCACGCTGGTGATGCTCGGGCGGCTGCTGGAGCACCGCGCCCGGCAGCGCACCACGGCGGCGATCGAGGCGCTGGCGGCGTTGCGGCCGGAGCGGGCGCATGTGCTGCGCGACGGCGTGGAGGTCGAGGTGGCGACGGAGGCGCTGCGGGTGGGCGACCTGGTCGTGGTGCGGCCGGGGGAGCGCATTGCCGCCGACGGGGTGGTGGAGGACGGCATCGGCAGCGTGGATGAAAGCCTGCTGACCGGGGAGAGCCTGCCGGTGGCGCGCGCGCCGGGGGACAAGGTGACCGGGGGCGCGATCAACGGCGAGGCGCGGCTGCTGGTGCGGGCCACCGGTGTGGGGGCGGAGACGGTGCTGGCGCGCATGGTGCGGCTGGTGGAGGACGCGCAGGCGACCAAGCCGCCGATCCAGCGCCTGGCCGACCGGGTGAGCGAGGTGTTCGTGCCGGTGGTGGTGGCGATTGCGGTCGCGACCTTCCTGTTCTGGTGGATGTGGGGGGCGGGGGCGGCGACGGCGATCATTCATGCGGTGGCCGTGCTGGTGATCGCCTGCCCGTGCGCGATGGGGTTGGCGACGCCGACGGCGATCATGGTCGGCACTGGGGTCGCGGCGCGGCGGGGCATCCTGATCCGCGACGCGACGGCGCTGGAGCGGGCGCATGCGGTGACGGTGGTGGCGTTCGACAAGACCGGCACGCTGACGGAAGGGCATCCGCGGCTGGTGGCGCTGCATCCGGCGCCGGGGGTAACGGAGGAGGAGGCGCTGCGGCTGGCCGCCGCATTGCAGGCCGGCAGCGAGCATCCGCTGGCCCGGGCGGTGCTGGAGGCGGCGCAGGGCGTGGTGGTGCCGCCGGCCGAGGGGCTGCGCGCCCTGCCCGGCCGTGGCGTGGAGGGCGTGGTGGAGGGGCGGCGGCTGGTGCTCGGGAGCCGGCGCCTGCTGGACGAGACCGGGGCGCTGCCGGGCGAGCTGGCCGGGGAGGAGGTCGCGCTGGCGGCGGCCGGGCGCAGCGTTTCGTGGCTGGCGACGGCCGACGGGCAGGCGCTGGCGCTGCTCGGCTTCGGTGATGCGCTGAAGCCGCAATCGCGGGAGGCGGTTGCGAAGTTAAAGGCGATGGGCGTGCGCACCGTGCTGGTCAGCGGCGACAACCGCGCCGCCGCGCAGACCGCCGCCGCCGCGCTGGGGATCGACGAGGTGCAGGCCGAGGTGCTGCCGGCCGACAAGGCGGCGCGGGTGGCCGAACTGCGCGATGGCGGCAAGCAGGTGGTGGCGATGGTCGGCGACGGGGTGAACGACGCGCCGGCGCTGGCGGCGGCCGATGTCGGCTTCGCCATGGGCACCGGCACCGATGTTGCGATGCACACCGCCGGGGTGACGCTGATGCGCGGCGATCCGCTGCTGGTGGCCGATGCCATCGACCTGTCGCGCCGCACCTGGGCGAAGCTGCGCCAGGGGCTGTTCTGGGCCTTCGCCTACAACGTGCTGGGTATCCCGGTGGCCGCCGCAGGATACCTGGACCCGATGGTGGCCGGGGCGGCGATGGCGCTTTCGAGCGTGAGCGTGGTGCTCAATGCGCTGTCGCTGAAGCGGTGGAAGCCGGCGGGCTAGACGCGCGGTATCACGACGGGCCTGATGGCGGCAATGTCCCACGCCGTTCCGGTCCTTGCCGTGCTGATCTTTGCTGCGACCTATGCCGTGGTGGCGTTCGGGCGGTTGCCGGGGTTGCGCATCGACCGGGCCGGGGCGGCGTTGCTGGGCGCGGCGCTGATGGTGGCGGTCGGCGCGATGACGCTGGACGAGGCCTATCGCGCGATCGACTTCGACACGATCGCGCTGCTGCTCGGCGTGATGCTGGTGGTGGCGAATTTGCGCCTGGCGGGGTTCTTCGCGCTGGTGACGGCGTGGGCGGTGGCGCGGGCGCGGCATCCCTTGCTGTTGCTGGCGGTGGTGGTGCTGCTGTCCGGCGTGCTGTCGGCGTTCCTGGTGAACGACACGATCTGCATCGTGCTGACGCCGCTGGTGCTGGATATCGTGCTGCATCTGCGGCGCAACCCGGTGCCGTATGTGCTGGCGATCCCGCTGGCGGCGAATATCGGCGGGGCGGCGACGCTGACCGGCAATCCGCAGAACATGATCGTCGGCAGCCTGTCGGGCATTCCCTATGGCGACTTCGCGCGCGCGATGGCGCCGGTGGCGGCGATCGGGCTGGTGCTGGCCTTCGTGTTGCTGGCGGCGATGTGGCGGCGGGAGTTCTTCGGCGCCGGCCGGCTGGCTGCCGACCCGCCTTCGTGGCGGACCGACCGCAAGCTGCTGCGCAAGACCGTGGCGGTGGCGGTGCTGATGGTGGCGGCGTTCTTCGCCGGCGTGAAGCCGGCCGAGGCGGCGCTGGTGGCCGGCGCGGTGCTGCTGGCCACGCGGCGGGTGAAGCCCGCGCGCATCTATGCCGAGATCGACTGGACCCTGCTGCTGATGTTCGCCGGGCTGTTCGTGGTGGTGGCCGGGCTGGAGCGCGCGGTGCTGGACGCGGCGGCGGTGGCGCGCATCGCCGCACTCGGGCTGGAGCACATGGCGGTGCTGGGGGTGGCGACGGCGGTGCTGTCGAACATCGTCAGCAACGTGCCGGCGGTGCTGGTGCTGAAGCCGTTCGTCGCCACCCTGCCGGACCCCGCGCGGGCGTGGACCGTGGTGGCGGCGACGGCGACGCTGGCGGGGAATTTCACCTTGGTCGGCTCGGTGGCCAACCTGATCGTGGTGCAGCGGGCACGGGCACGCGGGGTGGAGATCGGGTTCTGGACCTATTTCGCCGTCGGCGCGCCGCTGACGGTGCTGACGATCATCGTCGCGCTGGCGTTGCTCTAGCGGGGCTGGCGCGGCGGGAGGGTTTGCGCTTTGCTGGCGCAAACGAATTTCGCGGAGGAACGCCCATGTCGTCGCTGTTCGATCTCAAAGGCAAGGTTGCCGTCGTCACCGGGTCCAGCAAGGGGATCGGCAAGGCGATCGCCCTGCGCATGGCCGAGCATGGCGCGAAGGTGGTGGTTTCCTCGCGCAAGCAGGATGCCTGCGACCTGGTGACCAACGAGATCAAGGCCAAGGGCGGCGAGGCCGTCACCAAGGTGTGCAACATCGGCCGCAAGGAGGAGCTGCAGGCGCTGGTCGATTTCGCCATCGCCACCTATGGCGGCATCGACATCATGGTGTGC
This sequence comes from Asaia bogorensis, assembly GCA_945897825.1. Lineage (GTDB taxonomy): Bacteria > Pseudomonadota > Alphaproteobacteria > Acetobacterales > Acetobacteraceae > CAMDGX01. The sequence continues at coordinate 44,537 of CAMDGX010000011.1, read as the reverse complement.
AACGCGGCGGTGAACCCGTTCTACGGCCTGTCCTCGACCCTGCCGGACGAGGCGTGGGACCGGGTGATGAACTACAACGTCCGCTCCAACCACTGGCTGTGCCACATGGCCGCCCCCAGCATGAAGCAGCGCGGCGGCGGGTCGATGATCATCGTCTCGTCGATCGGCGGGCTGCGCGGCTCCACGCACCTGGGCGTGTATGCGATCTCCAAGGCCGCCGACATGCAGCTGGTGCGCAATTTGTGCTGCGAGTACGGGCCGGACAACATCCGCGTGAACGCCATCGCCCCGGGCCTGATCCGCACCGACTTCGCCAAGGCGCTGTGGGAGGATCCGGTGAAGGAGAAGGCGCGCAGCAAGACCACGCCGCTGCAGCGTATCGGCGAGCCGGACGAGATCGCCGGCGCCGCGGTGTTCCTTGCCTCGCCGGGTGGCAGCTTCACCACGGGGCAGACCTTCGTGATCGACGGCGGCGTGACCACGGGGCAGCCTGCCACCGGCGGCGGGGAGTAGCCCTCGTCCTCTCCTGCCGTGCTAGAAGGCGCGGCAGGAGAGCGACATGATCCCCGTCACCCACCGTATCCAGCTCGATGAGCGCGAGCTGGAGGAAAGCTTCATCCGGGCTTCGGGCCCCGGCGGCCAGAACGTCAACAAGGTCAGCACCGCGGTGCAGCTGCGCTTCGACGCGCGCAACTCGCCGGGCATTCCTGACGACGTGCGCGCGCGGCTGTTCAAGCTCGCCGGCCATCGCCTGACGCTGGAGGGCGTGATCATCATCACCGCCCAGGAGCATCGCAGCCAGGATCGCAACCGCGCGGCGGCGCGCGAGATCCTGTTCGACCTGATCCGCCGCGCCACCATCGCCCCCATCAAGCGCCGCCCGACCCGCCCCACGCTCGGCTCCAAGGAGCGGCGCCTGGAGGCCAAGACGCGGCGCTCCGGCATCAAGGCCGCGCGCCGGCCACCGATCGACTGAGGAGGAACAGCATGGCCATCGAACCCGCCGCGGCATCCACGGTCCCTGGCCGCGGCAACGCCACCGTCGCCGTCGCCCTCGCCGCGGCCTTCCGCCGCCACGGCGTGGAGGTGATGTTCGGCCAGTCGATCCCGACCTCCGTCTATCTCGCAACGCCGCAATTCGGCATCCGCCAGGTGGCCTACCGCGCCGAGAACGCCGGCGGCGTCATGGCCGACGGGTATGCGCGCGCCACCGGCAAGGTCGGCGTCGTCACCGCCCAGAACGGCCCGGCCGCGACGCTGCTGGTCGCCCCGCTGGCCGAATCGCTGAAGGCCTCGATCCCCGTCGTCGCCCTGGTGCAGGACGTGGCGCGCGGCACCGCCGACCGCAATGCCTTCCAGGAGCTGGACCACTTCGCGCTGTTCTCGGGCGTGGCGAAATGGGTGCGCCGCATCGACCGCGCGGACCGGGTGGACGCCTATGTGGACATGGCCTTCACCGCCGCCGCCACCGGCCGCCCCGGCCCCGCCGTGCTGCTGGTCAGCGCCGACATGTTCGGCGAGGCCGCCGACGCGACCACCGCGCGCACCACCGCGCTCGGCACCTGGCCGCTCGACCGCGTGGCACCCGACCCGGAGCGCATCGCCTTCGCCGCCGATCTTCTCGCCAACGCGCAACATCCGCTGATCTGGGCCGGCGGCGGCGTGCATTCCTCCCAGGCCTGGGCGGCGCTGGCGGCGCTGCAACAGGCGGCGCACCTGCCCGTCGGCACCACGGCGATGGGCAAGGGCGCCGTCGCCGAGACGCATCCCCTCACCCTCGGCGTCATCGGCTACTTCATGGGCGCGCGCAGCCGCACCCATGCCATGCGCCCGATGCTCGACCGGGCCGATGTCGTTCTGCTCGTCGGCAACCGCACCAACCAGAACGGCACCGATTCCTGGAAGCTGTTCCCCGCCGGCAAGACCTTCATCCATCTCGACATCGACGGCCAGGAAGTCGGCCGCAACTACGAATCCATCCGCCTGGTGGGCGATGCGAAGCTGGGCCTCGAAGCCCTCGCCGCCGCCCTGAAATCCCGCGACCTCGCCCGCCGCGCGGCGGCCCGCCCGGCGCTGGAGGCGGAGATTGCCGGCGCACTCGCCAAGCACCGCGACGCCGCCGCCGACGTCACCCTCTCCGACGCCGCGCCCGTTCGCCCCGAGCGCCTGATGGCCGACCTCGCCCGCGTGCTGACGCCCGACAGCATCGTGGTGGCCGACGCCAGCTATTCCTCGATCTGGGTCTGCAACTACCTCACCGCCACGCGCGCCGGCCAGCGCTTCCTCACCCCGCGCGGCATCGCCGGTCTCGGCTGGGGCCTGCCGATGGCGATCGGCGCCAAGATCGGCAAGCCCGACGCCCCCGTCATCTGCCTGGCCGGCGATGGCGGCTTCGCGCATTGCTGGGCGGAGCTGGAAACGGCGCGGCGCATGGGCACCAACATCCCGGTGATCGTGCTGAACAACCAGGTGCTCGGCTACCAGAAGGACGCCGAGGACGTGATCTTCGGCGCGCACACCGACGCGGTGGATTTCGCCCCGGTGGACCACGCCGCCATCGCGCGCGCCTGCGGCTGCCACGGCGTGCGCATCGAGCGCGCGGCCGATTTCCTGCCCGCGCTCACCGCCGCCCTGGCCGCCGACCGGCCGACGGTGATCGACGTGTTGTCCGACCCCGCGGCGCGCCCGCCGCTGACCTTCTATGACGGCGCCTTCACCTGACCGGCGGCCACGCCGACGCGATGCCGCCCCGGGCGCTCATCGTGGACATCGACGGCGTGGTGATCGACACGCCGCATGAGCGCGCCTGGCGCGAGGCCCTGGCCGCGCGCGTGCCGGGGGCGGTGCTGTCGCCGGCCGACTACCGCGACCTGGTGGCCGGCAAGCCGCGCATGGACGGCGCCCGCGCCGCGCTGGCCCGCCATGGCGTGGCGGACGAGGCCGATGTGCGCGCCTATGCGGCGGAGAAGCAGGCGCGGTTCCTCGCCCTGGTGGCGAGCGGCGATTTCACCGTGTTCGCCGATGCGGTGCGCTTCCTGGCCCGCGCCCGTGCCCACGGGCTCAAGCTCGCCGCCGCCTCCTCGTCGAAGAATGCCAGCGCGATCCTGGCGCGCGCCGGCCTGACGGAACTGTTCGACGCCGACCTGTGCGGGCGCGACGTGGCCCACGGCAAGCCGGCGCCCGACCTGTTCCTGCTGGCAGCGTCGGAACTGGATATCGCCCCGGTCGCTTGCCTTGTGCTTGAGGATGCGCCCTCCGGCGTCGCAGCCGCGAAGGCGGGCGGCATGGCGGCAATCGGCATTGCCCGCCACGGCGAGGCGGCGGCACTGCGCGCGGCCGGGGCGGACGACGTGGTCGAGAGCCTCGACGACGCGGCGGCCTGGGCCAGGATCGGCTTGGAAAGGGATCGACGGGATGAATGACGCGGGTGTCTGGCCGGCGGACGCGGCCTGGGCGCTGTCGCCGCCGGAGTGGCGCCTGCACGAGGCGGGCCTGGCCCTGGCGCGCGAGCCCGACATCGAGTCGCGCTTCACCGTGGCCAACGGGCTCCTGGCGATGCGCGGCGCGCGCGACCTCGGCCGGGCCGCGGCCTGGAACTCCTGGATCACCACCTTCCGCCCCGTCTCCTGGCCTCGCTGCTACGTCGCCGGGCTGTTCGACATGCCGGACATCGAGCCGCCGGTGCCGGTGGCGATGCCGGCGCCGGATTGGCTGCGCCTGCGCCTGCGCGTCGGCGGAACCGCGTTGCGGCTGCGCCCGGGGGCGGACTTCACCCGCACGCTGGACCTGCGCCGCGGCCTGATGGTCTCGGAGTGGCGCCACGCCATGCCGGGCGGCTGCGTGGTCCACCTGCGCGCTCTCCGTCTCGCCGCCCGGCACGACCCGGCGTTGGCGCTGCAGGCGGTGCAGATCATCCTGGACCGCGACGGCATCGAGGTGGCGCTGGACGCGCTGCCCGACCCCGCCGGCGTGGGGCTGGAGCTGGCCCGGCTGGAGCCGGGGCTGGCGGTGTGGCAGGCTGAGCACGCGCCGCACTCCCTGGCGCTCGCCACAAGCGCGGGGCTGGCGCGCGGCGGCGTCGCGCTGGCGCCGCAAAGCCGCACGCCGCTGGGCCTCGCCTGGCGCTGGTCGACGCGCGCGGGGGAGGTGGTGGAGTTCCATCGCCTGGTGGCCGTGGCGCGCGGTGCGGACGGCACCGACCCGGCGCCCGCCGCGACGGACGCCGCAGCGCGCGGCACGGCGCTGGGCTGGCGTGGCGTGCTCGACCATCACGCCGCCGCCTGGGCGCGACGCTGGCACGCATCGGGTGTTGCGGTGGCGGGCGATGCCGAGGCGGCCAGGGCGCTGCGCTTCGCCACCTACCACCTGGTCAGCGCCGCCAACCCGGACGACCCGCGCGTATCGATCGGCGCGCGGGCGATGACCGGCGATGCCTATCTCGGCCATGTCTTCTGGGACACCGAGATCTACCTGCTGCCGTTCTACACGCTGACCTGGCCGGAGGCGGCCCACGCCCTGCTGATGTACCGCCATCGCACCCTGCCGGCGGCCCGGGCGCGTGCCGCCGCGCATGGCTGGCGCGGGGCGATGTATGCCTGGGAATCCGCCGATACCGGGTCGGAGGCGACGCCGGAATCGGTCCTCGGCGCCGACGGCGTGCCGGTGCCCGTCCACACCGGCAGCCGGGAGCAGCACATCACCGCCGACGTCGCCCACGCCGTATGGAGCCATTGGCTCGCCACCGGCGATATCGGCTTCCTGGCCGGGGCGGGCGCCGAGATCCTGATCGAGACCGCGCGCTTCTGGGCCAGCCGCGCCGAGCCGGGCGAGGACGGGCGGCGGCACATCAACGGCGTGATCGGGCCGGACGAATACCACGAGCGCGTGGACGACAACGCCTTCACCAACGCCATGGTCGCCCGCAACCTGCGCTGCGCGGCCCAGGCCGTGGCGGCGACGCGCGCGCGCCAGCCGGCGGCGTGGGACCGTTTGCGCTCGCGCCTCGCCTTCGACGATGCCGAGCCGGACACATGGCATGCGGTCGCCGATGCGCTGGTGATCGGCCGCGATCCGGCCACCTTCCTCGTGGAGCAGTTCCGCGGCTTCTTCGCCCTGCCGCGCGTCGACCTGCGCGGCACGCGCGGCGGCGAGGCGGCAGCCCTGGTGCGGGGGCGGGTGCAGCGCACCCAGGTGTCCAAGCAGGCCGACGTGGTGGCGTTGCTCGCCCTGCTGCCCGACCTGTTCGACCGCGAGACGGTGCGCCGCAGCTTCGCCTACTACGAGGCGCAGTGCACCCACGAAAGCTCGCTGAGCGCCGCGCTGCACGCCGTGGTCGCCGCCCGACTGGGCGAGACGGCGATGGCGCAGCGCTTCTTCCGCCAGGCCCACGCGCTGGATCTCGACGGTCCCGTGGGAGCGAGCGCCGGCGGCGTGCACATCGCGGCCCAGGGCGGCGTCTGGCAGGCCGCCGTGCTCGGCTTCGCCGGCGTCAGCTGGCAGGACGGCACGCTCCGCCTTGCCCCGCGCCTGCCGCCGGAATGGGGGGCGATGGATTTCTGCCTGCACTGGCAGGGCAGCCGCCTGCGCGTCCGGCTCGATGCGGTCGGCCGCACCGCGACGCTGCGCGTGGAGGAGGGCGCCGCCGTCCAACTCGAAGTGTGCGGCGCCCCCGTCTTGGTGCCCGAGGGCGAGACGGTCGTGGTGCGGTTCTAGCCGCGCCCCTCGAACGGCATCTTGGTCGCCTTCACCACCACGAACAGCGCGTTCGCGTCCGCGTCCAGGGTGGCCATGTAGACGATGGTCTTGCCGACATTGTCCGCACCCATGGTCGGCTCCACCCGCGTCGAGCCGTCCGGCTGCGGCACGCCGCGGGCCATGCGCGCGGTCATCGGCGTCGCCGCGTTGCCGATGTCGATCTGGCCGCAGGCGATGTCGAAATTGCGCCCGTCGAGCGCGATCGCCTTGGTCAGCCCGGTGATGGCGTGCTTGGTGGAGGTGTAGGCGGCCGAGCCCGGGCGCGGCGTGTGCGCGCTGATCGAGCCGTTGTTGATGATCCGCCCGCCCTGCGGCGACTGGTCGCGCATCATGCGGAAGGCACGGTTGGCGATCAGGAAGCACCCGTTGAGGTTCACGGCAACCACCTGCGTCCACTGCTCCCAGGTGAAGTCGCCGAAATTGGTGCTCGGCACGTTGCCGCCGGCGTTGTTGAACACGACGTCCAGCCGGCCGTACTTCGCCTTGATCGCATCGAACAGCGCGTCCACCTGCTCCGGCTGCGTCACGTCGGTCGGCACGCACAGGGTGCGCGCGCCCTGCGTTCCGGCCAGCCCCGCCGTCTCCTTCAGCGCATCCTCGCGCCGCCCGGCCAGCACCACGTCGTAGCCCGCTTCCAGCAGCGCCAGCGTGGCCGAACGGCCGACGCCGCTGCCGGCCCCGGTCACCAATGCGATCTTGCTCATCCTCGTCTCCTCCGGATCGATGGCGCGGAGTGTGGCACGGAGGTTGACGACTGTCGCGTTTCGCGCTGCGCTCCGCTCGCAACACCGGGGAGCCCTGCCATGAACGTCGCGCGCAACATCACGCTGGATGCGGCGCTGGACGAAGCGCGACATGCCTACACCGCGGCGCACCCGAACAGCCGCGCCACCCACCTGAAGGCCGCCGGCGTGATGCCCGGCGGCAACACGCGCACCGTGCTGTTCACCGACCCGTTCCCGGTGGTGTTCGCCGGCGGCCAGGGCGCGCGGCTGACCGATATCGACGGCCACCAGTATGTCGACTTCCTCGGCGAATACTCCGCGGGCCTGGCCGGCCACTCCCATCCGGCGATCCGCAAGGCGATCGACGCGGCGCTCGACGGCGGCATCAACATGGGCGGGCACAACACCTACGAGCCGCGCTTCGCCGAACTGGTGACCGCGCGGTTTCCCTCGATGCAGATGGTGCGCTTCACCAATTCCGGCACCGAGGCGAACCTGATGGCGATCAGCACGGCCGTCGCCAAGACCGGCCGCAGGAAGGTGATGGTGTTCAGGACCGGCTACCACGGCGCCGTGTTCACCTTCTCGCCCGGCCGCAACATCAATGCGCCGTTCGACTACGTCTACGGCAGCTACAACGACATCGACGCGACGATGAAGGAGCTGGAGGCGAACGCGAACGACCTCGCCTGCGTCATCCTGGAGCCGATGCTGGGCGGCGGCGGCTGCATCCCGGCGGACCTGCCCTTCCTCCAGGCGCTGCGCGAGGCGACCAGCCGGCACGGCATCCTGCTGATCTTCGACGAGGTGATGACCTCGCGCCTGTCGCCCGGCGGCATGCAGGCCAAGACCGGCGTGATCCCCGACATCACCTCGCTGGGCAAGTATATCGGCGGCGGCATGAGCTTCGGGGCCTTCGGCGCCAGCGAGGAGATCATGTCGCTCTACGACCCGCGCGGGCCGGATGCGCTGCCGCATGCCGGCACGTTCAACAACAACGTGCTGACCATGGCCGCCGGCATCGCGGCGCTGACCGAGGTGTATCCGCCGGCCGAGGCCGAACGCCTGAACGCCAGCGGCGAGGCGCTGCGCGCGCGGCTGAATGCGATCTCCGGGAAGCACGACGCGGCGCTGCAATTCACCGGCATCGGCTCGATGCTCTCGGTGCACGCGTCGCGCGGCACGCTGCGCACCCCGGACGACGTGGCGCGCGGCAACCGGAAGGGCACCGACCTGTTCTTCTTCGACATGGTGCGCGCGAAGATCTGGCTGGCGAGGCGCGGCTTCATGGCCCTCTCGGTGCCGCTGACCGAGGCCGACCACGACACGCTGGTCGCCGCCACGGAGGAGTTCGTCGCCTCGCGCCGGCACCTGCTCGGCTGACCGCCGCCCCGCCCCCTGCGGACACGCCGCCTGGATCCCAAACGGCGGGACGCCTGCCGCGCCATCGGCTGATGGTGCCGCTGGTGGTGGCGTTCGCCTTCTTCCTGGAGGGGCTGGACTCCACCATCATCGCCACCGCCATCCCCGCCATGGCCGCGGGCCTGGGCGAGACGCCGCTGCGCCTGAACCTGGCGCTGACCGCCTACCTGCTCTCGGCCGCCGTGTTCATCCCGGTGTCCGGCTGGGTGGCGGACCGCTTCGGCATGCGACTGACCTTCACCGCGGCGGTCGGCATCTTCGGCCTCGGCTCGATGGCCAGCGGGCTGGCGCAGGACTTCACCATGCTGGTCGCCGCCCGCGCGGTGCAGGGCTTCGGCGGCGCGCTGATGGCCCCGGTCGGGCGGCTGATCCTGCTGCGCAGCTTCCCGCGCAGCGAGTTCGCCACCGCGATCAGCTACATGAACATCCCCTCGGTGATCGGCCCGACCATGGGGCCGCTGATCGGCGGGCTGATCGCCGGCCACGCCTCCTGGCGCTGGATCTTCTTCGTCAACGTGCCGTTCTGCCTGCTCGGCATGGTGCTCGCCTGGCGCCACGTGAAGGAGGCCGACACCGCCCCGCCGCAGCGCTTCGACCTGCCGGGCTTCCTGATGGTCGGCGTCGCGATGCTGGCGTTGCAGGCCGGGCTGTTCGGGCTGGGGCGCGGCGTGCTGCCGCTGTGGGTCGACATCACATTGCTGGCGGCGGCCGGCGCGCTGATCGCCGCCTATGTGCGCTGGAGCCTCGCACGGCCGAACGCGGCGCTGGATTTCCGCCAGATGCGCGTGCGCAGCTTCCGGGTCGCGCTGCTGTGGGGCGGGCTGACCCGCATCGGCATGAACGCGGTGCCGTTCCTGCTGCCGCTGATGCTGCAACTCGGCTTCGGCCTGTCGCCGGTGGTGTCCGGCTCGCTGACCTTCGTGATGTCGCTCGGCACCATCCTCGCGCGCAGCATCGCGGTGCGGATGCTGCGCGCGCTGGGGTTCGACCGGCTGCTGCTGTGGAACACGCTGGCCAGTGCGGCGGCCGTGGCGGGCTTCGCGCTGCTGGACCAGACCACCTCGCACTGGCTGATCGCCCTCTGGGTGCTGGTGTTCGGCATGATCCGCAACATCCAGTTCAACACGCTGCAAACCCTCACCTATGCCGACATGCCGTCCGAGGGCCTGTCCCGGGCGACCAGCCTGGGCGGCGGCATCCAGCAGCTGACGATGGGCATCGGCGTCTCGGTGGCCGCCAGCCTGCTGGCCGGCGTCGCGGGCTCGGAAAGCGTTCTGCCGGCGGAGGATTTCCGCACCGTCTTCCTGCTCGCGGCCCTCATCCCGCTGCTCGGCCTGCCCGGCATCCGCACGCTGCGCAGCGACGACGGGGCGGCGGTCAGCGGCCACGTCCGCCGGGCTACACCGTCGCGCTGAGGATCTCCGCCACCTGCGCGTCGGTCAGCGTGTGGCCGAAGATGTCGCGATAGAAGCCGCGCGTCTCGGCCGCGAGGTCGATGCCGCGCATGCGCGCCGGATGGAACATGCTCGCCGCCCACAGCACCGTCAGCGGCTGCTCGGCGGTGCGGTTCGACCATGTGTGCGCGCCGACCGGCACCACCAGCATGCGCCCGGACTTCACCGCGGACAGCCGCGACAGCACGGCGTGGCGGTGGACGAAGGCGGTGGCCTGCGCGTCGGTCACGATCAGGATGTCGGGGTCCCACAGCACCACCTGCTCCAGCGACAGGCTGCGGCTTTCGGCGCTGCGGCCATCGTCGGTCACGCTGCGCCCGCCGGCCATCGGGATCCACCATTCGGCGATCAGCCGCGGCTGGGTCAGCGTGTCCGGCTGGAGATACAGCACGCGCGGCGGCGCCGCCCCGCGCACGGCGTCGACGACACGCGCGATGGTGCGGTCGAAATACGCGGTATAGGCGGCGGCGCGGCCGGGATCGGCGAACACCTCGCCCAGCACCGCCATGCACGCCTTCACATCCTCCGGCCGGCGCCAGGCCAGGAACACCACCGGAATGCCGCGCCCGGCCAGCAGCTCCACGCCCTCGCGGTGCATGGTCAGCACCACGTCGGGCCTGGCGAGCAGGATGGCCTCCAGGTTCGGTTCGCGCGTCGGCAACTGCATCGTCGGCATGCGCGGCAGCCGCGGCGCGAAGACCGTCTGGAACTTCCAGTGCGGGCGGGCGAAATCGGCCAGCCCGTTGGCCAGCGTCGCCCCCTGGCCCATGGCGAAAACAAAGCTGTTCAGCACCGGCAGCGAGCCCAGCGTCACCACCCGCCCGATCCGCGCCGGCAGCGCGACAAGGCGCCCGGCCATGTCGGTCACCACCCGCTCCCGCGCCATCGCCGGGCCGAAGGGCAGGGTGCCGGCCAGCGCCAGCGCGGCGCGGCGGGCCAGCAACGGCGCGCGCCTCATCCCGCCGGCATCACCGGCACGCACAGCACCTGGCCGCGCGCGCGGCCATCCGGCACCGCGACCACCTCGATCGGCGTGCCGTACAGCGCCTCCAGCGTCGGCGCCGTCAGCAGGTCGCGCGGCGGCGCGGGGCCGAGCAGGCGGCCATCCTTCAGCAGCGCGACCTGCCCGCCGAGCAGGAAGGCGTGGTCGGGCAGGTGCGTGGTCAGCAGGATCGCATAGCCTTCCGCGGCCAGCGCGCGCAGCATGGCGATGATGCGCATCTGGTTGGCGATATCCAGGCTGGCGCAGGGCTCGTCCAGCACCAGCACCCGCGCCCCCTGCGCCAGGGCGCGGGCAACCAGCACCATCTGCCGCTCGCCGCCGGACAGCTCGTCGAAGGCGCGCTCCGCGAGGTGGCCGATGCCCAGCCGGGTCATCGCTGCCTCGGCGGTGCGCCGGTCGTGGGCGTCGGGGGCGGCCATGAAGCCCAGATGCGGGGTGCGGCCCATCAGCACGATGTCGGCCACGCGGAAGGCAAAGGCGGTGGCGCTGGCCTGCGGCACGTAGGCGACCAGCCGCGCGGCCGCGGCGCGCGACAGGGCGGCGAGATCCTGACCGTCGACCGTCACGCTGCCGGACTGCATCCGCTCCAGGCCCAGCAGGCAGCGCAGCAGCGTCGTCTTGCCGGTGCCGTTCGGCCCCAGCAGCGCCAGCGGCACGCCGGGCAGCAGGTCGAACGACACGCCGTCGAGAACCTGTTGCCCGCCGGGCCAGGCGAAGCGCAGCCCGTCGACCCGCAGCATCAGAACCATTGCCGGCGCGTGCGCGCCAGCACCAGGGCGAAGAACGGCGCGCCGATCAGCGAGGTCAGGATGCCGAGCGGCACCTCCACGCTGCCGGCCATGCGCGCCAGATTGTCCATGCCGAGCAGGAAGCCGCCGCCGAGCAGGGCAGACATCGGCAGCACCGCGGCGAAGCCCGGCCCCACCAGCATGCGCACGATGTGCGGGATCAGCAGCCCGACCCAGCCGACGATGCCGCACAGGCTGGTCGCCGCCGCCGTCATCAAGGTCGCGGCCAGGATCAGCAGAACCCGCACGCGCCGGACGTCGACACCCAGCGCGCGGGCCTCGTCCTCGCCGGCGGCCAGCGCATGCACCTGCCAGCGCAGCGCGTGCAGCACGAGCCCGGACAGGGCGATGGGAACGAGGGCCGTCAGCAAGGCCGCCGGCGTGGTGCGCGCCAGCCCGCCCAGCAGCCAGAAGGTGATCGACGGCAACTGGTTCAGCGGGTCGGCGACGATCTTGGTCAGCGAGACCAGCGCCTGGAAGAAGGCCGAGACCACCAGCCCCGCCACCACCAGCACCAGGGTCGCATGGCGGTCGAAGGAACGGCCGAGCCACACCGTCAGCCCGACAGCCACCAGCCCGAGCAGGAAGGCCAGGCCCTGGACGCCGAATCCCGGCAGGCCAAGGATGATGCCCAGCGCCGCCCCGAACCCGGCCCCGGACGACACGCCGAGCACGCCGGGGGAGACCAGCGGGTTGCGGAACAGGTTCTGGTAGGTCGCCCCGGCACAGGCCAGCGCGGCGCCGACCAGCAGGGCGCCTGCGATGCGCGGCCCGCGCACGTCCAGCACCACCATCTCCACGGCATCCGACCAGCTGCGCTCCACCAGGGCCAGCTGCCCGAGGAACACGCGGGCCACGGTGCCGGGCGGGATCGGGTAGGGGCCGACCAGGAAGGAGAGCAGGAACAGCGCCAGCACGCCGAGCGCCGAGGCACAGATCAGCGGCCCCGATCGCGCGGGCCCCGGCCGTGGGTTCGCCATCATGCCCCCGTTCGGGGCGCGCGGCGATGCGGCAGGGTGGGGCGGTGCGGCAAGGCGATGTCCGTGTTCGGGAAGGCGGCGACCGTATCGCCGCCTTCGCCGCGCGGCAACTGGCTGGCTAGACGCGCCGCACATTCCAGAACTTCGGCACGCCCTCCAACACGCCTTCCAGGTCCGCGCGCCATGCCGCCGGCTGGTAGGTGACGCCGGCAGGCGCGAGCGGGACGCTGGCGACCAGCTCGCGCTGGATCTCGCCGGACAGGCGGCGCCGCGTGGCCGGGTCCTCCGCCAGCATCCATTGCGCGCGCAGTTCCTCGTAGCGCGGGCCCTTGTACCAGCCGGATTCGTTGGCGCCGACGCCTCGGATGCGGGAATTGACCAGCGGCGAGGCGACCGACAGGCCGGGAACGTTCAGCATGTGCAGGTGGAAGCCGCCATCCTCCGGCGGGCCGTTCTTGATCACCCGCGTGGTCATGGCCGACCAGTCGAGGGTGACGATGTCGACATTGACGCCGATGCGCTTCAGCAGGTCGACCAGCACCTCGCTCGCCGCCTTGAGGTTCGGGTAGTCGCCGGCGCCGATGCAGATGATCTTCTCGCCCTTGTAGCCGGCGGCGGTGAGCGCCGCGCGGGCCTGTTCGTTCGTGTAGCGCGGGCGGATCGTCTCCAGCCCGTCGGGGGTGTCGTCCGGCGTTCCCGGCGGGAAGAAGCCGACGCCGGCGCGCTGCAAGGTGGGATCGCCGCCGCCGATCGCGGCGACGAAATCCTCCTGGTTGATGGCGCGCATGATGGCGCGGCGCATCTCCGGGCGGTCGAAGGGCGGCTGGTTCTGGTTGAAGCGGACGAAGGCGTAGTTGCCGAGCTTCTCCAGCACGCCGGCGCGCAGGTTGCGGTCGCGCTGGACGACCGGCAGCAGGTCCTGGGCGGCGTATTCCCACCAATCCTGCTCGCCGGTCTGCATCGAGGCGAGGGCGGTGCCCTGGTCGGGCATGGTGGTCCAGATGATGCGCTCGAAATGCACGATCTTGGGGCCGGAATCGCCGTCCGGCGTGCCGTTCGGCCGGGGCACGTAGTCGTGGTTCTTCTCGTAGACGTTGCGCACGCCCTGGAGGCGCTCGCTGGCCACGTATTTGAAGGGGCCGCTGCCGACCATCTCGGTGATCGGCTTGAACGGGTCGGTCTGGGCCAGGCGCTCCGGCATGATGGCGCTCATGTTCGCGCCGGGCTTGGCCAGGGCCTCGGCCAGGAGGGGGAAGCGGCGCTTGAGGCGGAACTCGATGGTGCGGTCGTCGGGCGCCGAGAGCTCGTCGGTGGCGGCCATCAGTTCGCGGCCGAGCACGTCGCGCTTGCCCCAGCGTTGCAGGGAGGCGGCGGCGTCGCGGGCCAGGACGCGTTCGCCGTCGTGGAACTTCAGGCCGTCGCGCAGGCGGATGCGCCAGCGCTTGCCGTCGTCCTCGATGGTGTGGCCCTCGGCCATCTGCGGGTGGGCGCGCAGGGCGTTGTCGGCGCTGTAGAGCCGGTCGAACACCAGGCCCGCGTGGTTGCGGGTGATGTTGGTCATGCTGAAGATCGGGTCGAGGAAGACGAGGTCGATCTGCGGGATGAAGCGCAGCACGCGCTGGCGCTCCGATTGGGCGATCGCGGGCGCCGCCATGGTGGCGGCGGCGGCCCCGAGCAGGGCGCGGCGGGTGATCCGCTTCATGTGTTTCCTCCTGTGCGGGCGCTTCGTTGGCGGGCGCCCCGTTGGGGGAAGTGTCGGCAATGGCTGGCGGTTTGTCCATTGCTTGACGCCGTCGCCACGTGGCGCCCAGGCTTGGGTCGTCGATCAGAGGAGGGACGGATGGCGGGTTCGTTGTCGGCGGAGCAGGTGGCGGCCTATGGGCGCGATGGCATCCTGTTTCCCATACCGGTGATGTCGGAGGCCGATGCGGCGCGGGCTGTGGGGCAGCTGGAGGGGCTGGAGGCGCGGTGGGAGGGGAAGATTCCCAAGCGGCGGAACCAGAAGCTGCACATGCTGGCGCCGTGGCTGAACGACATCGTGCGGAGCCCGGCGGTGCTGGATGCCGTCGAGAGCCTGATCGGGCCGGACATCATCTGCTGGAACGGCGGGTTCTTCACCAAGAATGCGGGCGACGGGGCCTTCATCTCCTGGCACCAGGATTCGACCTATTGGGGGCTTTCGCATCCCGACGTGGTGACGGCCTGGATCGCGTTCACGCCCAGCACGCCGGAGAGCGGGTGCATGCAGGTGATCCCGGGGACGCATACGGTGGACCAGGTGGCGCACCGGGATACGTTCGCGGCGGGCAACCTGCTGTCGCGGGGGCAGGAGATCGCGGTCGAGGTCGACAAGTCCCGCGCGGTGGATGTGGTGCTGCGGCCGGGGGAGATGTCGCTGCACCATGTGCGGATCTTCCACGGGTCGGAGGCGAACCGGGCGCCGCATCGGCGGATCGGGTATGCGATCCGGTATATTCCGACCTATGTGCGCCAGGTGAGCGGGCCGCGGACCTCGGCGTTCCTGGTGCGCGGGGTGGACCGTTTCGGACATTTCGACGACGAGCCGGTGCCGTCGGCGGATTTCGCGCCCGAGGCGGTGGCGGCGTATGAAGAGGCGTTGGATCGGCTGGACAAGGTGCTTTACGCCGGGGCGGATCGGTAGAGCGGAATAATCTTTTAACGCAATGAATGGCGCGCGCGTCCCCCGGCGCCGCGCTCAGGCGTTTTTTGGGCGCCAGGCGCGGGCGGCGGCGATCACGTAGGGACGTAGGCCCAGGCTGGGGTCGGTGAGCGCGGGCGGGCGCGGATTCGCGGGGCGGACCGGGCGCGGCTTGGCCGGGCGCTTGGGGCGCGGGGGGAGCGCGTCAGCCAGTCGGGCGGCGTGGCGCCGAGCATGCGGCAGAGCGGGCGGAGAAGGCGGCCGGCCTGCGGGGCGGCGGCGACGAAGGCGCGCGTGTCGGGCTGCGCCAGCAGGTGCTCGACCTGGCAGGCGATCTGGCGGGCGGGATGGTGGATGCGGGCGAGCCAGCCATGCGACGAGGGGTCGCGCTGGCGCGGGGGCGTGGCGACGGGGGTTGCCGGGCGGGGCGCGCGGCGGGGCCCGGGACGGGGGGGCGGGAGCGTGCCGGCGTGCCAGCGCTGGGCGAGGCTGTCGATGCGCTCGAGCAGCCAGGGGAGGCGGTGCAGGGCGTGAACCATGCGGGCGTAGGACGCGGGCGCAAGGGGAGTCTGGCGCGGCAGGTGGGCGTCGGCCCGCAGCCTCGGCCAGAGTCGGGCGAGGGAGGCGTACAGGGCGCGGCCGATGGCTGTTGTCACCAATGAATACATGAGAGAAAAATATACTAACTAATCGGCCGGTGCAAGCGGATTCGACGCGAGGCCGGGCGGGTCGGAATCGCCGCTGCGCGGGGATGGCCGGAGGTCCGATCTCCGAACGGTAGCCGGATTGTAGGTATCGGGGCGGCTGTAACCGTCTTGTAAGATTTGACAAGTAATTGGTAGGACATATTCTGTCACTCACGATTGATTAACGATTTAATGTCAACGATTGTAAAGCACATGACACGCGAGCCAGGCTGCGGAGTATCCGGCACTCTTCCGGCGGGCTGTTCCAGATCGTTAATGTCGCGGTTGTGGGAGCGGGTGCGGCCTGCCCTCGCGCCGATTGGCGCCATGCTGTCCAAGCCGGCGTCCCGGCGCGGTTCGGTCGCGCTGGAGTTCGCCATGGTCATGCCGGCCTTCCTGATGGTGTGCTTCGGCTTCATCGGCATGAATGCGGCGATGTTCACGCGCTCGGCGATGCAGAACACGAGCCAGCTCGCGGCGCGCATGATGGCGACCGGACAGGTGAAGAACTTCGCCACCGGGGCCATCACGTCGGCCAACGCCACCGCCACCACGGTGTGCAGCCCCACCCTGGCATCGACCACGGTGGAGCACCACGCCTGCGCCGGCCTGCCGACCTGGGCGACCTTCACCGTGACCGCGACGCAGAACTGCGCGGTGCCGAGCGTTGCGGTGAGCATCCAGGCCTCCGGCTTCAACAGCGTCGCCGCGGGCGACCGCCTCCAGCTTCTGCTCGGGAAGACCCTCACCGCCAATTCGGTGATGATGAAGGAAGGAACCTGCCCATGACGCGCGCGCCCGTTCTGGCGGCTGACCGCCGTGGCTCGGTTGGGCTGTTCGCCGCCATGATGATCGGCTCGCTGATGGCGGTCGGCGCGCTGGGCCTGAACCAGGTTCACCTGCACTACCGGGGCCTGCTGCAGCGCCAGGCCACCCAGGCCGCGGCGCTGGCGGGGGCGGCCAAGCTGGCGACGTACTACACCACCGGGAATTCCGCCTCGATCGTGTCCGCCGCGCAGACGATCGCCGCGGCCAACATGCCGGTGGCGACCTACGGGACAATCGTGCCGGCGTCGGCGGTGGTGCTGGGGCAGTGGAATGCCACGACGGGCGCCTTCACCAGCCTGGCGCAGAGCGGGAGTGTCAATCCCGACGCGGTGATGATCCAGGGGCTCAGCACGGTGGCCAACGGCAACCCGGTCACCACCATCATGTCCGGCCTCATCGGCTCCGGCACGCGCGACTACACCACGACGGCCATCGCCAGCTTCGGCACCGGCCAGACCTGGAACACCATCATCACCAACGACCTGTCGGGCTCGTTCGCGAATTCGATCTCGCACCAGCGCGCGGCGGACAAGGCGATCCTGGACTGCGTGCGCACCGCGGCGGGCAGCGCGAGCCAGTTCGGCATCACGACGCATACCGGCGTTTCGGCGATCTTCCAGCCGCTCAGCCAGGCGTCGGTCAACCATGCGACGCTGACGACCAAGATCGATACGCTGAAATCCTGCGGGAATGCCGGGGCGCCGGTGTGCAGCGGGTCGAACGTGGCGTCGGCGATCTATTCGGCGCGGATGCAGTTCGCCGATGCCGCCTATAATGGCACGCGCAAGAACATCGTGATCATCACCGACGGCGTGCCGAACGGGGTCAATCGCACCTACACGCGGGCGGATGGGATCTATCCGAACGATACGACGCCGACGCCGACCTGCACCGTCAACTGCACGGATGCGCAGACCTGGACGATGGCGGTGAACCAGGCGACGCTGGCGCGCAATGCCGGGATCTCGATCAGCACGATCTACTATTCGGGCAACACGCAGGCAGCCAACCGCGCCAACTATGCCACCAAGCTTGCCGCGCTGACCGGCGGCACCGGGGTGGCGATGGTGGCGCCGACGCAGAACCAGATTGCGGGGGTGTTCGCCGGGTTCTGCTCGACGATGTCCTCGGCGCTGAAGGCGGTTTACTGATACCGGCCATTGCGCAGGCCGGTATCGCGCGCGGGGCTGGCCGGCGGCCGCGCGCAAACTGGTATGAGGCGGGGCTACTCGACCTTCACCGCCACGTGGCTGCGGAAGCCGGGGCGGGTGGCCATGCGGTCGTACCAGCCCTGCAGGCCGGCGACGTCTGGGCGGTTGGCGATCGGCATGTGGAACCAGCGGTGCAGGTGGGGCGCGTAGGCGATGTCGGCCAGGGTCGGCCCGGGTCCGCACAGGAAGCCGCCCTGGGCCTCGGCGCGGGCGGCGCAGATGGTCCAGACGCGGGCGAGCTCGGTGACGGCCGCGGCGATGGCGGGCAGGTCGCGCTTCTCGGGCGGGGTGCGGACGAGGCCGAGGAAGATGGTGCTGGCGGGGCGGCTCTGCGCGGTTTGCTGGAAGTCCATCCAGGCATCGACCTCGGCGCGAGGGCGCGGGGCGCGGGGGTAGAGCGGGCTGTCCGGGGCGTGGGCGTTGCAGAGGTAGCGCAGGATGGCGTTGCTCTCGAACAGGCGGAAGCCGTCGTCCTCGATGCTGGGGACGAGGCCGAGCGGGTTCATGCTGCGGTAGTCCGGCGTGTCGGTGCGGCCGAAGGCGCCGCCGGCGTCGATGCGCTCGTAGGGCAGGGCGAGTTCGTCCAGCGCCCAGAGTACCTTCATGACGTTGCTCGACGTGGTGCGGCCCCATAGCTTGATCATGCGCGTATCCCCCTGGTGGTGCGGGGATTCTAGGCAGCGCCTGCTTTGCGGGCAATGGCGGCCTTGCCCGGTGGGGCGCGGCGGTTCATACGACGAGGCCATGCCTGCCGTTCCGTTGCGCGCCGTTCTGTGGTTTGCCGCCATCCTGGTGGGTGGTGCGCTGTTCGCGGCGCTGGCCAGCGAGTGGTGGGGCGGGCTGGTGCCGTGCGCGCTGTGTCTGCTGGGGCGGTGGCCGTATCGGGTGGCGATCGCGTTCGCGGTGCTGGGGCTGGTGGTGCCGCGGCGGCTGGCGATCGGGTGCGCGGCGGGGGTGCTGTCGGCGATGCTGACCAGTGCGGCGATCGGGGGAGTGCATGTCGGCGTGGAGGCCGGGTTGTGGCCGAGCCCGCTGCCGGGGTGCGTGGCGCGGTTCACGCCGGGGGGCAGCCTGGCGGACCAGTTGGCGCGGATGCCGGAGCGGCCGGCGCAGCCCTGCGATGCGCCCACCTACCTCGTGCCCGGGTTGCCGCTGTCGATGGCGGCGATGAGCCTGGTGTTTTCGCTCGGCGTGGCGGCGATGATGGGTGTGGCGCTGCGGCGCAACCGGGACCAGATATAGGCGGTGGACCGCACCCGGGCCCGATCTTGATGGAGATGGACGTGACCGCTTCCCTCCCCCTACCTGGCGACCCGACGCCCCGCGAGCAGGTCGCGCGGATCATCCGCGTCGACCATGCCGGCGAGTATGGCGCCAAGCGCATCTACCAGGGCCAGCTGGCCATCCTGGGGCGCGGGCCGAAGGGCGACATGATCCGGCACATGCAGGCGCAGGAGCAGGTTCACCTGGACACGTTCGCGGCGATGATCGCGGCGCGGCGGGTGCGGCCGACGGCGCTGTTGCCGTTCTGGCATGTGGCGGGGTTCGCGCTGGGGGCGGCGACGGCGCTGCTGGGCGAGCGGGCGGCGATGGCGTGCACGGTCGCGGTCGAGGAGGCGATCGACGAGCACTACGCCAAGCAGGCGGCGAGCCTGGGGGAGGACGAGGCGGGGCTGCGCGACACCATCGAGACGTTTCGCGCCGAGGAGCTGGAGCACCGCGACATCGGGCTGGCGCACGAGGCGGAGCTGGCGCCGGGGTATCGGCTGCTGTCGGGGCTGATCAAGGCGGGGTGCAAGGCGGCGATCGCGGCCAGCGAGCGGGTTTGAGCGGCGGCATTGCCTGGCGCGGCGCCACGCCATAGCGTGTGCGGCGCAGGGAGGGCCGCATGTCCACCATTCTGACGCCTGCGCCCGGCTTGGGTGGGGGGACGACGCCGCGGGGCGCGGTGCGCAACCTGGCCGACCCGGCGTTCTGGCGGGCGTTTGCCCCGGGGCTGCATGTCGAGGACCCGGCGATGGTGCGCGACCTCCAGGCGGTTGCGCCGGCGGCGGCCGAGATGGCGGCGATTCGCGCCATGATGCTGGAGGAGGGGTATTTCCATGCCAGCGCCATCGCCTGGGGCATGGATTTCGACCGGATGGCCAATACGGTGCGGGCGCTGGACCGGGCGGGGCTGCCGCCGGTGTTCGCGTTCCTGTACGACGAGTTCTGGCTGCCGTTCTACCGGCTGCACCCGATCTACCAGGGGCTGCTCGGCGGGTATGCGATGCTGCCGGATTTCTGGGTGTGGAACGTGGACCCGGCGCGCGGCGATGCCGGGTGGCGGCCGCATCGGGACAAGGGGCACACGGCGCTGTTCGCGGATGGGTCGCCGAAATCGATCACCACATGGATCCCGCTGTCGCGGGCGACGACGCTGAACGGTTGCATGTATATCGTGCCGGCCAACCAGGACCCGACCTACAACACGCCGCAGGACCGGGAGTGGAAATTCGACCATGCGGCCATCCGCGCCCTGCCGGCGGAGGCGGGGGATGTGTTCATGTGGAACCAGGCGGTGCTGCACTGGGGCAGCCGGACCTCGCCGCGCGGGGGGGAGAGCCGGGTTTCGATGGCCTTCGAGTTCCAGCGCGCCGACATCCCGCCGATGAACGAGCCGCTGCTGCAGCCGCTGGCGTTCCACGGCTTCGGGTTCCGGCTGCGGCTGATTGCCAAGCAGATCCTGCAGTATCGGCACATGTACAAGGTGGACCCGGCCGTCGAGCGGGTGGCGCAGCAGGTGGTCGGCGCGGGGTAGCGGCGGGCTATTGGCGGCGCAGGGAGAAGGCGACGGCGCAGCGGGCGTGGCCGTATTCGCCCTGCATCACGCCGTCGGCGATGCGGCCGGCGAAGCTGACGCTGGTTTGGTTGCGCGCGCTCTGCGGGCGGGTGGCCTGGTCGCGGGTGGCTGAGCCGGCGACGGTGCCGTCGGGGGCGACGGTGACCTCGATGTCGTTGCCGGCCCAGCGGCGGGTGAACCGGCCGTCGACGACCTGGATGGTGACGTTGTCGTTGTCGAGCTTGTCGCAGCGGCCGGAATTGTCGTTGCGGATGGTGCGGTAGGTGCCCTTCCAGGTGCCGTCATGCGGCCCGGCAGCCGTGGCCGGGGGCGCAAAGGCGCCGGCGAGGACGAGGCAGGCGGCGGCGAGGCGGAGGCTGGGCATGGGCGGGCTCCCCTGGCGGTCTCTTCGTGGAATGGGACGATACCAGAATGAATGCCCCTTGGCTCCGGGTGACGCGAGTCAATTCCGCGCCACCCGGTTGGTCGATGCTACTCGGCCTTGAGGCCCTTGCGGGCGAGGGCCTCCTCCTGGCTGGACACGCCGCCGCGGGCGGCGGACCAGGCGACGGGGTTCTCGAGGAAGCGGCGCACCTCGGACAGCGCCGAGTCGGAGAAGTAGGGGCGGTCGCGGCAGGCCTCCAGCACGTCCCACCAGGTGCAGAGGTGGTGGAGCTGGATGTCCATGCGCTTGAGGGTTTCGAAGCTGCCGGGGAAGACGCCGTAGAAGAAGACGACGAAGGTGTGGTTGCAGATGGCGCCGGCGTCGCGCAGGGCCTGGCAGAACTGCACCTTGCTGCCGCCGTCGGTGGTGAGGTCTTCCACCAGCAATGTGTTCTTGCCCTCGGGAACGTCGCCCTCGATCAGCGCATTGCGCCCGAAACCCTTGGGTTTCTTGCGGACATAGGCCATGGGGGCGGACATGCGGTCGGCGATCCAGGCGGCGAAGGGGATGCCCGCGGTTTCGCCGCCGGCGATCGCCTCGATGCTCTCGAAGCCGATGTGGCGGCCGATCTTCTCGACCCCGAGTTCACATATCTTGGCGCGCGCGCGAGGAAAGTAGATGATACGCCGACAGTCGATGTAGACGGGCGACTTCCAGCCCGATGTCAGGGTATAGGGGTCCTCCGGCCGGAAATTCACCGCCTTGATCTCCAGCAGTATCCGCGCCGTGGTCAGCGCCGCGTCGCGATCCCAGTCCGTCATGTGCAGCTTTTCCATCCGGGGTCTTCCCATGCCTCTCGCATTCGGTCAGGGCGTTCGTAGCCGTCCGGCCCCGTTGCGTCCATCGGCCCCGGCCTGGATGCGGGCGGGATGTTCGCGTGTCGGTCGAATCGCGGCGGGATGTGCCGCAGGCGGGTGTGATGCCTGAACTGGACCGTGCCCCGCATTCGGCCACCGAGGGGGTGCCGCAGCAGCCGCAGCCGCGGGTTTGGGTGCTGGATGATCCTCGCGCCGGCACCGCGAACCAGGCGCTGGGCATCGCGGAGCGGCTGGGGGTGCCGTTCCGGCGGATCCCGATGATGTGGAACCGGTGGACCGCGCATATCGCCGGGCTGGTGCCGGGCGGGTCGCTGGCCGGGCTGCGCCAGCCGGCGCGGCGCATCGCCTCGGACCTGGCGCGCAGCACGGCGGGCATCTCGCTGCCGGCCGTTCGGCCTGGCGAGGGGCGGGGGGAGGAGGCGCCGCCGCGCCCCGACGTGGTGATTTCCGCCGGGCGGCGGTCGGGCGCCGTGGCGCTGTGGATGAAGTCGCAGTTCGGCTGCCGGCTGGTGCATTGCATGAACCCCGGCCTGGGCGGGCTGTGGCGGCAGGGCATGTTCGACCTGCTGGTGATCCCCGAGCACGACCGGCCGCAGGCGGCGCCGAACGTGTTTCCGGTGCTGGGCGCGCCGCACCGGGTGGCGCCGCTGCTGCTGCGCCAGGCGCGGGCGGCGTGGCAGGAGCGGCTGTCCCACCTGCCGCGACCGCGGGTGGCGCTGCTGGTTGGCGGGCCGGTGCGCGGCAGCGACATGCCGCCGGCGATGGCGCATGCGCTGGGCAAGCAGGTGGCGCGGCTGGCCTCGGCGCGGGGCGGGGCGGTGCTGGCGACTACGTCGCGCCGCACCGGCAAGGAGGCGACCGAGGCGCTGTCGGCCGGGCTGTCCCAGGCGCTGCACCTGATCTATCGCTGGGGGGAGCCGGGGGAGAATCCGTATCACGGCTTCCTGGCCAGCGCGGATGCCATCGTGGTGACGGCCGACTCGATCTCGATGATCTCCGAGGCGTGCGCGAGCACGGCGGCGGTGTATGTCGCCTGTCCGGAGCTGGCCGGGCCGCGGCACCACAGGTTTGCCGAGACGCTGTACCAGGCCGGGCATGCGCGGCCGCTGGGCAGTTCGATCGCGCGCTGGCCGCGCCCGCCGCTGGACGAGGCGGGGCGGGTGGCGGCCGAGATCCGCCGGCGGTTTGCACTGGACTGATCCTGCGCCATAACGCTTCCAGCAAGACACTGAGGAAGCGCCATGAGCAGGACCTATCGGCTGGCCGTGATCCCGGGCGACGGCATCGGCAAGGAGACGACGCCCGAGGGGCTGCGCGTGCTCGACGCTGCGGCGCGGCGGTTCGGCTTCCAGCTGAAGCTCGACCACTACGACTGGTCCTGCGAGACCTACAAGCAGACCGGGGCGATGATGCCGCCCGACGGGCTGGACATGGTGCGCGAGGCCGACTCGATCTTCCTGGGGGCGGTCGGCTGGCCGGGGGTGCCGGACCATATCTCGCTGTGGGGGCTGCTGATCCCGTTCCGGCGGCAGTTTGACCAATATGTGAACCTGCGGCCGTGCCGGCTGATGCCCGGGGCGGTGACGCCGCTGGCGGGGCGGACGGAGAAGGATATCGACTTCTACGTGGTGCGGGAGAACACCGAGGGCGAGTATTCGTCGTCGGGCGGGCGGCATTTCGAGGGGACCGACCGGGAGTTCGCCAGCCAGCTGACGATCATGACGCGGACCGGGGTGGACCGGATCCTGAAATACGCCTTCGAGCTGGCGATGACGCGGCCACGACGGAAGGTGACGTCGGCGACCAAGTCGAACGGGATCATCCATACGATGCCGTTCTGGGACGAGCGGTTCGCGGAGATGAGCAAGAGCTATCCCGATGTGAAGACCGACCAGTATCACATTGATATCCTGTGCGCGCACTTCGTGCAGCATCCCGACTGGTTCGATGTGGTGGTGGGCAGCAACCTGTTCGGGGACATTCTTTCGGACCTCGGGCCGGCGGTGGCGGGGTCGATCGGGATCGCGCCTTCGGCGAACATCAATCCGGAGCGGACGCATCCCTCGATGTTCGAGCCGGTGCATGGCTCGGCGCCGGACATCGCGGGGCGGTGGATCTGCAACCCGATCGGGCAGATCTGGTCGGGTGCGATGATGCTGGAGCACCTGGGCGAGCCCGCGGCGGCGAAGGCGATCGTGGATGCGATCGAGACGCTGCTGCGCGAGGGCGGGCCGCGGACGCGGGACATGGGCGGGCAGGCCGGGACGGTCGAGGTGGGGAAAGCCATCGCGGAGATCGTGGCCGGCGGCTGACCGGCGCGATCGAGCGTTGCTATCGGAGGGGCTGAGGTTCTATACTTCCGTTGTTGCGAGTTAATCGCAATTGGGGGTTTTGGCATGGGCCGTGATTTCAGCCATATCGCGCGCAACTGCGAACGAGCCGTCGTGACGGCGTATCGCGACCTGCGCTCGCTCGGGAACCCCGACCCCTCCGCCTTCCGGGCCTGCACGACGCTGTACCGCATCCACCATCCCGAGGCCTCGGTGAACGAGGCGCGGCGGCTGGTGGCGGAGTGGATCGACCACCATGTGGAGCGGGCGGAAACGGGGCCGACGCCGGGGTGCGACTGCCCCTGAAGCAAGCGGTTCTTTTTTGAAAAAAAGAACCAAAAAACTTTCAACCCAGAGTGCCGCGCGCGCGGCATGAATGGATGAAAGTCTTTTTGCTTCTTTTTCTTCAGAAAAAGAAGATTCTTTCTTACTTCCTGACCATATAGCGGGCCCCCGGGCCATAGCTGTCGAGCTTTCCCGGCGCGAGTGGGGCGGGGGTGAAGCCTTGGCGCGCCCAGAAGGCGGGGGAACGGCCGACGGCGATCAGGCTCATGGTGGGCAGTGCGGCCGCGAGGGTGGCGAGGTGCGCCACGATGGCGGGGGCGGCGCCGGTGCCGCGGGCGCGTTCGTGCAGGGCGAGGTCGTGGATGTACCAGGTGTCCGGGTGGGCGGGCAGGGCGCCGAGCAGGGTGTCGAGGGGGGGTGGGGCGCCGAGGGTCCAGGGATGGCTGATGACGTAGCCGTCGAGAGCCCCCAGGCAGAAGCAACCTTCGGGGCAGAGGGCGAGGCGTTCGGCGAAGATGTCCGGGTGTTCGGGGTGGTCCTGGTGGATGGCGTTGCCGAGGCGTTCGACTGCTTCGAGATCCTCGGGGCGCATCGATCGCCACTCACGCGACATCGGCGGGCCTGAGGCGCGGGGGCAGGGTGGCGAGGCTTTCCTTCGTGTCGAAGTCGCGCAAGACGGCGTCGTCGGCGACATCGACCTCGGCGACGACCTCGGCGTTCTCGCGGATGATGCGGCGGCCGCCGCCGCCGTCGCCGGTCATGGCCAGGAGGGCGGGGAAGAAGCGGCGGTCCCAGAGGATGGGGTTGCCGAGCTGGCCCTGGTGGGTGGGCACGGCGATCAGGCGGCCTTCGTCGGTGTCGTGGGCGGCGAGCAGGCGGTCGATGATGCGGCCGGTGACGAGCGGCATGTCGCCGAGGCAGACGATGGCGGCGCGGGCTTCGGGGGGCACGGCGGCGATGCCGGATTTGAGGCTTTCGGAGAGGCCCGATTCGTAGTTGGGCGAGGCGACGTAGGTGACGGGGCGGCCGGCGAGGGCGGCCTTGATGTCCTCCGACCTGTGCCCGGTGACGACGATGACGGGGCGGGCGCCGGAGGAGAGCACGTTGTCGACCGTGCGGGCGATCATCGGCTTGCCGGCCTTGTCGGTGACGAGGAGCTTGTTGAACGGGGCCATGCGGGTGGACTTGCCGGCGGCCAGAACGACGGCCGCGATGGTGGATTTCGCGGGGGGCGGCGGGGTTTCGGGCTTGCCGGCGGCTTTGGCGCGGGGAAGGGGGCGGGCGTCCGTGTCCTTGAGCAGGCCGCCGAGGCCCATGGCGGCGAGGGCGTTCCGGTCGACGGGCAGGCCGGCGAAGAGGCGGCGCAGGACCCAGTCGATGCCGTTCAGCTTCGGCGAGCGGGCGCAGCCAGGCAGGACGAGGGCGGGGCGGCCTTCCACCTCGCAGGTGCAGATGAGGTTGCCGGGGTCGACCGGCATGCCGAAATGGACGATGCGGCCGCCGGCGGCGACCACGCCGGCGGGGCCGACGTCGCGGCGGTCGACCGTGGCGGAGGCGCCGGCGACCAGCAGGAGGTCGGCGCCCTCGGCGAGCATTTCGCGCAGGCTGGCGGCGATGGCATCCGTGGCGTGGGGGCAGCGGCGGGCGGGCAGCATGGTGCCGCCGAGGGCGTGGATCCGCGCTTCGGTGGCCTCGATGGTGCCGGCGAGGACGGATTCCTTGAGGCCGGGGAGCTCGCTGAGGACCAGGCCGACCTTGAGCTTGCGGAAGGGATGCAGCGCGAAGGGCGGGCCTTCGGCGCGGGCGAGGGCTTCGGCCTGCTCGAGCACGGCACCGGGGACGGCGAAGGGGATGATCTTGATGGTGGCCAGCATGTCGCCGGGGCCGACCACGCTGTTGTCGGGCAGGGTGGCCAGCGTGAGCGCCTCGTCGAGGCGGTTGAGGCGGGCGAGGTGGGTGGGGTCGACGATGAACAGGCCGGCGCTGTCGGCATGGAGGTTGGCGCGGCCGGTGTTGGCGCGGCCGGCGGAGATGCGCGGGGCGGAGACGGCGGCGGCGAGGCGGGCGGCGGCTTCGTTCTCCGGCACATCGCCGGGTTCGAAGCGGGCGGCGATGATCTCGGTTTTGCCGGCGGCCTGGAGGGCGGCGATGGCCGCTTCGTCCAGCACCGTGCCTTTCTTGAGGACGCGGCCGGGGGTGCGGTGGGAATGGGCGAGGACGGCGCCTTCCGCCTCGCCGAGCGGAAAGCTGGCGAAGATCACGCGGCTTGCTTCTCGGCTTGCTTGGGGGCCAGGGCGCCGTTGCGGCGGGCGGCGACGAATTCGGCCAGGATGGAGACGGCGATTTCCGGGGCGGTGATGGCGCCGAGATCAAGGCCGACCGGGCCCTTGATCCGGGCGATCGCCTCATCCGTGTGGCCGAGTTCCTTCAGGCGGGCGACGCGGCGGGCGTGGGTGCGGCGGCTTCCCAGGGCGCCGATGTAGAAGGCCGGCGATTTCAGCGCGCGGTCGAGTGCCGGGTCGTCGAGCTTGGGGTCGTGGGTGAGGGTGACGATGGCGGTGCGGACGTCGGGCTTGAGCTCGTCCATCGCGTCATCCGGCCATTCGGCGCTGACGGTGACGTTGGGGAAGCGTTCCTCGGTGGCGAAGGAGCGGCGGGGATCGACCACGACGACGGCGAGGCCGAGATGGGCGGCCATGGGGACGAGGGCCTGGGCGATGTGGACGGCGCCGACGATGATGAGGCGCAGCGGCGGGTTGTAGGCGTGGAGGAACCAGGTCTCGTTGCCGATGACCTGGGTGCCGGACTCGTCGCGGTCCAGCGCGCGGGTGGCCGCGGCGGCGAGTTCGGCGGGGGCGGCGGGATCGGGGAGGAGGAGCTGTTCGCCGGTGGGCAGCTTGGTGGCGACGACGATCGGGCGCTTGGCGGCGCGGGCCTCGGTGAGGGCGCGCAGGGTTTCCGGGGTCACGAGAGCTTCTCCACGAAGACCTTGAGCTTGCCGCCGCAGGCCAGGCCGACTTCCCAGGCGCGTTCGTCGGTGATGCCGAAATCCATCAGCTGGGGGGCGCCGGTCTCGATGGTCTTCATGGCGACCTCGGCGACGGCCCCCTCGATGCAGCCGCCGCTGACCGAGCCGGCCATGCGGCCGGACTTGGTGACGGCGAGCTGGCTGCCGGCGGGGCGGGGGGAGGATCCCCAGGTTTCGGTGACGGTGGCGATGGCGACCTGCTCGCCCTGGGCGACCCAGGCGGCGGCGGTGGCGAGGATGTCGTCGGGTGAGTCGCTCATGCGGCTAGCCTCCATCGATCCATGGCGCGCAGGTCGGGGGGCGCGGAGAGCGACGCGACCAGGGCGCGCAGGCTGGCGAGATTATGCACGGTTCGGAATTCGTCGACATGCGGCAGCATCGCGCGGATGCCCTGCGATTTCGGCTCGAACCCGTCCCAGCGCAAGAGCGGGTTGAGCCAGACCAGGCGGGAGCAGGATTTGTGCAGGCGCTCCATGTTCTCCGACAGTCCGGCCGCGCCGTCGCGGTCGAGACCGTCGGTGACCAGCAGGACCATGGCACCCTGGCCGAGCACGCGGCGCGACCATTGCTGGTTGAAGGCGGCCAGCGCCTCGCCGATGCGGGTGCCGCCGGACCAGTCGGGCACGATCTGCGACACCAGCTGGAAAGCCACTTCCGGGTCGCGGTGGCGGAGCTGGCGGGTGATGTTGGACAGGCGGGTGCCGAACAGGAAGGTGTGGACGCGGTCGCGGTCGTTCGCCACAGCGTGTAGGAAATGCAGCAGAATCTGGGCGTAGCGTCCCATGCTGCCACTGATGTCGCACAGCACGACGAGCGGCGGCGGGCGGGTGACCTTGCGGGTGCGGGCGAGGTCGAAGATCTCGCCACCGGTGCGCAAGGAGGCGCGGATGGTGGCGCGCAGGTCGATGCGGGGGCCGGTGGCGTCGGGGCGGGTGCGGCGGGTGCGCTTGGCATCGAGCGGGAGGTGCAGCTTGGCGATCTCGCGCTTGGCGTTCTCGATCTCGGCGGCGCTCATGGCCTCGAAATCCATGGTCTGGAGGTGTTCGCGCTCGGAGACGGTGAGGACGGCGTCGATCTCCTCGCGGGCCTCCTCGGGGGGCGTGGGCTTCTCCTGCTTCGCGGCCAGGGCCTCGGCGAGGCGGCGGGAACCGGGCGGAGCCTTTTCCGGCGGCGGTTTGGGGCCAGCCAGCTTGTCCATGATCTCAAGGACTTCGTTATTCTCCTTGGCGCGCCAGTAGAGCTTGAACGCCTGGTCGAACAGATCCTGGTGCTCGTGGCGGTGGACCATGGTGCTGCGCAGCGCGGTGTGGACCTGGGCGCGGCTGCCGATCTCGATGCGGGTCATCGCGTCCTGGGCGGCGAGCATGTCGGCGGGGCCGATCGGCAGGCCGGCGCGGCGCAGGAGGCGGGCGAAGTTCAGGATGTTGAGGGAGAGGAGGCCTTTGGCGGTGAGGTCAAGCATAGGAAGCGCTTCTTTTTTTGGAAAAAAAGAAGCAAAAAAACTTTTCCCCATGGCGCGCGGAGACGCCGTGAGTCGCCATGTCGGGCACGGTGCCTGCCATTGGCAAATGGATGAAGTTTTTTTGCTTCTTTTTGTTCACAAAAAGAAGTCCTTCCCTAGGCTGCCGCTGCCTTGGCCTCAGTGACGAGGCGGGCGGCTTCGGCGCCTTTGATCTTGGCGATATCGTCTTGATATTTCAGCAGAACGCCAAGCGTTTCATCGACCGCGCCGGGGGTCAGTTCGGCCTGGTTGAGGTGCATGAGCGCGCCGGCCCAGTCGATGGATTCGGCGACGCCGGGCATCTTGAACAGGTCCTGGCCGCGCAGCTTCTGGACGAAGGCGACGATCTCGGCGGCCAGCTGGGGCTGCACGTGGGGCGCCTTGCGGACGAGGATGAGGCGTTCGCGCTTGGCGTCGGGATAGTCGACCCAGTGGTACAGGCAGCGGCGGCGGATCGCGTCGTGGACCTCGCGGGTGCGGTTGGAGGTGAGGACCACGACCGGCTTGGTCTTGGCGTGGATGGTGCCGTATTCGGGCACGGTGATCTGGAAGTCGGCCAGGAGTTCGAGCAGGAAGGCTTCGAACGGCTCGTCGGCGCGGTCGAGTTCGTCGATCAGCAGGACGGCCGGCGGCAGGTCGGGGTCGATCGCCGAGAGCAGGGGGCGGGCCTGGAGGTATTCGCGGGCGTAGATGTCGCTCGACAAGGCGAGGCGGTCGGCGCTGCCGGTGGCCTCGGCGATGCGGATGGCCATGAGCTGGCGGGCGTGGTCCCACTCATAGGCCGCGGCGGCAAGGTCCAGGCCGTCGTAGCATTGCAGGCGGACGAGGCGACGCTTGAGACCGGATGCCAGGACCTTGGCGATCTCGGTCTTGCCGGTGCCGGGCTCGCCTTCCAGGAACAGCGGGCGGTCCATCGCCATGGCGAGGTGGACCGTGGTGGCGAGCGCGGTGTCGGCGACGTAGCCGCCTTCCTCGAGCAGGGCGGCGGTGTCGGCGACGGTGGCGGGCACCATCAGAAGAAGCCCTTGAGCAGCAGGAACGCGACCGGGACAAACAGCGCGATGCCGATCCAGGCGACGATCGGCAGGCCGCCGGGTTCGCGGGGGATCATGTCGAGCAGCGAGATGCTGGGGGCGGGCGCCGGAGCCGGGGTCGGGGCGGCGGCGGCTTCGGGCGTGGCTTCGGCGGTGGCGACCTGGGCGGCGAAGCGGTCGAAGAAGGCGTCGGCCATCTGCTTGGCGGTGGCGTCGATCAGGCGGGCGCCGAGCTGGGCGATCTTGCCGCCGACATTTGCCTTCACGTCGTAGGAGAGGATGGTGTCGGTTCCGTCGGCGAGCAGGCGGACGCTGGCGCCGCCCTTGGCGAAGCCGGCGACGCCGCCCTGGCCCTCGCCCTCGATGCGGTAGCCATTGGGCGGGTCGAGGTCGAGCAGGTTCACCTTGCCGGCAAACTTGGCCGAGATCGGGCCGATCTTCACCGAGGCGGTGGCCTTCAGCTCGGTGTCGGACAGCTTCTCCATGGTCTCGCAGCCGGGGATCGCGGCCTTGAGCACCGCCGGGTCGTTGAGGGCTGCCCACACCTTCTCGCGTGGCGCGGAAATCCGCCGCTCGCCGGACATGTCCATCGGTTGCCGTTCTCCGTTGCGCGGGGCGGAAGTTACTTATAGGGGAGGGGGCATGCAACCGATGCCCCGGGAAGCTCAGCTGGGGGCGCCGGCACCGTTCCGCCAGGGGAAACCGCAAGATGCCCTATCTGATCGCCGACGACCTGCCCCACGAGCCCGCCGGGGTGCGGTTCCGCCGCCTGGTGGAGAGGGGGGGGATCGCGCGGCTGCCGGGGGCGCATAACGGCATGGCGGCGCTGCAGGCCAGGCGGGCGGGGTTCGAGGGGTTGTACCTGTCGGGGGCGGCGATGACCGCCTCGATGGGCATTCCGGACCTCGGGATGATCACGGTCGACGAGGTGTGCTTCTTCGTGCGCCAGGTGGTGCGCGCGTCGGGCCTGCCGCTGCTGGTGGATGGCGATACCGGCTACGGCGAGGCGCTGAATGTCATGCACATGGTGCGAAGCTTCGAGGATGCCGGGGCAGGGGCGGTGCATATCGAGGACCAGCTGCTGCCGAAGAAGTGCGGCCACCTGAACGACAAGAAGCTGGCCGATGCGCACGACATGGCGGCCAAGGTGGCGGCGGCGCGGCGGGCGCGGCGGCACCTGTATATCATCGCGCGCACGGACGCCGCGGCGAGCGAGGGGATGGACGGGGCGGTGGCGCGGGCGAAGCTGTATCTCGAGGCCGGGGCCGATGCGATCTTCCCGGAGGCGATGACGTCGGCCGAGATGTTCCGCGAGTTCGCGTCGCGCGTGCAGGCGCCGCTGCTGGCGAACATGACCGAGTTCGGCCGCACGCCGTTCTTCACCGCCAGCGAGTTCGAGGCGATGGGGTATGCAATGGTGATCTGGCCGGTGAGTTCCATGCGCGTCTCGGCCAAGGCGTCCGAGGAACTGTATGCCGCCATCGCGCGCGACGGCGGCACGCAGGCGATGCTGGAGCGCATGCAGACGCGGGCGGAGCTGTACGACACGATCGGGCTGCATGACTACGAGGCGCTGGATGCGTCGATCGTGAAGACGGTGCTGCCGACAGTCTAGCAAGCATGTTCTTTTTTGAAAAAAAGAACCAAAAAACTTTCGTCCATTTGCTTGGCGTCTGATCATGCAGGAAATGGGCGAAAGTTTTTTTGCTTCTTTTTTTTCAAAAAAAGAAGCGCTTCCTTCCTATATCGGCAGCGAGATCTATCGGCGGTCCAGCTACGGGCCGAAGCACCCGCTGGCGGTGCCGCGTGTTTCGGTGTGCACCGATCTGGTGCGCGCGATGGGGTGGCTCGATGACGGGCGCTACCTGGAGGCGCCGCTGGCGGGGGATGATCTGCTGCTCCGGTTCCATACCGCGGAGTATGTCGCGGCGCTGAAGCGTGCCGAGGCGGAGCAGGCGGTGAGCGAGGCGGTGCGCAAGCGGCATGTGCTGGGGGCGGCGGGCAATCCGGTGTTTCGCGAGATGTATCGCCGCCCGGCGACCTCGGCCGGTGGCGTGGCGCTGGCCTGCCGGACGGTGCTGGGAGGCGGCATCGTGCATTGCCCGGGGGGCGGCACGCATCATGGCCGGCCGGACCGGGCGAGCGGGTTCTGCTACCTGAACGATCCGGTGCTTGGCATCACCGAGTGGCTGGCCGCCGGGCTGACGCGCATCGTCTATCTCGATATCGACGCGCATCATGGCGATGGGGTGCAGGATGCGTTCCATGACGACGACCGGGTGCTGACCATCTCGGTGCACGAGGCGGGGCGCTGGCCGCATAGCGGGGCGGAAGATGACCGCGCCGGGGGCATGGCGCGCAATTTTCCGGTGCCGCCGGGCTTCAACGACAGCGAGATGCGCTGGCTGCTGCACGAGGCGATCCTGCCGTTGATCGGCGGGTTCCGGCCCGAGGCGATCATGCTCCAGGCCGGGGCGGATGCGCTGGAGGAGGACCCGCTGGCGAAGCTGTCGCTGTCCAACAACGCGCATTTCCAGGTGGTGCGCGCGGTGATGGGGCTGGCGCCGCGGCTGGTGGTGACCGGCGGCGGTGGCTACAACCCGTTCTCGGCCGGGCGCTGCTGGGCGGGGATCTGGGCAGTGCTGAACGGTATCGAGATTCCGGACCGGACGACACCGGAGGCTGCTTCGGTGCTGGGCGAATTGCGCTATCATCGGGTTGGCGGGCGGGTGCCGCCGGCGCACTGGGTGGCCACGTTGCGCGATGCGCCGCGCGAGGGGCTTGTGCGCGGGGGGGTTCGGCGCCTGGCCGCATTGGCCCTGGAGGAGAGCTGAGCATGATTCGCCGGACATTGTTGCTGGGCTTGGGGTCGCTGCTGCTGCCGGTTCCTGCGCGGGCGCAGATCGGGCCGCAGCCGGAGCTGCGCAAGGAACGCATCATCATCGCGACGTCCAAGGGCCAGAACCACAGCTTCCTGGTGGAGATGGCGCTCGAGCCGGCGGAGCAGTCGATCGGGCTGATGTTCCGGCCCCGCGTGCCGGCGGATGGCGGCATGTTGTTCGACTGGGGGCGGCCGCGGGTCTCGCAGATGTGGATGCGCAACACCATCGTCAGCCTGGACATGGTGTTCATCGGCGAGGACGGGCGCATCCGCACCATCGTGGAGCGCACCATTCCGCAAAGCCTGGCGGTGATCGACAGCAAGGTGCCGGTGCGCGCGACGCTGGAACTCGCCGCCGGCACGTGCCAGCGGCTTGAGATCAACGTGGGCGACCGGGTGGTCCACCCGATGTTCCTGGTCAACCCGCGCTGATTTGCGCTTGGCGCTTGCCTTGGCGCGCGCGCGCCCATAGCTTCCGCCCGCCGCCGGCACGGACGGGGCGTGGCGCAGCCTGGTAGCGCGCGTGTTTTGGGTACACGAGGCCGCCGGTTCGAGTCCGGCCGCCCCGACCAGTGCGGTGGCGAAGGACGAAGCAGACGACACCGGCGGGTATCTCGCCGGACGAGACGCCGAAGGAGAGGCCATGCGGGCGCGCATCTACCAGATCCCCAGGAACGCCATGCAGTCGGGCAAGGCCAAGACCGATGATTGGGTGCTGGAGTTCGAACCCTCCGAGCAGCGCCGGGCCGACCCGCTGATGGGCTGGATCGGCAGCGGCGACACCCAGGCGCAGGTTCGCCTGGTGTTCGCGACGCGCGAGGATGCCGTGGCCTATGCCGAGCGCGAGGCGATCCCGCACGTTGTCGAGCTGCCACAGAGGCGGGTGATGAAGCCCAAGGCCTACAGCGACAATTTCCGCGCCGGCCGGCTGGAGAACTGGACGCACTGACCGGCGCGCCCGGCGCGGGGATGGCGGGCCTGTCCGCCGGGCTGGTGTGCCGCGGCCTCTGCAAGACCTTCCCTGGCGGGGTTCGGGCACTTGATGGCGTCGACCTCGATATCGCGGCGGGCGACTTCTTCACGCTGCTTGGCCCGTCCGGCTGCGGCAAGACCACGCTGCTGCGCGCCATAGCGGGGTTCGAGACGCTGGAGGCCGGCACCATTGCCCTGGGCGGCCAGGCGCTCGACGGGCTGGCGCCGCATCGCCGGCCGGTGAACACGGTGTTCCAGGGCTATGCGGTGTTTCCGCACCTGACGGTGGCGCGCAACATCGCCTTTGCGCTCGAAATGCAGCGCCGGCCGCGCGCCGAAATCGATGCGCGGGTGGCGGAGATGCTGGCGCTGGTGCGTCTTGAGGGCTTCGGCCCGCGCATGCCACGCGAGCTTTCGGGTGGCCAGCAGCAGCGCGTGGCGCTGGCCCGTGCGTTGGCCGGTCGGCCCCGCTTGTTGCTGCTCGACGAACCGCTTTCCGCCCTGGACCAGAAGCTGCGCGGCGAGATGCGCGGCGAGTTGAAGCGGGTGCAGGCGGAAACCGGCATCACCTTCGTGTTTGTCACCCATGACCAGCAGGAGGCGCTGTCGCTGTCCGACCGGATCGCCGTGCTGCGCGGCGGGCGCGTGGTGCAGGTGGGCACGCCGTTCGAGATCTATGAGCGCCCGGCGACGCGGTTCGTGGCTGATTTCGTGGGGGAGGCGAACATCCTGCCCGCGCGCCGCCTTGGACCGGGTCGCTTCCGGGTTGCAGGCGGAGAACTGGACGCCGCGATGGATGCGCCGGGGGAGATGGCGACCCTGGTGCTGCGGCCGGAGCGGGCGATCCTGTCGGGCGGGGAGGCGATGGTGGGGCAGGGGCTGCCGGGGGTGGTGGCCCACGCCGTGTATGACGGCGCCGACACCATGTTCCATGTGGCCTTGGCCGATGGCAGCGCGCTGCGCGTGCGCGAGGCGAACCGTGAGGGGGCCGCCCTGCGCTTCGTGATCGGGGCGGCGGTGCAGGTTGCGATCCCGCCCGCCGCCCTCATTGTCGTCGACGACTGAGGCTCAGCCGACCGGCATCGTCTCGGCCATCGGCTTCATGGCCAGGACCTTGTCGTACCAGGCGCTCAGCTTGGGATGGCCGGGACGCCAGGGCTCGTGCGGGAAGCGGAAGTCGAGGTAGCCCAGGGCGCAGGCGATGGTGATCTCGCCGTAGGTGGCAAGTCCGTTCAGCGAATCCGCCTCGGCCTCCAGCGAATCCAGCGCGCGCGCCACCTTGCCCTTCTGCTGCTCGATCCAGGTGGTGCGCCCCTCGTCCTGCGGCAGGGCGATTTCGCGGCGGCGTGGCTGGGCGGCGTCCATGATGCCGTCGCCCAGGGCGCCGCGGCGGATCGCGGTCCAGCGCGCGGGGCCGGCGGGCGGGAACAGCGGCGGGGCGCTGCCGATGCTGTCGATGTATTCGCAGATCACCGGGCTGTCGTAGAGCATCATGCCGTCATCGGTGACCAGCGTCGGCACCTTGGACAGCGGGTTCATCCCGGCCAGCACCGGGTCGGTGGTGCCGATCTTGGCCTTTTCGATCTGGCCATCGATGCCGCGCGCGACGGCGCAGGCGACGACCTTTCGGACATAGGGGCTGGCGGCGGAGAAGGCGAGTTTCATGGCGGGCGTTTCCGGTTGTTGGTCGCGCGACTCTGCTAGCCTCGCGCGGTCTCCGCAAGGCGGAGGGCTTCGGGCGACTTGGCACGGCGAACCCCGAACATTGCCGAACGTCTCCCGGTCGAAATCGACATTGACAATGGCCGGCGGTGGGGTGGACCCTGCATTGCACAAACGTCATCCGGGCCGCGTGGCGCCCGGCAATGGCAACAGGGAAAGGCGGAGCGATGAGCGAGTTCTCCAGTTACATGGCGGGCATCGGCCGGCGTGGTTTCCTCCAGTCATCCGCAGGCCTCGGTCTGGCCGGCCTCGGCGCCGGATTGGGCGGGACGGATGCCCTGGCGCAAGGCGCGCCCTGGGCGCAGGTCCCCAAGGGCAAGGTCGACAAGCTGAACTTCGTCGTTTGGACCTACGGCGACATCTACACGAAGATCGCGGCGAAGTTTAAGGAGGACTGGGGCGTTACCGTCGACTCCACCATTTCTTCGTTCAACGACCATCCGCCCAAGCTTCTGTCGATGTTCGCCGGTGGCGAGTCGATCGACGTGTCGCAATCCTCTCCCTATTCGTTCTGGAACTTCGTGTCCCAGGGGCTGGTGGAGCCGCTGTCCGACATGCCGGGCGCCGCGGACTACGTGGCCGACATGACCGACATGATGAAGACGGTGGCGGTGCACAACGGCAAGCTGATGGGCATGCCCTACTTCTCCACCACCTGGGTGTGGAACTATTTCGAGCCGCTGCTGGAGAAGGCGAAGTTCACGCCCTTCAAGACCTACGACGAACTGCTGGAGCAGTCGCGCAAGGCCAAGAAGGACAAGATTTCCGAATACCCGATCTTCTGGGTCGCCGGCGTCGGGCTCGAGCAGCTTCCCGGCACCTGGCTGCAGATGACCTGGAACAAAGGCGGCGTGTTCTTCGACAAGGCCGGCAACCACCAGCTCGGCGCCGGCTCGATCGCGCGCGAGACGCTGAAATGGTGGGTCCAGACCTTCACCGAGGGGCTGGCCGATCCGGAATCGCTGAAACAGCAGTTCGTCGGCTCGGCCAAAGCGTTCAGCGCCGGCACGAACCTGTATCGCGGCCCGAACCACCACTACACGCTGCAGGTCGCCAACGACCCGACGCAGTCGCCGAATGCCGGCAAGATCAAGGTGCATGAATCGCCGGGCGACGGCCGCACCATCGGCACCGCCCATGTCTATTTCGTCACCACGGCGAACCGGAACAAGGAATGGGCCTGGAAGCTGCTGCAGTATCTCGGCGGCAAGACCAAGGACGGCCAGTATTCCCAGGCCATCAACCTCGCCAAGGACGCGATGCTCGGCTCCGGCTACAACTCGGTGATGAACAGCGAGGCGATCAGCAAGGGGTGGGCGCCGTATGGCGACGTGCCGAAGATCCTCGACATGTGGAAGAAGACCACGTTCGTCGGCGAGGTGTGCAACTCGATGTACAAGCCCTGGCACTTCCCCTGGAGCGACCGCCTGAACATCGAGGTGCAGAAGGCGCTTACCGGGCAGATCACCGCCGATGCCTGCTGCGACAACCTGATCGCCGCGATCCGCCAGGTCCAGCGCGGCTGACCCGGAGGCACCGCGCGTGAGCGCCACGACCGCCAACGTGCGCGGGGGCCGAGCCGCCCCCGCGCATCGCTTCGGCCGCGAGCTGCCGCCCCGGCTGCTCGGCTTCGTCATGAACCTGCCGACGCTGATCATCCTGGCGGTCGTGCTCGCCTACCCGATCTACTACGCGGGCTATCTCTCGCTGCATAAGGTCTCGCTGGTCCAGCTGCGGACCGGGATCTTCCCCTTCGTGGGCCTCGACAACTACGAGAAGGTGCTGACCGACCCGCTGTTCCTGCTCTCGCTCGGGAACACGATGCTGTTCACCGCCTTCGTGGTGACGGTGGAGGTGGTCGCCGCGGTGGCCATCGCGATCCTGATCAACCAGCAGGATGTCTGGACCAGCCGGATCACCCGGTTCCTGATCCTGCTGCCCTATGCCGTGCCGCCGATCGCCAACGGGCTGATCTGGTCGTTCATCTACAACGGCAAGACGGGGTTCCTGAACCGGCTGCTCTATTCCGTGGGGGCGATCGACAGCCCGATCGACTGGACCTCGAACGCCGACACCGCGCTGTATGTCGTCGCGGTGCCCTATATCTGGCGCACGCTGCCGTTCGCCATCCTGCTGGCCCATGCGGCGCTGCAGGGCATCAACAAGGAGCTCTACGAAGCGGCCTCGGTGGACGGCGCTGGCGGCTGGCACCGCTTCATCCACATCACCCTGCCGCTGCTGATGCCGGTGATCGTGGTTCTGCTGGTGCTGCGCACCTCCTTCGCGGTCGCGGTGTTCGACGAGATCCTCGCCATCACGCAGGGTGGGCCGGGCGATGCCACCTGGGTTGCCAGCTGGTACAGCTACAAG
Source organism: Asaia bogorensis (assembly GCA_945897825.1). Taxonomy (GTDB): domain Bacteria; phylum Pseudomonadota; class Alphaproteobacteria; order Acetobacterales; family Acetobacteraceae; genus CAMDGX01. The sequence goes on along the minus strand of CAMDGX010000011.1, from coordinate 6,820 downwards.
AAGGGGTTCGCCCCGCCGTTCGACATCGGCGCCGGGGCCGCCTCGGCCTTCATCCTGGCACTGATCGTGGCCGCCCTCGCGCTGCTCTATGTCAAGCTGCTCTACCGGCGGGTGGACTGACGCCATGCGCAAGACGCCGCTGCAGAAACTGCTGCTGCACCTCGCCAACTTCGTGGTGATCGGCTTCATCCTGCTGCCGATGGCCGCCGTGGTGATCGGCTCGCTGCTCGCCGAGAAGAGCCTGGCCGGCGATACCCGCTCGATCATCCCGGGCGAGATCACGTTCGACAATTTCCGCGTGATCATCAGCCGCGGCGAACAGCGCGGGCAGGTGTTCGAGCAGGCGACCTACCTGCCGGACAACGTCAAGAAGATCTACCACGCGCTCGGCAACTCGGTGGTCATCTCCCTGTCGGTCACGTTCCTCACCTTGGTGTTTGCGTCGCTGTCCGCCTACACGATCGTGAAGCTGAACCTGCGCTGGGTGGCGTGGCTGCTCAGCGTCAACGTGTTTGCCCGGTTCGTGCCGATCATCGTGCTGATGATCCCGCTCTACGTGATGTTCCGCCAGCTCGGGCTGTTGAACTCGATCTGGGGCGTGATCATTGCGCTGACCGGGTTCCTGCTGCCCTACGGCATCCTGATCCTGGTGCCGTATTTCGCATCGATCCCGAAGGAGCTTGACGAAAGCGCGCGCATCGACGGCTGCACGCGCTTCACCGCCTTCCTGCGCATCACACTGCCGCTGTCCACGCCGGCGCTGGCGAGCTACGGGGCGATCGTGTTCATCATCGCGTGGAACGACCTGCTGATCCCGCTGATCCTGAACAACCGGGCGGAATTCATGACCCTGCCGGTGGTGATCGCGAGCCTGGTCGGCGACGTGTTCGTCGTGTTCAACCTGATGATGGCGATCTGCCTGATCGCGCTGACCCCTTCGGTTCTGCTGGTGCTGCTGCTGCGCAAGTTCGTGGTCGAGGGGCTGACGGCCGGGGGCGTGAAGGGATAGGGCGATGCTCGACCGGAAGGGCACATCCGGCCGCGCGGGGCGACCAATCAGAAGTAGCCGCGCGCCGCTGCCTGGACATTGGCCAGCATGTCCTCGTCCAGGAACCGGCTCGCGCGACCGACCAGCGAGCTGACCCAGCCGCGCCCTGCCTGACCCGCCTCGACCTCACGGGCCACGTCGCGGAACTCGGCGGCGAGGTCGCGCAATTCCTGGACAGCTGCGTCGGACGCGTCGAGCTGGGCGGGCGGCGCGAACCATCCGGATGCCGACGCGCCGGGAATTCCGCTGGGCGGGCGCAGGCGGGGCAGGCTGCCCCGCTCGGGTGCCGCGGCACCTCTCGCCTCGTGCTGCTCCAACGCGAACGCGCACGCCTCCAGCGCGGCCACCAGCGCCTCGGTCTCGGCTGTCCCCATCACCGGCACTCCTGCTGCACACGTCGCCTTTCATGTGGCGACCGGCCTGCCGTTGCACCAGGGGCGAGGGGGGCTCACGAACCCGTAGGCGCGGAACGTGAGCGCGCCGGGCGGCGGTGCCTGGGGGTGGCGCGCCCTCCTGGACTCGAACCAGGGACCGACAGCTTAGAAGGCTGTTGCTCTATCCACCTGAGCTAAGGGCGCGCGTAACCGCAGCATCCTACCGCAGGACGACGCGGCTGCCTATTTCGCCGGGCGCATCAGCATCGCTTGGGTGAAGCCGAGCACGTTGGGCTCGATCACCACCCGGTCCTTGCGGGTGCCCCAGTTGTAGCCGGCGAAGACGACGGGGATGGTGGCGAGGTCCTGGATGCCGAGGCGCATCGCCTGGGCCAGCTCCTGCGCCCGCAGCGCGTCGTCCATGCGCGTCACGCCCGAGAGGAACACGCGGTCCAGCGCCGGGTTGCTGTACTGCATGCGGTTGGCCACCCCGTTGCCGGGCCCGGTGCCCTTGGTCACCCAGACCGAACGCAGCACGGTGACGCTGGTGGAAGAGAGGTAGCTCATCATGAACATCGGGTGTTCGCGGGCGTTGATCTTGGGGATGAACATGGCGTTGACCATGGTCTCCAGCCGCGTCTCGATGCCGACCCGGGTGAGCATCTGGGCGATGGCCTGGGCGATCTTGGCATCGCCGGAGAACAGGCCGTTGGGTGCGACGATGGTCCAGCGCCAGCCATCGGGGTAGCCGGCCTCGGCCAGCAGGGCGCGGGCGCGCGCGGCGTCGAACGGCAGCTCCGGCAGGGTGTCGTCGCGGCCGATGGCGCCGGGGGCGACCATCTGGTCGGCGGGGAAGGAGCCGCCGTTCATGATGGTCTCGGAAATGGCGCGGCGGTTGATCGCCAGCGAAATCGCCTCGCGCACGCGGCGGTCGCGCAGCGGGTTGGTGGCGAGCGGCTGGCCGGTCTTCTTGTCGACCGTCAGGGGCAGGGGGCCGTCGCGCGTGGAATCGGGGAACAGGTAGGCGACCTGGTGACCGCGGATGGAGAACAGCGACAGCGCCGGGTTGTTGCGCACGAGGCCCAGGTCGTCGGGCGGCACGCGGTCGGCCAGGTCGACCTCGCCGGCCAGGAGGGCGGCCATGCGCGAGGCGTCGGAGTTGATGACGCGGATCGTCACCTCCTGCCAGGGCTGGGCGGTGGCCGGGTTGCGCTGGCCCCACCAGCTGTCGTTGCGCTGGAGCACGAGGCGGTCGCCGCGCGCGTAGCTGACGAAGCGGTAGGGGCCGGTGCCGACGGCGAGCTTGCCGGAATTGAAGTCGGTGGTCTGCGCGTCCTTGTGGATCGAGCGGCTGAGGATCTTGGCGCCGGCGAGGTTGAACGGCAGGAACGGGTCGGGCGTGCGGGTCTTGAGGCGGAAGGTGGTGGCCGAGATGCGCTCCATGCCCACGACCGATTCGATGAAGTGGGTATAGGAGCTGGGGCCCTTCACCTGCGGGATGCGCGCGATGGTGAAGGCGACGTCTTCCGGGTCGAGCTTGGTGCCGTCGTGGAAGGCCACGTCGGGGTGCAGCTCGAACTCCCAGGTGTGGTCGTCGACCAGGCGGAAGCTGCGGGCAAGGTTGGGGATCACCTGGCCCTGGGCGTCCTGGAAGGTCAGCGGCTCGTAGAGGTGGTCGCCGGTGGCGTGGTTGATCGCCGTGTTGTGGAAATGCGGGTCGAGCGAGGTGACGTCGGCGGCGACCGCGAAGGTGAGTTTCTGGGCAGCCGCCGGCGGCGCGGCGGCGAGTGCGGCACCGATGCAGGCGGTGGCGAGAAGCTGACGGAAGCCGTTGGACGAATGGCGTGAGCCGACCATCATCGTTTCCCCCTTGCGTTTGCAGGGATCATGGGCGGTGGGCGGAGGCATGGCAATGGGGCGCCGGGTGGTGTCGCGCTTGCGTGGCGGAGGCAGCGCCGCTAGGTCGGGACGATGAGCAGCGCGACATTCGACATCGCCATCGTCGGCGCCGGCATCGTCGGCCTGGGCCATGCGCTGGCGGCGCTGCGCCAGGGGCAGCGCGTCGTCGTGGTGGATCGCGAGGCGCGGGCCGTTGGTGCGTCGGTGCGGAATTTCGGCTTCATCACCGTCACGGGCCAGGCGGCAGGGGCGACATGGCGTCGCGCGCGGCGTTCGCGCGATGTGTGGGCCGAGATCGCGGGCCTGGCCGGCATCGACATCCACCAGCGCGGCCTGCTGATGATTGCGCGGCGGCCGGAGGCGATGGCGGTGCTGGAGGATTTTGCCGCCGGACCGATGGGCGCGGGCTGCCGGCTGCTGGATGCGCCGATGCTGCGGCAGGGCATGCCCGCGGTGGCGCCGGGCCTGGTGGGGGCGTTGCACTCGCCGCACGAACTGCGGGTGGAGAGCCGCGACGCCATTCCCCGGCTGGCCGCGTGGCTCGAAGCCCAGGGGGTTCGGTTCGTGCGCGGTTGCGCGGTGCGCGGCGTCGAGCCCGGGGCGGTGATCCATGCCGGCGGGCGGATCAGCGCGCGCCACGTGGTCGTCTGCCCCGGGCCCGACCTCGTGACGCTGTTTCCGGAGGTGATGGCACGGCGGGGCATCACGCTGTGCAAGCTGCACATGCTGCGCCTGGCCGATCCCGGGGTGCGGTTTCCGGCGCCGCTGATGAGCGACCTGGGGCTGGTGCGCTATCTCGGCTACCAGGGCCCCAGCTTGCCCGCGTTGCGGGCGCGTCTGGCGGCGGAGCAGCCGGCACACCTGGCCGATGGCATCCACCTGATTGCCGTGCAGCACGCGGACGGTTCGCTGGTCGTGGGCGACAGCCACCACTACGACACCTCGCCCGACCCGTTCCAGCCGCAGGATGTCGATGCGCGCATGCTCGAGGAGTTCACGGCCGTGACCGGCCTGCACGCGCCCGTGGTGACCGAGCGGTGGATCGGCATCTACCCCTCCGGGCCGGATGTCGCGTTCGCCGAGGCGGTGGCCGACGGCGTGCGGCTGGTGATGGTCACCTCCGGCACCGGGGCGAGCACGGCCTTCGCGATCGGCGAGGAGACCATCGCCGACCTGCTTGCCCACCCGGCCCCGCCCCATGCAAAGGAGACCGCCTGATGCTCAAGGCCCTCGTGCTCGATTGGGCCGGCACCGTGGTCGACCATGGCAGCCGCGCGCCGATGGGCGCCTTCGTCCGCGCCTTCGCGCATTTCGGCGTTGCGGTCGGCATCGCCGATGCCCGCGGCCCGATGGGGATGGCCAAGCGCGACCACATCGCCGCCCTGATGGCCCTGCCGCACGTCGCCACCGCCTGGCAGGCCGCCCAGGGCGGGGCGCCCGACGAAGCGGCGATCGACCGGCTGCTGGCGGTGTTCGAGCCGATGAACATCGCGGCCATCCGCGACCATGCCGACATCATTCCCGGCGCGCTGGAAGCCATCGCCTGGGCGCGGGCCCGCGGCATGGGGATCGGCTCCACCACCGGCTACACGCGCCCGATCATGGCCGAACTGATGCCGTTGGCCGCCGCCGCAGGCTATGTGCCGGACTGCGTGGTCTGCGCCGGCGACCTGCCGGAGGGGCGGCCGAGCCCGCTGATGATGTGGCACGCGATGGCCGCCCTGCGGGCATGGCCGGCGCATGCGGTGGTGAAGGTGGACGACACGCCGCCGGGGATCGGCGAGGGGATCAACGCCGGCACCTGGACGGTTGGGCTGGCGCTGACCGGCAACATCTGCGGGCTGTCCGCACCCGAACTCGCGGCCCTGCCCGAGGCCGACCGGGCTGCGATCCGCACCCGCGCCGGGGTGGAGATGCGTGCCGCCGGGGCCGACCTGGTCATCGACAGCATCGCCGACCTGCCCGTGGCGCTGGCGGAGATCGAAGCCCGGCTGGCGCGCGGGGGGAGGCCGGGCACCTCGGCGCGATAGCCCTGTCGGGCATCGGCACGGCCCCAGCGTTCCGCCCTGTCGCCTGGTCCCGATGCTGGCAAGGCACACAGGCGCCATGCATGAAGGCCTCGGTCTTCAACCGCGCCGACAGTGCTGACATGGAAACAGAACCCTTGGCATGCCACCACCCTAGGGGCGAACCGCTCTCCGCCGGTGAGACGGGCTGGAAAACCCCAAGTTTTCCGTGGGGTTGCCCGGTGCACTCGGGGCTCCGCGAGCGGAACGAACGCCCGAATCTCTCTCCGAAGGGCCGATTCTCTCCGTGACTTGGGGCTATAGGGGTTTCGGCCCCGAGTTTTATCGCACTGAAATAGAACAATTCATTGGTGCGGTTGCACACCATGAGTTCGAAACTTTATCAGGTGGGCATTGGTGACTGGGAGCGAAAAGCCCACTCTTCCCAGTGCGCGCGGAACGCCGACATCATGCCGCCCACTCTGCCGACAGCGCCTCGGCCTGCTGCAGTACATTCTGCACCGCAGCGTTTTGGAGGTCGGGAGGATAGCCGTACTTGCGCAGCAGGCGCTTCACGAGCCGCCGGATGTTGGCGCGTGCTGAGTCACGGTGCATCCAGTCGACGGTCATGTTGCCCCGGATGATGGTGACCAGTTCGTGCGCAATCACGCGAAGGGCTGGCTCGCCCATCATCTGGCGTGCGCTCTCGTTCTCGGCCAGGGCGTCGTAGAACGCGATCTCCTCATCCGATAGACCAGCCTCTTCGCCTCGGGCGCGGGCAGCCCGAATGTCCTTGGCGATCTGGATCAATTCCTCCAGCACCTGCGCTGTGGTGATGGCGTTGGTGTGGTAGCGCGCGATCGCGGCTTCCAGGCGTTCGGTGAAGCCCTTGGCCTGGGTGACATTGCGCTGCGCCTGGGCACGCACGGTGCCGGCGATCAGTTTCTTCAGCGCCTCGATCGCGAGATTCGGCTTATCCATCTCGCGCACCTCCGCGAGAAATTCGTCGGAGAGGATGGAGATGTCCGGACTTTCCAGCCCCGCGGCCTTCATGATGTCGACGATCTCAGTGGACACCACGGCACGGCTGACGAGCTGCTGGATGGCGAGCTCGCGTTCCGCGGTGCTCTTCTTTCCATCGCCAGGCACGCTCTTGGCCAGCGCCACGCGGATCGCCTGGAAGAAGCCGACTTCCTCGCGGATAGTCCGGGCCTCGTCACTGGCGGAGGCGAGCGCAAACGCCTTGGAAAGGGCCCGCCACCGCGTCGGCATTGCGGCGATGGGCGCGTTTCTTGCCCTCCTCGGTGGTTTCCTTGGCAGCATCGCTCTGCTGCATGGTCAGCACTGTTGATTTTCGCTGAGAAGTGACCCGGGATTTCCACTGAGAAGTGACCCGCCTTGAGGGTGTTTCGCCCTCGAGCAGGGTGGGGGTCAAGTCACTGCTTTGCCCTTTCGCGTTTGGTGGTTTTGGCGCTGGCCTTGAAGCGGAAGCT
>CAMDGX010000010.1 GCA_945897825.1 Asaia bogorensis | reverse complement strand
GCCGGGTGCCAGTGCGGCCAGCGGCAGCGCCTCGCCCGATGCCAGCGCCGCCCACAGCGAGTCGTGCCCATACCAAGGCAGCGCCAGCGCCGCGAGGACGAAGGCGAGCGCCCAGCCCCGTGCGGCAATCGGCATCAGCCTCGGCCCGTGCGCCCGTGGTTCAGCGCGGCGCGCCCTTCACCTCGGTGGTCCAGCGGGCGAGCAGGCGGCGGCGCTCGGCCGAGGAGCCGTATTTGGCGAAGTCGTAGTCGATCAGCTTGATGCTGCTCAGGTCCGGCGCTTCCTTCGGCACCGGCACGTCGCTGTTCGACGGCACCTGGAAGGAGCCGAACTGCGGCATGATCGCCTGCGCCGAGACGCCCAGCGCCCAGTCGTAGAACTTCCGCGCGTCGGCGGCGTTGCGGCTGCCCTTCACCATGCTCATCGAGCCGACCTCGAAGCCGGTGCCCTCGCAGGGCGAGACCGTGACGAGAGGGCGCTTGCCGGTCAGCGCCACCATGACCACGTCGTGCTGGAACGCCACGCCGACCAGCGTCTCGCCCTTGCCCGCGGCCTGGGCGGGGGCGGCGCCGGACTTGGTGTAGTCGTTGATGTTGCGATGCAGCTTCTTGAGGTAGTCGAACGCCGGCTCCTCGCCCCAGAGCTGCACCAGGGTGGCCAGCATGGTGTAGGCGGTGCCGGACGAGTTGGGGTCCGCCATCTGCACCTCGTCCTTGTATTCCGGCTTCAGCAGGTCGGCCCAGCATTTCGGTGCCGCAAGCTTCTTCCGCGCCAGTTCCTCGCTGTTGTACCCGTAGCCCAGCGCGCCCATGTAGACGCCGACGGTCTGGTGCTTGGCGCGCTCGGCCTGCTTCACCGCCCAGTCGCGCAGCTTCGGCAGCATCGGGGACTTGTATTCGGCCAGCAGCCCTTCCTCGGCGGCCTGCAGGTGCGGGTCGCCGGTGCCGCCCCACCAGATATCGGCGCGCGGGTTGTCCTTCTCGGCGCGGATGCGGGCGTAGGTTTCGCCGGAGGACTGGCGGGTCATGTCCGCCTTGATGCCGGTCTCCTTGGTGAACAGCGTCACCAGGCCGCGGCACATCTTCTCGTCGGCACTGCAATAGACGACGACATCGGCGCGGGCCGGCATGGCGGCGGCGGAGAGGAAGGCCATCGAGGCGAACAGCAGCGTGCCGGCGTGGCGCATGGGGGGCTCCCTGGAGTGATCGTTTCTGCGTTGGGCAATACGCGCAGTCGGGGGGCGGCCGCAACCGGAGCGATCAGTCCCCGAGCCGCTGCCTCGCGCGGGCGGCATCCGAGGCGGCGCGGGCGGTGCGGACCTCCTCGCGCCCGGAGACCTCCGGCACGCCGATGTCCCACCAGTGCCCGCCCTCCGCCGTGCTGCCGGCCGGGTCGGTCTTGAGAACGATGACCGTGGTGCGGTCCGCCTGCCGCGCGTCGGCGATCGCCGCCTCCAGCGCCGCGGTGCCGTTGACGGTACGCGCCCGCGCGCCCAGCCCCGTGGCCTGCGCCGCGAAGTCGAAGGCCGGCAAGGCATCGTGGCGGGCGCTGGACAGGAGGTTGTTGAAGCTGGCCCCGCCGCTGCCGCGCTGCAGCCGGTCGATGCAGCCGAAGCCGCCATTGTCGAGCAGCACCACGATCAGCCGGCACCCGAGCATCACCGAGGTGGCCAACTCGGAATTCATCATCAGCCAGGAGCCGTCGCCGAGCAGCACCACCACCTCGCGCTCCGGGTGTGCCATCTTCACGCCGAGCCCGCCGGCGATCTCGTAGCCCATGCAGGAATAGCCGTATTCCAGGTGGTAGGTGCCGGGCCCGGTGGCGTTCCACAGCTTGTGCAGCTCGCCCGGCAGCCCGCCGGCGGCGGCAACCACGATGGCGTCCTCCGGCATGGCGCGGCGCACGGCGCCCAGCACCTGGGCGTCCGTCGGCAGGTCCGAATTGGTGCCGGCGGTGGCGCGCTCGGCGATGGCGTTCCAGGCGGGCAGGGCAGCCTGGCAGCGCGCGGTCCAGCCGTCCGGCGCCCGGTGCGTCGCCAGCGCCGTCGAGAGCGCCTGGAGCCCGAGATCGGCATCGGCCACCAGCGGCGTCGCCAGCCGCTTGGCGGCATCGAAGGGCTGCACGTTCAGCGCGACCACGCGGCGCTCCGGGTTGCGATACAGCGACCATGAGCCGGTGGCGAAGTCGCCCAGCCGCGTGCCGACCGCCAGGATCAGATCCGCCTCCGCCGCCGCCGCGTTCGCCGCCGCGGTGCCTGAGACACCGATGGCGCCAAGGTTCAACGGATGGTCGTGCGGCAGCGCGCTCTTGCCCGCCTGGGTCTCGCCGACCGGAATGCCGTGCGCCTCGGCGAAACGCGCCAGCGTGGCGGTGGCGCCGGCATAGTGAACGCCGCCGCCGGCGATGATCAGCGGCGCCTTGGCCGCGCGCAGCAACGCCACCGCCTCGGCCAGTTCGGCCGCATCCGGCGGCGGGCGGCGGATGCGCCAGGTGCGCGGAGCGAAGAAGCTTTCGGGATAGTCGAACGCCTCCGCCTGCGTGTCCTGGCACAGCGCCAGCGTCACCGGGCCGCACTGCGCCGGATCGGTCAGCACCGCCAGCGCGCGGGGCAGGGCGGTCAGCAGCTGTTCCGGCCGGGCGATGCGGTCGAAGAAGCGCGAGACCGGGCGGAAGCAGTCGTTGGCGCTGACGGTTGCGTCCTCGAAATCCTCCACCTGCTGCAACACCGGATCCGGCCGCCGTCCGGCGAACACGTCGCCCGGCAGCAACAGCAACGGGAGACGGTTGACGTGGGCCACGGCGGCGGCCGTCACCATGTTGGTCGCCCCCGGTCCGATCGAGGACGTCACCGCCATCATCCGCCGCCGGCGCATCGCCTTGGCATAGGCGATGGCGGCCAGCGCCATGGATTGCTCGTTCTGCCCGCGCCAGGTCGGCAGCGCATCGCCCGCGCCATGCAGCGCCTCGCCCATCGCTGCGACGTTGCCGTGGCCGAAGATCGCCCACACGCCGGCGAACAGCGCCACCTCCGCGCCGTCGACCACCGTGCGCTGGGCGGCGAGGAAGCGCACCAGGGCCTGGGCGCAGGTCAGCCGGATCGTGCCGCCTTGTTGGGTCATGACGTCCTCCGCGTTCGCCGGGCCATTGTCCATCGCGGCCGGGCGGGAGACAATCGGGCAGGATGGGCCGGGGAGTTCGATGCTTGATATTGCGGTGATCGGAGCGGGGCGGATCGGGCGGATCCACGCGCGCAACGTGGCAGCCCTTCGACGCGCCCGCCTGGTGGGTATCGCCGACCCCGACACCGCGGCGGCCGCGGCGCTGGCCGAGGCCTGCGCCAGCCGGGTGATCGATCTCGACGAGGCCTTCGCGGCGCAAGCGGTGCTGATCGCCTCGCCCACGCCCACGCACGCGGCGTTCATCGAGCGGGCGGCGGCGTCCGGCCGGGCGGTGTTCTGCGAGAAGCCGATCGACCTGGACGCCGCCCGGGCCGAGGCCTGTGTCGCCATGGCCGAACGGGCCGGCATTCCGCTGATGATCGGCTTCAACCGCCGCTTCGATCCGCATTTCGCCGCGTTGAAGGGCGCGCTGGACGAAGGGGCGATCGGCGCGCTGGAAGTGCTGTCGATCACCAGCCGCGACCCCTCGCCGCCGCCGCCGGCCTATGTCGCCACCTCCGGCGGGCTGTTCCGCGACATGGCGATCCATGACCTCGACATGGCGCGCTTCCTGCTGGGCGAGCCGGTGGTTGAGGTGTTCGCCGCCGCCTCCTGCCTGGTCGACCCGGCGATCGGGGTGGCGGGCGATGTCGATACCGCGCTGATCACCCTGCGCACCGCTTCAGGAAGGCTGTGCAGCATCAGCAACTCGCGCCGCGCCAGCTACGGCTATGACCAGCGCATCGAGGCGCATGGCGCGGCCGGCATGCTGCGCGCGGGGAACGTGCCGCTCACCATGCTGGAGCGCGCGGGTGCGGGTGGGTTCACCACCGCCGTCGCGCAGCCCTTCTTTTTGGAACGCTACGCGGACGCCTACCGGCTGGAGCTGGATGCGTTCGTTTCCGCGGTCGAGGCGGGCACCGCGCCGCGCCCCGACGGGCGGGACGGGCTGGCGGCGCTGCTGCTGGCCGATGCGGCCGCGGAGTCGTTGCGCTCCGGCCGTGCCGTGCGGCCGCGTGCCGGCTGAGAGTATCGGAGACGACATGAACGACATCGACCAGTTGCAGCCGCTGCCCGCGCGCGGCGTGGCGCTGCAGAGCCCGGAAGCGGCGGAATTCGTCACCTTCCGGGGCCTGTCGAGGCCCGAGGAGCATGGCCGCTGGACCGATGGCGGGCGGGTGCGCATCGGCTTCCGCCTGCCGGAGCGGCCGGAAGGCGGCGTGGTGCTGCGGCTGGAATCGCTCGGCTTCATCGCGCGCGACCTGGTGCTGGAGCAGCGGGCGGTGTTGCTGGCGAACGGGCGCCGCCTGACCGAATGGTTCATCGGCGATACGGTGATGCGCACCCGCAACCTGGTGGTGCCGCCTGAGGCGATCGATCCGGAGGGGCGGATCGTGCTCGACATCCAGATCTCCACCTGCATCCAGCCGAAGCTGATCGGCATCGGGGACGACACGCGCTTTCTCGGCCTTTTGCTCCGCCGGCTGTCGTGGGTCGCGCGCACGGCGCATCGTCCGCCGGATCTGTCGGGCGAGCGCGGGCGGCGGGTGGGCCGGGAGTCGTCCAAGAGCTTCGATGCCAAGATCGACTCCGGGTTCTGGCAGCGCTTCATCCCCGGGCCGGCGGTGCTGGACATCGGCTTCCAGGGCGGGGCGGAGCCGGGCCGCGTGGTGCCGATCCTGCCCGGGGCGATCGGCGTGGACCTGGACTACCCCGGCTATGACGGGCGCATCCTGCCCTTCCCCGACGGCAGCCAGGATGCCGTCTATTCCAGCCACTGCCTGGAGCATATCCCGGACTTCGTCCTGGCGATCCAGGAGTGGCACCGCGTGCTGAAGGTGGGCGGCCACATCATCACGGTGGTGCCCAGCGCCCATCTGTACGAGCGCAAGCGCCGCGTGCCGTCGTATTGGAACAACGACCACAAGCGCACGTACACGCCGGTGAGTTTGCTCGCGGAGTTCGACGCGGCGTTGCCGCCGAACTCCTTCCGGGTGCGCCACCTGGTGGAGAACGATGCCGGGTATCAGTACGACCTGCCGGCGAGCGTGCATCCGGAAGGGTGCTACGAGATCGAGCTGGTGGTGGAGAAGATCGCGCCGCCGGGGTGGGCGATGGGGGAATAGGGCAGGCAGGCTTCGGCGGAAGATTACAATCGTTTATAATAAAATATTTATGAGAATATTGTTATCTTGAAATGAAATGGTCGGGGGAGGGCGCTGCCATTCCTGGGGCCATTCGACGCGGCCTGGCGGGTCGCGGGCCGAGCGCCGGCGCCGGGGTGGGGCGGAGCATGGCGCGATGGCACGATCGGGGTGTTGGATCGGGGCGGAGTGCGGGTTGACGGAATGCCGGCGGGCGGAGAGCGGGCGGGCGGAGTCCGGGTCAGCGCAGCCCGGGTGCTTGCGGCCGGGGCTGCGTTTGGCGCGATGGGAAGGCGCGCGGGCTCCGGCGCGCGGGGTGCGGGGGCGCAGGGCCGGCGGCGGGGGGAGCAGGCCGGCTTGCCAGAGGGTGATGAGGTCTTCCAGGCGACCGAAGATGCGCGCGAGGAGGGCGAGGATGAGCGCATGTACCCTGTCCGGCAGCCAGAACGGCGCCGGGGTGGCCGCGGCGGATGCGCGCAGCTGCGCGAATCCTGCGGCGAGGCCCGGGGCGGCCATGGAGGGGGGATGAACTAACATTCGGACAATTTATCTAACCGTCGGTACCGCTGCAACGGAAAAATTCGGCGCGCGGGTTGCCTTGGATGTGTGGGGCGCCGATCCTGCGGCATGACGGGCAGGTGCGGATGACGGATGCTGCGGGCGGGCCGGGCGAGGATGGGTCGCCGGCATGGAAGGTGACGCTGGCGACGATGCTGGCGGTGCAGAGCTTGATGAGCCTGTCGTTCACGTTCCTCACGCCGATCATGCCCTTGTACCTGCCGGAACTCGGTGTTCAGACGGATTTCCACCTCTATCTGTGGGCGGGGGCGCTGGGATCGACGGCGTCGTTCGTGGCGGCGTTCGCCTCGCCGCTGTGGGGGCGGATGGCGGACAAGTATGGGCGCAAGCTGATGGTGCTGCGCTCGGCGTTCGCGATTTCGCTGTGCACCGTGCTGATGGGCGTGGTGGTGGATGTTTGGCAGTTGCTGGGTGCGCGGATGCTGATGGGAGTGTTCGCGGGGTTTTCCGCGGCCTCGGTGGTGCTGATCGCGAGCCAGGTACCGGCGGGCAAGCTGGCGTCGTCGCTGGGGTTGATGAGCACGGCGCAGCTGGTGGGCTCGTTGATGGGGCCGGTGATGGGGGGGGCGCTGGCCGACCTGACCGGGAGCTACCGGATTCCGTTCTTCGTGGCGGCCAGCCTTTCGATGACGGCGTTCGTGCTGGCGTGGTGGCTGGTGCCGGAGAGTTTCTCGGCGCCGAAGGCCGGGGCGAAGCAGCGGTCCATCCTGGCTTCGATGCGGCTGTTGCTGTCGAGCCGGGCGATGGCGGCGCTGGTGCTGGTGCTGCTGCTGACGCAGTTCGCCGTGCAGTCGGTGCAGCCGGTGGTGACGCTGTATGTGCAGGACATGGTGGGCGACCGGCCGGACCTGGCGACGCTGGCGGGGGTGGCGATGTCGGTGACGGGGCTGGCGGGGATTTTCGCGGTGCCGCTGCTGAGCCGGGCGGCGGATCGGCTGGGCGAAAAGCGCGTGGTGATGATCGCGCTGGCCGGCGCGGCGCTGATGACGGCGCCGCAGGCGTTCACGCACAGCTACGGGGTGTTCGTGGCGGAGCGGTTCGGGCTGGGGCTGTTCATCGGCAGCATCGTGCCGATCACCAACGCGCTGATCGGGCGGCTGACGGCGCCGGAGGAGCGGGGGTTCACCTATGGGATGACGTCCTCGGCGTATTTCCTCGGCAACTCGCTGGGGCCGATCTCGGGCGGGACGGTGGCGGCGTTCGTGGGGCTGCCGTGGGTGTTCGTGCTGACCACGGTGCTGCTGCTGCTGGGGCTCGTGTGGGTGGCGGTTTCGGTGCCAGGGAGGAGGCGATGAGTTGGGAGGCTTTGGCGCGGGCGCGGTACCTGAACCTGGAGACGTATCGGCGGGACGGGACGGCGGTGCGCACGCCGCTGTGGTTCGCGGTGGATGGTGACGGGACGGTGTTCGTCTATAGCCGCGCCGATGCATTCAAGGTGAAGCGGCTGCGGCGGACGAAGCGGTGCCGGGTGGCGGCGTGCGATGTGCGGGGGAAGGTGCTCGGGCCGTGGCTGGAGGCGACGGCCGAGGTTGTTGCGGGCGAAGAGGCGGCGCGGGGGATGGGGTTGCTGGATCGGCGGTATTGGCCGTGGAAGCAGATGCTCGGGGTGTTGGCGCGGTTGCGGCCGGGGGCGGGGCGGGTGGTGATTGCGATCAGGAAGGAAGCGGTTCTTTTTTGAAAAAAAGAACCAAAAAACTTTTCTCCACTTGGCCGGGTGCTTGACGCACGGGCCGGGTGCAAAATGGAAAAAGTCTTTTTGCTTCTTTTTCTTCAGAAAAAGAAGATTCTTCCTTACTTCTTGACCCTTCCCACCGCCGGCGGGGTGTTCTTGCCGCTTTCCTTGGCCCAGGTGTCGCGCAGGCCGACGGTGCGGTTGAACACGAGGGCGCCGGGGCGGCTGTCGGGGTCGGGGCAGAAATAGCCTTGGCGTTCGAACTGGACGACGCTGCCCGGGGCGAGGGTGGCGAGGGCGGGTTCGAGCATGGCGGGCTGGAGGAGTTCGAGCGAGTCCGGGTTGAGGTCGGCGAAGACGTCGCCGTCGGCGCCGGGGTCGGGGCGGGTGAAGAGGGGGTTGTAGAGGCGGATTTCGGCGGGCACGGCGTCGGTGGCGGCGACCCAGTGGAGGGTGGCCTGGACCTTGCGGCCATCGGGGGAATTGCCGCCCTTGGAGGCGGGGTCGTAGGTGCAGCGGAGTTCGATGACGTCGCCGGCTTCGTTCTTGATCACCTCGCGGCAGGTGATGAAGTAGGCGTAGCGCAGGCGGACTTCGCGGCCGGGGGAGAGGCGGAAGAACTTCTTCGGCGGGTCTTCCATGAAGTCGTCCTGCTCGACCCAGAGCTCGCGGGCGAAGGTGACGGGGCGGGTGCCCTGGGCGGGGTCGTCGGGGTGGTTGATGGCGTCGAGCGTTTCGGTTTGGCCTTCGGGGTAGTTCTCGATGACGATCTTGAGCGGGCGCAGGATGGCCATGCGGCGCGGGGCGGTGCGGTTGAGTTCCTCGCGGATGGTGAAGTCGAACATGGCGGGGTCGACGACGGAGTTGGCGCGGGCCATGCCGACGCGGCGGACGAATTCGCGCAGGGCGGAGGGGGGGACGCCGCGGCGGCGCAGGCCGGCCAGGGTGGGCATGCGCGGGTCGTCCCAGCCGCGGACGTGGTTGCCGGCGACGAGGCGGGTGAGGACGCGCTTGGAGAGGACGAGGCCGGCGATGTTCAGGCGGGCGAATTCGTATTGGCGCGGGCGGGTGGGCTTGCCGAGGGCGGCGATGGGGAGCTTGTCGAGGAACCAGTCGTAGAGCGGCTTGTGGTCCTCGAATTCGAGGGTGCAGAGGGAGTGGGTGATGCCCTCGATCGCGTCGGACTGGCCGTGGGCGTAGTCGTAGGTGGGGTAGATGCACCAGGCGTTGCCGGTGCGCGGGTGGGTGGCGTGGAGGATGCGGTAGAGGACGGGGTCGCGCAGGTTCATGTTGCCTGACGCCATGTCGATGCGGGCGCGCAGGACGCGGGCGCCGTTGGGGAATTCGCCGGCGCGCATGCGGCGGAAGAGGTCGAGGTTCTCCTCGGCGGTGCGGTCGCGGAAGGGGGAGTTGCGGCCGGGTTCGGTGAGGGTGCCGCGGGCGGCGCGCATGTCGTCGGGGGACTGGTCGTCGACGTAGGCGTCGCCCTGGCGGATGAGGTGTTCGGCCCAGGCGTAGAGCTGTTCGAAGTAGTCGGACGCGTGGAAGAGGTTGTCGCCCCAGTCGAAGCCGAGCCAGCGGACGTCGGCGGCGATGGCGTCGATGAACTCCTGTTCCTCCTTGGTGGGGTTGGTGTCGTCGAAGCGCATGTGGCAACGGCCGGCGAATTCCTGGGCGACGCCGAAGTTCAGGCAGATCGACTTGGCGTGGCCGATGTGGAGGTAGCCGTTCGGTTCCGGGGGGAAGCGGGTGACGACCTCGGGTACGCGGCCTTGGGCGAGGTCGTCGGCGATGATGTCGCGGATGAAGTCGCGCCCGCCCTCGGGGGTATCCGTTGCCGCTGGTTCAGCCACCGTCGCAATCCCTTGTCGCGCGCCGGACTGTCCGGCACGGCGCCTATCTAGACCAGCGGGCTGGCATTGTCTCCGTTGGCGCTAGGGCAGCATGCGCGCGCCGAGGCGGGCCATGCGGATGGCGCGGGGGCCGCGGGCGACGGAGAGGGAGGTTTGGATCGAGTTGAGGCGGGCATCGAGGATTTCGGTGCGGGTGGCGGCGTGGGTGTCGCGGAAGGCGGTGGCGCGGGCGTGGAAGGTGGCGGCGAGCTGGCGCAGGCCGATGAGCAGGGCCTGGGGGTGGGGTTCGGTGGAGCGGTTCTCGTCGACGGCGCGGGCGAGGTCGGCGGCGCAGGGGGTGGCGAGGGCGGCGAGGCCGGCCAGGGCGCCGAGTTCGGCCACGGCTTCGTCGGGCGCGGGTGCGGCGAGTTCGGCGCCGAGCAGGCGGACGAGGCCGGCGAGGTTGCCGGCCATGCCGGAGGTGCCGACCGCGTCCTCGGCGTCGCGGAACGGCAGGGCCATGGTTTCGTAGGCTTCGTCCTGCGGGCCGAGCAGGGCGTCGGGCGGGACCAGGCAGCCGGCGAGTTTCAGGGCGACGTGGCCGACCGGGCGCATGGAGGCGGGGGTGGGGGCGGGGATGATCTCCAGGCCCGGGGTGTCGCGTTCGACGAGGAAGAAGGAGTAGCGCTTGCGGTCGCCCTGCATCGCGGTGATGGCCAGCACGACGTAGAGGCCGGCGAGGTCGCCGTTGGTGACGTAGGATTTCTCGCCGTCCAGCCGCCATCCGGTGCCTTCGCGGGTGGCGGTGGTGGACAGCAGCTTGGGGTGGGCGCCGACCTTGGGCTCGGAGATGGCGACGCCGGCGGTCAGCGCGCCGCTGGCCAGGCTGGGGAGGTGGCGGGCTTGCTGGGCCTTGGTGCCGAAGCCGGCGAGGAACCAGCGGGCGACCATCTGGTGGCCGCCCCAGACGCCGGCCAGGCCGGTGGATTGGCCGTCCTCGACCAGGGCGCGTTCGGCGGCGGCGATGTCGGCGTAGGTTCCGCCGTCGCCGCCATGTTCGGCGGGCAGGCCGATGCGGAACAGGCCGGCCTCGGCCATGGCCTGCCACAGGTCGGGCGGGAATGTTTCGCTTTCGAGCAGGTTGCGCGAGGCGACGTGGTGGCGGGCGAATTCCGCTGGATCGGTCGGCATCATTCATGCTCCTCGGCAGTTCCGCAGTGTGGCAAAGCGCCGGGATCGCGCCAATGGGCGCGAAAACGCGTTTGCATACCATCCCATCCATGTTACTCGGCGCCACAGAAGCGCCTGGTCGGCCGGCAACGGCTCAAGGTGCCACCACGTCATGGGAGGACAAGACCTTGATGCGCCATCATGCCGCCTTGCTGTCGGCAGCGACGATCGTGGGTGTGTTTGCCACGTCGGTCGCGCTTGCCCAGGAACCGAAGCGCGGGGGGGTCCTGCGCATGTACCAGCGCGACAATCCGCCGAGCGCGTCGATCCACGAGGGGGCGACGTTCTCGGTGAACGCGCCGTTCAGCGGCATCTACAACAACTTGGTCATGTACGACACGACCAAGGAGAAGGATGCGCTGGACACCATCATTCCGGAGCTGGCGACCAAGTGGAGCTGGAGTGCGGACAACAAGTCGCTGACCTTTACCTTGCAGCCCGGCGTGAAGTGGCATGACGGCAAGCCGTTCACCTCGGCGGACGTGAAGTGCACGTTCGACCTGGTGCAGGGCAAGAAGGAGGACAAGCTGCGCACCAATCCGCGCCGCAGCCTGTACGACAACGTGCTGGAGGTGGTGCCGAACGGCGACCACGAGGTGACGCTCAAGCTGGGCCGCCCGCAGCCCTCGCTGCTGAACCTGCTCGCTTCCGGCTACACGCCGATGTATCCGTGCCACGTGAACGCGGCGACCATGCGCACGCGGCCGATCGGCACCGGGCCGTTCAAGCTGGCCGAGTTCAAGCAGAACGAGATCATCCGGCTCGCGCGCAACCCCGACTACTGGAAGCCGGGCAAGCCCTACCTGGACGGCATCGAGATGCCGATCATCACCAACCGTTCCACGGCCATGCTGGCATTCCTGTCCGGCCGGCTGGACATGACGTTCCCCACCGAGGTGACGCAGCAGGTGCTGCGCGACATCAAGGCGCAGGCGCCCAAGGCGATCTGCCACATGGGGCCGGTGAACGTTTCGACCAACCTGATCGTCAACCGCGACAAGCCGCCGTTCGACAACCCCGATCTGCGCCGCGCCATGGCGCTGTCGATGGACCGCAAGGCGTTCAACGACATCATCGCCGAGGGACAGGCGGCGATCGGCACCACCATGCTGCCGCAGCCCGAGGGCGTGTGGGGCATGCCGGCGGAGATGATGCGCACCATCGCGGGCTATGACCCCGACGTGGCCAAGAACCGCGCCGAGGCACGCAAGCTGATGGAGAAGCACGGCTACGGGCCGGACAAGCGCCTGGCGGTGAAGATCTCGACGCGCAACATCGCGGCCTATCGCGACCCGGCGGTGATCCTGATCGATCACCTGAAGGAGATCTACATCGACGGGGAGCTCGAGATCGTCGAGACCGGGGTGTGGTTCGGCAAGGTGGCGCGCAAGGACTATGCCGTGGGCCTGAACCTCACCGGCAACTCGGTGGACGACCCGGACCAGAGCTTCTTCGAGAACTACTCCTGCAAGTCGGAGCGCAACGTGACCGGCTACTGCAACCCCGAGCTTGAGAAGATGTTCGTGGCGCAGTCGCAGGAGACCGACCTTGCGAAGCGCACCCGGATGGTGTGGGAGATCGACCGGCAGCTGCAGGAAGACGTGGCGCGGCCGATCATCATGCACAACAACTCGGGCACGTGCTGGCACCCGGAGGTGGTCGGCTTCAAGCCGGCGGCGAATGCCTCCTACAACCGGTACCGCTTCGACGACGTCTGGCTGAACCGCTAGCCTTCCCCTCCTCCCTTCGGGCGCGCGCCCGGGGGGAGGCCGCGAGGGGGTGCGCCGCGCCCCGCCGCCTTTCCCCCCGCAGGAGTCCCGCATTTGGGCGCCTACCTCGTCCGCCGATTCGGCCTGATGTTGCTGACGCTGTTCGGCATCTCGGTGATCATCTTCACCCTGCTGCGGGTGGTGCCCGGCAACATCGTGGACATCCTGTTCGACACCGCGGGCATGGTCGATCCGGCGGAGAAGGCGCGGATCGCGCGCGACCTCGGCCTCGACCTGCCGTTGCCGCAGCAATACCTCGCCTGGATCACCGGCATCATGCAGGGCGACCTCGGCTATTCCTACGTGTCGGAGAAGCCGACGCTGGAGGAGATCGCGCCGCGGATTCCGATCACCGCCAAGCTTGCGGTGCTGGCGCTGTCGTTTTCCGTGTTGATCGGCGTGCCGCTGGGGGTGATCAGCGCGGTGCGGCAGAACACGATGACGGACTACATGCTGCGCGTGGTCAGCCTTTCCGGCCTGTCGCTGCCGTCGTTCTGGCTTGGGTTGCTGATCCTGATGGCGTTCGTGACGTGGTTCGACACCTTGCCGATCTACAGCGACACGGTGACCGGGTTCTGGGCGCAGCTGGCGCTGTTCAGCGTGCCGGCGGCCGCCGTCGGGTTCCGGTCCTCGGCGCTGGTGATGCGGCTGACGCGATCCTCCATGCTGGAGGTGCTGCGGCAGGACTACATCCGCACCGCGCGGGCCAAGGGGGCGACGCGGCAGTCGGTGAACTATCGCCACGCGCTGCGCAACGCGCTGCTGCCGGTGGTGACGGTGATCGGCATCGAGGCGGCGTTCCTGATCGGCGGGCTGATCGTGACGGAGACGGTGTTCAACATCCCGGGCGTGGCGCGCTTCCTGGTGGAGGCGATCCGGGCGCGGGATTATCCGATCGTGCAGAACCTGGTGATGCTGATCGCCGTGGTGGTCGTGCTCGTCAACTTCGTGGTCGACATGCTCTATGCCGTGCTCGATCCGCGCATCAAGTATTCAGGTTAGCACGATGGCGGGCACCAGCTACCAGGCTGAACTCAACCGGGCCGGCGCCGGGGCGACCGGGGGGGTGGGCAAGGCGCTCCACCTCGCGCGGCAATACCCGCTGGGGGCGATCGGCGCGGTGATCATGACGGTGTTCGTGCTGGCGGCGATCTTCGCCGACCTGATCACGACGCAGAGCCCGCTGACCACCAATTCGGCGGTTTCGCTGGCCGCACCGGACGGCACGTTCTGGATGGGCACCGACTTCATGGGGCGCGATGTCTATGCGCGCATCGTGTATGGCGCGCGCATCTCGCTGGCGGTGGGCATCGGCTCCACCACGCTGGGCTGCATGATCGGCGTGGCCGTGGGGTTGGCGAGCGGGTATATCGGCGGGTGGTTCGACCTGATCGTGCAGCGGATCATGGACATCATGCAGGCGCTGCCGCTGCTGGTGCTGGCGCTGGTGTTCGCGGCCGCGCTGGGGCCGTCGCTGCCGAACACGATCATTTCCATCGCCATTCCGCTGGTGCCGGCGGTAGCGCGGGTGATCCGGTCGAACACGCTGGCGCTGCGCGAGCTGGCCTTCGTGGAGGCGGCGCAGGCGACGGGGATGAGCGAGTGGCGGCTGGCGATCCGGCACATCCTGCCGAACACCATCGCGCCGCTGATCGTGCTGGCGACGGCGCAGCTGGGCAGCACGATCCTGACCGAGGCGTCGCTGTCGTTCCTGGGGCTGGGCGTGCCGGAGCCGCATCCCTCGTGGGGGCGGATGCTGTCGGAGTCGGCGGCGGAATACATGCGCCGGGCGCCGTGGCTGGTGATCTTCCCAGGGCTGGCGATCAGCCTGGCGGTGTTCGGCACCAACCTGCTGGGGGATGCCTTGCGCGATATTCTCGATCCGAGGCAGCGGGGATGAGCGAAGCACCCATCCTGCAGGTCGAAGGCCTGCGCACGCTGTTCTTCACGCGCCAGGGGCTGGTGCGGGCGGTGAGCGATGTTTCCTTCCATGTCGCGCGCGGCGAGGTGCTGGCGATCGTCGGCGAGTCCGGCTGCGGCAAGAGCATCACGGCGCTGTCGGTGATGCGCCTGGTGCCGACGCCGCCCGGGCGGATCGACGCGGGCAGCGTGAAGCTCGAGGGGCGCGACCTGATGGCGCTCGACGAGGAGGCGATGCGGCAGGTGCGCGGCAACGAGATCTCGATGATCTTCCAGGAGCCGATGACCAGCCTGAACCCGGTGCTGACGATCGGCGACCAGATCGCCGAGGCGGTGCGGCTGCACCAGGACGTGTCGTCGGCCGAGGCGTGGAACCGGGCCGTCGAGATGCTGAACCTGGTGCGCATTCCGGAGCCGGTGCAGCGGGCGCGCGAGTATCCGCACCAGCTGTCGGGCGGCATGCGGCAGCGGGCGATGATTGCCATGGCGCTGGCCTGCAACCCCAAGGTGCTGATCGCCGACGAGCCGACGACGGCACTCGACGTGACGATCCAGGCGCAGATCCTGGATCTGATCGTGAAGCTGCAGGAGGAGCGGGGCACGGCGGTGATCCTGATCACCCACGACCTCGGCGTGGTGGCCGAGACGGCGCACCGGGTGGTGGTGATGTATGCCGGGCGGAAGATCGAGGAGGCGCCGGTGGAGGAGCTGTTCGACCGGCCGCTGCATCCCTACACGCACGGGCTGATGGCCTCGGTGCCGCGGCTGGCGGTTTTGGCGGGGGGGGATGCGACCGACCCGACGGCGGTTGGGCGGCTGCAGGAGATTCCGGGCATGGTGCCGGCGCTGACCGCGCTGCCCCAGGGGTGCGCCTTCGCGCCGCGTTGCGCCCATGCCGACGATACGTGCCGCGCCACCTATCCCGACTATGTCGAGCGGCGGCCCGGGCACTGGGCGGCGTGCTGGCACAGCGAGCGGCTGTACGGAGGCGGGGCATGACCGAGAAGGTCATTGAGGTCGAGGGCCTCAAGAAGCATTTCCCGATCCGCAAGGGGCTGCTGCGGCGCACCGTCGGGCAGGTTCATGCGGTCGACGGGGTGAGCTTCAGCATCGCAGAGGGCGAGACGCTGGGGCTGGTAGGGGAATCGGGCTGCGGCAAGTCCACCGTGGCGCGCACCGTGATGCGGCTGGTGGAGCCGACTGACGGGACGATCCGGCTGGGCGGGACCGATGTGACGCGGCTGTCCAAGGCCGAGATGCGGCCGTTCCGGCGGCAGATGCAGATGGTGTTCCAGGATCCGTTCAGCTCCTTGAACCCGCGCATGTCGGCCGGCGCGATCGTGCGCGAGCCGTTGCTGGTGCATGGCGTGGCGAGCGGGCGGGAGGCGGACGAGCGCACGGCGGAGATCTTCCGCCAGGTGGGGCTGCGCGAGGCGCAGATGGGCAATTTCCCGCACCAGTTCAGCGGCGGGCAGCGGCAGCGGGTTTCGATCGCCCGCGCGCTGGCGCTCAATCCGCGGTTGATCGTGGCCGATGAGCCGGTCTCGGCGCTGGATGTGTCGATCCAGGCGCAGGTGATCAACCTGCTGATGGATTTGCAGCGCGAGCACCGGCTGTCGTACCTGTTCATCGCGCACGACCTCGCGGTGGTGGAGCATATCAGCCACCGGGTGGCGGTGATGTACCTTGGCAAGATCGTCGAGTATGCCGACAAGCGGGACCTGTTCCTGCGCCCGCAGCATCCGTACACCGAGGCGCTGCTGGCCGCCGTGCCGGTGCCGAATCCGCGGCTGAAGCGCAAGAAGACGCTGTTGCAGGGCGATGTGCCGAGCCCTGTGCGTCCGCCGCCGGGCTGCGCCTTCCATACGCGCTGCCCCTATGTGATGCCGCGCTGCAAGGAAGTGGCGCCGGTGCTGCAGGCGGGCGCGCCGGGGCATCTCGCGGCGTGCCACCGTCTGGATGCATGATGCGGGCCGACCACGGGAGACGTGAGATGGCGCAAGGCGGCGGCAGGATCATCGCGGAACGCAGGGGCGGCGTCGGCAGCATCACGATCGACAACCCCGACCGGCACAACGCCATTTCCAACGACATGTGGTGGGCGATCACCGACGCGGCGCTGGCGTTCGATGCCGACCCGGAGGTGCGCGTGCTGACCATCGAGGGGCATGGGCGCAAGGCCTTCGCCTCCGGGGCGGACATTTCGCGCTTCGAATCCGCCGACGGGCCGGTGACGCGCGGCGGGGGGGCGTTCACCACGGCCTGCGCCACGGTGCATGCGGTTTCGAAGCCGACGGTCGCGGTGATCCGCGGCTGGTGCCTGGGCGGGGGGATGGCGCTGGCGATCAGCTGCGACCTGCGCCTGGCCAACGAGGCAGCGCGGTTCGGCATTCCGGCGGCAAAGCTGTCGATCGGCTATCCCGTGGAGGGGCTGCGGCGGATCGTTGAGCTGGTGGGGCTTTCCACCGCCAAGGAGATCATGTTCACCGCGCGGCAATACAACGCGGCCGAGGCGCTGCGGCTCGGCATGGTGAACCATGTGCTGGCGGACGAGGCGCTGGACGGCTTCGCCGCCGACTACATCGCGAGCATCGCCGGGGGCGCGCCGCTGACGCAGAAGGGGGCCAAGCTGGCGCTGGCGGAACTGGCCAAGGACGAGACCCGCCGCGACCTGGCGGCGGCCGAGGCGATCATCGCCCAGTGCGCGACCAGCCAGGATCACGCCGAAGGGACGAGGGCGTTCCTGGAGAAGCGGCGGCCGGTGTTCAGCGGGCGGTAGGTCGAGGCCTTCCTTTTCCGAGGAAAAGGATGGCGCGTTCCTTCACGTCATGACGATCATCACATGCCGCCGATACGCCGGCCGCTGCGCCAGCCGCTCGTACCACGCCCGCAGGTGCGGCAGTTCCGGCAGGTCGTCGCGCCGGAACGGCAGGTTCATCCAGCGGTAGCACACCGCCCCCACCGGGATATCCCCCATCGTGAATTGGTCTCCGGCCACATAGGGCCGCGTTGCGAGGTGGGCATCCAGCCGCGCCCAGATCGCCGATGTGGCAGGCCGCGCCGCATCGATCGCCGCGTTGTCGCGCTTTTCCGCTGGCGTGCGGATCAGCCCCCAGAACAGCGTGGTCATGCCGGACATTACGGTGGTCGCCTGCCAGTCCATCCACCGGTCCGCCTCGCCACGCGCCTTGGGGTCGGTCGCCCACAGCGTCCCGGGCGCATAGGTCGCGCACAGGTAGCGCACGATGGCGTTGCTCTCCCACAGCACGTAGCCGTCGTGGTCGATCGTCGGCACCACGCCGTTCGGGTTCATCGCCCGGTACCAGGGCTGGTCGTTGCCCCCGAACGGCCCACCCACATCGGTGCGCTCATAGGCGACGCCGCATTCCTCGGCGGCCCACAGCGCCTTCTGCACGTTGATCGAATTGGCGCGGCCGTGGATCTTCAGCATGGCGGTTCCCCTGTTCAGGGCGCCATGTGACCCCCGGCCGCGCCGCGTCGCAAGCCTCAGCCGTGCTTGAGGCGAAGCTGCGCCAGCCGGTCGCCCAGGTTCGCGGTCGGCGCCGGCGCGCCGGAAACGGCGGCCATGGCCGCGGCGATGTTCGGGTCGTCCTGCTCCGGCTTGGTCGGCTTCAGCAGCATCGCCTTGGCGTTGGCCGCCTCCGCTTGGGCGAGGTTGCGCGCCGCGTTGTCCTGCATCGCCTTCAGCGCCACCGACAGGCCGCTGGTGGCATTGCCCAGCCCGGCCGCCTGCCGCGCCGCCTCGGCCCGCTGGTCCGCCACCTGGCGCTGCTGCTCGGCGCGGCTCATGTCCCGTTCCGCCCGCTGCAGGTCTGCCCGCGCGCTGCGCAGCTTCTGGCCGGCCTGCTGGTAGGTTTCCTCCAGCGAGCGCAGGAAGGTCTCCGCGTCGATCTCGTCCTGCTTCTCGCGGTCAACGTCCGGCGCCATCGTCTCCAGCATGCCGACCAGGGTGGCGAGGCTCTTTTCCAGCGCCTGCTTGTTGGTCGGGTTGGCCTCGTGCGCCAGGCGCTGGTTCAGCTGCTCGGCCGCCGCCATGCGCTGCTGCGACAAGGCGAGGATGGCATCGGCCTCCTTCTTCTCGCGCTGGTAGGCGGCGCGGGCCTGCGCCACTTGCAGGCCGAGCTGGTCGAGATGCTGCTCCATCGTGCGCAGCTCGGCCTCGGTGGCCGATTTGGGGTCCCAGCGGACGATCGCCTCGATCGCCGAGTTCACGGCGTTGTCGGTCTTGACGCCCACGAGGTTGCGGATGAACGAGAACATGGATGTGGCTCCTGTCAGGCGATGATGGGTCAGCCGGCCATCGCGCCGGCATTGAGCAGCGCGACGGAAAGCTGGATTCCGGTGAGGACGCAGGCGGCCGCGACGTTGCCCTGCTCGATCATGCCCTGCAGCCCCGGTATCAGCATGGCGGCAAGGCGGAAGGTGGCGAGCTGGATTACCAGCGCCACCACCCCCCACAGCAGGATGTCGAGCGTGTAGGTGCTGGTGGCCAGCGTGGCGGCGAGCGGAATGGCCAGCGCCACCAGCGTTCCGGCGACCACGATTCCGGCCGCCGTGTTGCCGGCGGCGACCAGGTCGCGCTCGTGGAACGGGGTGAGCGCCATGTAGATCGCCGCGCCGACGCCCAGCAGGGCGAAGGTGGTGGCGAATTGCAGCACCAGCACCGGCAGCCCGGTGCCCAGCGCGTCGAGGATGGCGCTCATGTCAGCTCCAGGGTCGCGGGGTTGATGTCGATGCCGGCGCGCAGTTCCACCCAGGCCTGGCCCTGCCGCTCCACGGCGCTGACCAGGATGTATTCGGTGGTGGGCGCCGGGGCTGCGAGCCCCGTCGGGGCGGCGTAGAGCATGGATTTGAGGCGGATGGTCTCGCTGCCCTCTTCGGTGGCGATCTGCTCCACGAGGTCGAGCGGCATCACCTTGCCGTGCCCGGGCGACCAGACGCGCTGGTAGAGCTTGCCGTCCTGGGTCTGGAATTCCGGCCAGCCGATCATGCCCTCGGCGGGATTGAGCCAGACGTCCCACTCCCCGGCATCGGCCGGCGTCACCTCGTCGAACAGGGAGAAGTAGCGGCATTCGTCCGGTGTGCCGCTGGCGTCCAGGTGGAGCTGGAACAGGCCCTTGCGGTCATGCAGGTGCAGGCGCACCAGGGCGGTCGCGTCGATCCGGCCGAGGGCGGCCACGGTCATGCGGCCATCGGCGGAGGCGTCGGGCGGGGTCACCTTGGTGGCGCCGGCGGCGAGGATGAAGGGCGAGAGATCGACCGTCATCACCATGCCGACGCGGAAATGGCTGGGCACGTAGTCCTTGGGTGCCACGACGTTGCGCGCCATCGCAACCGCACTGCTCAGCGGGTTCATCGGGGAGCCTCCTTGCTCTTCGCGGCGGCGGCGCAGCGACATGTAGGCGAGGCCGCCGGCGCCGGCCACCAGGGCGAAGCCGAACAGCATGCCGCCGAAGCCGGAGCCGCCATCATCGGGGGCCGCCGACGGGGTGCGGCGCTGCGGCCCCTCGGCGGCGGCGACCTCGGGCGGAATGTCGGGCGGCACCTCGACCCAGCCGCTGTCGGCGGGGGTGCTCTCGGTTGGCGTGCCGGCGCCGGGGACGGCTGGCGCGACGCGGCTGTCCAGCTCGGCGAGCTTGCGGCGCAGGTCGGCGTTGTCCTGCGCCATTGCATCGGCCTGCTGGCGCCATTGCTGCACGCCGGGGTCGTTGCGATGGCGGCCGAACCAGTCCGAGTATCCGGGCTTGGTCAGGTTGTCGAGCATGAACCAGAGGAACAGCCCGTCCCAGATGCCGAAGCTGCGCGGGGCGGCGGCGGCATAGGGCGGCGCGGACCAGCCCTGCTGGGCGAACCATCCGCCGGTCCGCGGCGGGGGGGGCGGGGCGGCGCTGGGGGTCCGCCGGTCGGTGCCGCCCCACCAGCTTCCGCCGGACGGTGCCTGGCGCGGCTGGACCGGGGCAGGGCGCGCGGCCTGCTGGCGCTGCTGTTCGATCGCGCGCTGCTGGCGCAACGCCTCGGCCGCGCGCTGGCGGGACAGCGCCTGGTCGCCCGCGGAGGGGGCGGTGCGGGAGAAGGGCTGGGCGGACGGGGCGGATGGGCGGGCATAGCCGCCGCTCGTCGAGGGCGTGCGCGGTGCCGCGGGGCGCGAGGAGAACGAGGGTGTGCGCACGGAGGGGCGGGAGTAGCCGCCGCTGGACCGTCCGCCGCGGGCGCGCGCCGCGGCGTCGTCGGCGACGAAGCCGGTGAGCACCAGGCCGCCGGCGATGGGCGGCACCCAGCGGATCGGGGCGTGCAGCATCGGGCCTGCCGCGATCGCGATACTGGCGAGCCCGGCGATGAGGCGTCTGCGGATCGTCATGCCATGTCCAACGCTGCGGCCCTGGCCAACGCGGCGGGCGGCCCTTCGCTCCCGCACCAACCGGGCCCGGTGCAGATAGGAACGCAACGGGCGTTTTTCATCCTCAGGCGCGGCCGTAGACGCCCCGCTCCAGCGCGCCCAGCAGCGACAGCGCCTTGGGGTCGGCGAAGGGGAGGCTCTGGGTGAGGATCAGGCCGGCGATGCCGGCCGCCGGGTCGACCCAGAAATAGGTGTTCACCAGCCCGGCCCAGGCGAGGCTGCCGGCGCTGCGGCCGTTGGGGCCGGGGGCGGTGTTGATCAGGAAGCCGAGGCCCCATTTCTGGTCCATGCCCGGGAACATGTCGCAATCGTAGGAGCTGGCCGGCACGGAGCTGACCATCTTCTGCACCAGCCGGTCGCCGATCTGGTTGCGGCCCATCTCGGCCACGGTTTCGGGGGCGAGGATGCGCGCGCCGTCGAGCGAGCCGCCGCGCAGCAGCATGCGCAGGAAGCGCAGGTAGTCGCCGGCCGTGCCGACCAGGCCGCCACCGCCGGCGAGGAAGCCGGGGCCGTTGCCGGCGGGGCGATCGCCGGCGCCGAGGCTGCCGTCCGGCTGGCGCTGGTGGACGGCGACGAGGCGGGGGCGCTGCGCGTCGGTGAGGGTGAAGGTCGTGTCGGCCATGCCGAGCGGGCCGGTGACGTGGGCGGCGAGGTAGCGGTCGAGCGCCATGCCGCTGGCGGCCTCGATGGCGTGGCCGACGATGTCGGTGGCGATGGAGTAGTTCCAGCGCGTGCCGGGGTCGAACAGCAGGGGGGTGCGGGCGAGTTCGTCGACATTGCCGGGGCGGGGCGGCAGGCCGAGGGCGGCGGTGGCGCGGCGGACCTCCTCGTTCCAGATGTCGTAGCCGTAGCCGGCGCTGTGGGAGAGCAGGTGGCGGAGGGTGATGGGGCGGGCGGCGGGGCGCAGGACCGGCATCGGGCCGTTCCAGCCGTCGAGCACCATCGGGGCGGCAAGGTGCGGCAGCACGGCGGCGATCGGGGTGTCGAGGGCGAGCTTGCCGCGCTCGACCAGCTGCATGGCGGCGACCGAGGTGATCGCCTTGGTCATCGAGGCGAGGCGGAAGATGGAGTCGGGGCGCAGGGGTCGTCCGGTGGCGCGGTCGGCGGCGCCGAAGCAGCCCTGGTAGAGCAGGTCGGTGGCCGTGGTTGCCATGGCGACGGCGCCGGCGACCTCCCCTGCCGCCGTGGCGCGGGACAGCGCGGCATCGATCGCGGCGGCGTGGACCATGGCGGGCGTTCCTCCTGGGGTGCGGCATTTTGGACCAGGGCGAAGGTGAGCAACAGGGGGGCAACTTGGCATGCACGGGGCCCGGGGGTTTTGCTGGTGCGGCGGCTGGGAGCAGGGTTATCCTGAATCCGGAAAAAATGAGGATGAAGGCATGCGCCGGCCAGGCTGGTTTGGCTGCGGGCGGAAGGTCCGTCTGCTGGTGTTTGCGGCACTTGTTGCCGCTGGCGCCCCAAGCGCCGCGCTGGCCGCGGCGCTGTTGCCGGCGGAGTCGGTGCCCGACCCGCTGCCACCGATGAGTGCGGCGGGCATCACCGTTCGGCTCACGCCCTTCGTGACCGTGCCGCACGGGGGGCAGTACGGGGCGCCGCAGCTGATCCAGCCGGTCGGTGACGGCAGTGGGCGGCTGGCGATCAACGACACCGGCGGCCGCATCTACCTGACCACGCCCGCCGGCGGGGCGCTGGGTGCGCCGTATCTCAGCCTGGTGGGCACGGCGCCCGGCTTCGCCAACGGGCTGCAGGGCCTGGCGTTCGCGCCCGATTTCGCCAGCAGCGGGAAGTTCTACACCGGGTCCTATGCCAGTTCCGGCACCGGCATCACGCCGCTGGCCAGTTCCACCGGCGCGGTGAACGACATGGTGGTCACCGAGTGGATCGCCAGCAACCCGGCGGCGCCGGTT
Organism: Asaia bogorensis; assembly: GCA_945897825.1. Taxonomy (GTDB): domain Bacteria; phylum Pseudomonadota; class Alphaproteobacteria; order Acetobacterales; family Acetobacteraceae; genus CAMDGX01. Next base: position 49,761 of record CAMDGX010000010.1, on the reverse strand, counting down.
TTCTCCGGCACCTCGCGCGAGGTGTTGCGGGTGGCGCAACCGAGCGACGGGCACGCGATCGGCATGGTGGCGTTCAACCCGAACGCGACGCCGGGGAATGCGGACTACGGCAAGCTCTACATTTCGATGGGTGATGCCGGCGACAACCGCAGCTACCTGATGAACGGGCAGGACACCACGAACCCCTATGGCAAGGTGCTGCGCATCGACCCGACGCCGAGCGGGTCTGCGGGGTTCACGGTGCCGTCCGACAATCCCTTCGTGGGGCAGGCGGGCGCGGAACAGACCATCTGGGCCTATGGGCTGCGCAACCCGCAGTACCTGTCTTGGCTGCGTGGCGGGGCGGAGACGATGTTCATCAGCGACATCGGCGAGGGGCACCTGGAGGAGGTGAACACCGGGGTCGCGGGCGGGAATTATGGCTGGTCGGTGCGGGAAGGGACGTTTGCGACCTGGCGCGATCCGGCGCTGGGCGTGGGCTACACCGACGAGGTGTTTCGCCTGGCGCCGGGGCCGGAGGCCGGGTGGCTGTTCCCGGTTGCCCAGTATGACCACAGCGAGGGGTTCGCGATCGGGTCCGGGGTGATCTACCAGGGCACCGCGGTGCCGCAGCTGACCGGGAAGCTGATCGCCTCGGACATCGTCAACGGCCGGCTGTTCGCGGCCGACGTCGATGGGCTGCTGTCGGATGAGGATCCGGACGGGACGACGGAGTTTCGCTACCTCACCACGATCTTGAACGGCATCGAGCAGTCGCTGCCCTCGGCGCTGGGCGCCCCGCGCGCCGATGCCCGGCTGGGCACCGACGATGCGGGCAACCTCTACGTGCTGACCAAGGCGAACGGCCAGATTTTCCGCGTGGAGGCAGTGGATGCCAGCGTGCCGGCGCCGGCGGCGTGGTCGGTGCTGGCGGTGGCGCTGTTGGGGTTGGCCGGGCTGCGCCGCCACCGCCCGGCCGCCTGACCCGGCATTCCGCGCGGGTTCGCGCCGGGCGGGCGAGACGTTCAGGCGGGATCGCGCGCCGGCAGGTGGCGGGCGGCCAGGGTGGAGGCAAGGGCCAGCGCGCCGACGATGGCGGCATTCCAGGCCAGGATCATGACGCTGGCGTTGATGCTGTGCACGAGCGACAGCACCACCGAGGCAAACCCCGAGGCGGCGAGCACGGCGGCGGCCAGCGGCAGGCCGGGACGCAGCGGCACGGCGCGGCGCAGTTGCCACAGCAGGCCGAGCGAGACCGGGGTTGCCGCGAGGGCGACGGTGGCGAAGCAGTTCGCCAGTTCCGTGGCGGTGACCATCCCGGGCGCCAGCGGCACCCAGGCGCGCAGGCAGCCGACCCCGACCGCGCCCAGCCACAGCGCGGCGGCGACGAGCGGCAGGGCGATCCAGCCGCGCGGGCGGTCGGGGGCGGCAAGCAGCAGGGCGGCGATGGTTCCGACGATGGCGGTGGCGAGTGCGGCGACGACGCCGACGACGTAGGTGGTGGTGGCCAGGCAGTCCAGGAGGTCGGGCCGCAGGCCGCGGACCAGCACGAGCGCCAGAAGCACGGAGCCGGCCAGGGTTAGCAGGCCGAGGGCGCGCCAGCCGGGCGGGGCGAGGCGGCGGACGGGATGGGCGCGGGCCACCAGGGCCTCGATCAGCGCGTCGGTGTCGCGGGTCATGCGGCGGGGTCCATCAGGGTGCGCAGGCGCTTCAGCGCACGGTGGCAGGCGACCTTGAGGGCGGTAGCGGACAGGCCGGTGCGCGACGAAGCCTCCTTCAAGCTCAGTTCCTCCAGCTTCAACAGGCGCACCGCCTGGCGTTCGGCGGCGGGCAGATGGGCGATGGCGGCGTGCAGCCGCGTTTGGTCGGTTGTCTCGTCATGGTTCGCCGGAGGGGCGGGGAAGGTTTCATGCGAAACGTCGAGCGCCGTTTCGCGGCGGAAGCGGCGGATGGAGCCGCGCTGGCGGTCGACGATGCGCGCGTGGGCGATGGCGGCGAGCCAGGGGCGGAAGGGGCGGGAGGGATCAAAGGTGTGGCGGATGCGGTGCAGGGTGAGCAGCACGTCCTGCATCGCGTCCTCGGCCTCGGAGGGGTCGCGCAGGGAGGCCCGGCAGCGGGCGCGCAGCCAGGGGGCGATGGCGGCGAGCAGGCGGCGATAGGCCTCCTGGTCGCCGTCCTGCGCGCGGGCCATCAGGGCGGGCCAATCCTCCGGCGGGGCGGGTTCAGGGTGGGGCGGCATGGTGGTTCCTGGCACCGGTGTAGCCGGTGACCGGGCAGGTGGGGACTCCGTTACAGCGCGCGGGAAGGAAGCATGTTCTTTTTTGAAAAAAAGAACCAAAAAACTTTTGTCCATTGGCACGAGGCCTGGGGATAGGCCTCGCTCTCACGGATAAAGTCTTTTTGCTTCTTTTTCTTCAGAAAAAGAAGAGTCTTCCTTCCTGCCCTTTCTAGCGCCCCACCGCGTAGCCCTGCATCCCGCGCGGGTTGGCGCCGGCGTACATCTGGCCGTCGGGCTCCAGGCGGGCGCCGGAGAGGCGGCCTTCGCTCCAGGTTTCGCCGAGGCTGGCGTCGTGGCCGCGGGCCTTGAGGGCTTCGCAGACCGCGGCGTCGAAGCGGCCTTCGATGACCAGCTTGTTGGGGCGGGCGACGCGGGGCCAGAAGCTGCTGGGCCAGTGTTCGCTGTGGAAGTTCGGTGCGTCGATCGATTGCTGGATGGTGAGGTTGTGGTGGACCATGCGCAGGAACATCACGGTCTGCCACTGGTCCTGCTGGTCGCCGCCGGGGGTGCCGAAGCTGAGCCAGGCCTTTCCGTCGCGCAGAGCCATGCTGGGGGAGAGCGTGGTGCGCGGGCGCTTGCGGGGGGCCAGGCTGTTGGGGTGGCCTTGCTGGACCCAGAACATCTGGGCGCGGGTGGAGAGCGGGAAGCCGAGTTCGGGAATCACCGGGGAGGATTGCAGCCAGCCGCCGGAGGGGGTGGCGCTGACCATGTTGCCCCAGCGGTCGATGACGTCGACATGGCAGGTGTCGCCGCCGATGGCGCCGAGGCGGGCGACGGTGGGCTCGCCGACGCCGGGGGCGCGGGTGAGGAGTTCGATGCGGCTGGCGGCGTTGTGGTCGACCTGCGGGGTGAAGCCGGGGACGGTGCCCGGGCGGAGTTCTTTGCTGGCGCGGTCGGTGATGAGGGTGCGGCGCTCGGCGTTGTAGGCCTCGCCGAGAAGGTGGGCCATCGGGACTTCGACGTGGTCGGGGTCGCCGTAATAGGCCTCGCGGTCGGCGAAGGCGAGTTTCATGGCTTCGGTGACGGTGTGGACGAAGTCGGCGCCGTTCGGGTCCATGGCGGCGATGTCGAAACCCTTCAGCACCGCGAGGGTTTGCAGCATGGCGGGGCCCTGGCTCCAGGGGCCGACCTTCAGGACGGTGTGGCCGTGGTAGTCGACGCTGGCGGGCTCCTCGACGGTGGCGGCCCAGCGGTCCATGTCGCCGGCGGTGAGCAGGCCGCGGTGGCGGCGGCCGGAGGCGTCGAGGATGTCCTGCGTGGCGTAGAACTTGCCGATGGCTTCGGCGATCCAGCCGCGGTACCAGGCGTTGCGGACGCTGTCGATGCGGGCTTCGCGGCTGGGGCCGGCGGCTTCGCGGACCAGGCGCTGCCAGGTGGCGGCCAGCGCGGGGCGGCGGAACAGGGCGCCGGGCTCGGGGGTGTTGCCGCCGGGGAGCCAGACGTCGGCGGAAGTCTTCCATTCCTGCTCGAACATCGGGCGCATCGATTCGATGGCGGCGGGGATGCGCGGGACGAGATGGATGCCGTTCACCGCGTAGCCAATCGCGTATTCGATGATGTCGGCGAATTCCATCGTGCCCCAGTCGCGCAGCATCAGCATCCAGGCGTCGAAGGAGCCGGGGACGACGGCGGGGAGGAGGCCGGTGCCGGGGACGAGGTCCAGGCCGAGCTCGGCAAATTTCGCGGGGGTGGCGGCATCCGGCGAGACGCCCTGGCCGCAGATGACGTGCTGGCGGTTGGCCTTTGCGTCGTGGATGATGATCGGGGCGTCGCCGCCCGGGCCGTTCAGGTGGGGTTCGGCGACCTGCAGGGTGAAGCCGGCGGCGGCGGCGGCGTCGAAGGCGTTGCCGCCGCGCTCGAGCACGGCCATGGCGACCGCGCTGGCGATCCAGTGGGTGGTGCCGACGACGCCGAAGGTGCCGGCGATTTCTGGGCGGGTGGTGAACATGGCGCGGGCTCTCCTTGGACGCTTGGGCAAGGTAGCGCGGCGGGGCGGCTTGGCCAAATCAGGGCGTTGCCGGGGCGGCCTGCAGGCGGCACACTCGGGGCCTCGAACAAGGGGAAACGACAATGGCCTTCTATGAACTGCGCCAGTACAAGATCCAGCCGGGCAAGATGGCCGAGTGGCTGGAATGCATGGAGAAGGAGATCATCCCGTTCCAGGTTGGCAAGGGGATGGTGATCACCGGCTCGTTCCGCGGCGAGACGGATGAGAGCGTGTATGTGTGGATCCGGCGCTTCGAGAGCGAGGAGCAGCGGGTGCAGCTCTACAAGGACGTGTACGAGAGCGATTTCTGGAAGAACACGATCGCGCCGCGCATTCCGGCGCTGCTCGACCGTTCCGGCACCGTGGTGCAGCGGATCGTGCCGACGTCGCGGTCGGTGGCGCAGTAATCCCGCCATGCTGGTCGTTGTCGTCGGGCCGTCGGGTGCGGGGAAGGACACGCTGATGGAGCGGGCCCGCGCGGCGCTCGAGGGCGACGACCGGTTTCGCTTCGTGCGGCGGGAGATCACGCGGCCTGCGGATGCGGGCGGCGAGGCGCATGTCGCGGTGACGCCGGAGGCGTTCGCGGCACGGCGGGCGGCGGGCGGATATGCGCTGTCGTGGGAGGCGCATGGGCTCGGGTATGGAATTCCGGCCGATGTGGCGGGCGATCTCGCGGCCGGGCATGTTGTGGTGGCGAACATCTCGCGCAGGTCGATCGCGGCGGCGACGGCGATGTTTCCGACACTCGTTCTGGAGATCACCGCGCCGGCCGAGGTGTTGGCGGCGCGGCTGGCGGCGCGGGGGCGGGAGACGGCGGGGGATATCGCCGCACGGCTAAAGCGCGATGTGGCGCTGCCGGAGGGGGTGCGCGTGGCGCGGGTGGTGAACGACCGCTCGGCCGAGGAGGGCGCGGCGGCGGTCGTCAAGGTGTTGAAGGAAGCAAGCGGTTCTTTTTTGTAAAAAAGAACCAAAAAACTTTCATCCCATTGGATCGGGAGTTCCGGTTCTTCCACCTCAAATGGATGAAGTCTTTTTTGCTTCTTTTTTCTTCAGAAAAAAGAACATTCTTGCTTCATCCCCGCAACGGAATCCGCTGCGCGATCGTAAAGGGTGCGTCGGGTGCAGCCTGGGTGAACAGGGCGATGTCGGCCACGCGGCGCGGGCGGGACAGTGCGTCGGCGAAATGCTTTTCCGCTTCCGGCAGGTAGATCGACTGTTCCTCGGCGGTGAGGCGGCGCGAGAGCGTCATGTGGAACATGAATTCGCCGAACACGTAGATGTAGCCCCAGCGCATCAGCAGCGCGTCCTGCACCGGGGGCAGCGGCTTGCGGCGGCGGCGGGCGAGTTCGGCTTCGGTGGGCGGGGCGCGCAGGTGGTCGATGGCGGCGACGCAGATGTCGGCGAAGCCCTGGAGCGCGGGGCTGGGCTCGGCGTCGCGGATCGCCATGTAGCCGCCGAGATCCTGCACCGACAGGCGCGGCAGGTCGAAGGGGCGGATGCAGGCGGCCATTGCCTCGACCTCGGCGACGAAGCGGTCCCAGGTGACGCCTTCGGCCAGGCGCATTGGGGCCTTCAGCGTGGCGTGGAAGCCGTAGCCGCGCGCGTCGGCGGTGATGGCGGAGAGGTCGGGCAGGGCGGGCTGGCGGCGGGGCGCGTTGGTCTCGGCGTCGCGGCCGAGCCAGGTGGAGCCGGCTTCGTGGAGCGGGTCGTCGATGGCCGGTGCGTAATAGAGGGCGACGCGCATCAGGCGACGCGCTCCCCGGCGCGCCAGACCTGGCGGATGACGGGCATGCCTTCGTGGACGCGCACATGGACGAGGTCGGCGCGCAGGCCGGCTTCGAGGCGGCCGCGGTCGGGCAGGCGGGACATGCGAGCGGGCTGATCGGTGATGGTGGCGACGGCTTCGGCGAGGCTGATGCCGGTTTGGGCGACGCAGAGCCAGGCGGCCTCGATGAGGGCGGCGGGGACGTAGTCGCTGGCGAAGGCGTCGACGCGGCCGGCGCGGACGAGGTCGGCGGCGGCGATGTTGCCGGAATGGCTGCCGCCGCGGACGATGTTCGGTGCGCCGGCGATGATCTGCATGCCGCCTTCGCGCGCCGCGTTGGCCGCGACCATGCTGACGGGGAATTCGCTGATGCGGATGCCGTCGGCGATGTTCTCGGCGATCTCCTCCTCGGTGCGGTCGTCGTGGCTGGCGAGTTCGATGTCGAGATGGGCGACGCGCTTGAGCAGGGCTTGGCGGTTGGGGTCGCGCATGCGGGCGCGCTGGCCGGTCAGGTGGTCGATGCGGGCCTGGATGACGTCGTCGGTGAAGCCGGATTCCCGTCGCAGCTTCCAGTAGCGGTCCATGTCGGCGTATTGGCCGACGCCCGGGGAGTGGTCCATCAGCGAGACCATGCGCACGAGCGGATGGTCGGCGACGGGGTCGACGAGGTCCATCATGTCGACGGCCGGCAGTTCGCAGCGCAGGTGGAGGAAGTGCTCGCTTTTCAACAGGTCGGTGCCGGACAGCGCGTCGAGGTCGACGATGGCGTCGCGGAAGGTCTTCACGCGGGCTTCGTTGAAGCCGAGGTCGCCGAGGCAGAGCGCGTCGAGCACGGTGGTGACGCCGGCGGCGGCGCATTGCGCGTCGTGCGCCAGCATGGCCGAGCGCGAGGGCCAGCGGGCGGAGATGCGCGGCTGGACCTGGCGTTCCAGGTTGTCGGTGTGGACGTCCACGACGCCGGGCATCAGGTGGTCGCCGCCGAGGTCTTGGGCCGACATGGCGTGGCTGCGGCCGGGCTGGACTTCGGCGATGCGGCCGTCGCAGATGAGCAGCGTGCCGGCGACGGTTTCGGTCGGCAGGACCAGGATGGCGTTGGTGAGGATGGTCTCGGTCATGCGGCGTCCTGCAGGGGGGAGACGTGGAGTTGGCGGTCGGCGACGCGGTTGCGGACTTCGGCATCGTGGAAGATGCCGACGATGGCAACCCCCCTGGCCTTGGCCTCGTCGATCATGGCGATGACGATGTCGCGGTTGGCGGCATCGAGGCTGGCGGTCGGTTCGTCGAGCAGCAGGATCGGGTGGCCGCCGATGAAGCCGCGGGCGAGGTTCACGCGCTGCTGCTCCCCGCCGGAGAAGGTGGCGGGAGGGAGGGCGTGCAGGCGAGTGGGGATGTTGAGGCGGTGGAGCAGGGCGGCGGCATTCTGCTTGCTGCGGTCCGGGGCGGCTTCGGCGACGATGTCCAGCGTGGGGACGCGGGGGACGACGCGGAGGAACTGGCTGACATAGCCGAGGGTCTTCGCGCGGACCTGGACGACGCTGCGCGGGGGGGCGCTGGCGATGTCGACCATTTCGCCTTCGTGATTGATCAGGATGCGGCCGGCATCGGCGCGGTAGTTGCCGTAGAGGCTGCGCAGCAGGGTCGATTTCCCGGCGCCGGACGGGCCGGCGAGGGCGACGCATTCGCCGGCGTGGACCTCAAGCGCGATGTCGTGCAGCACCGGCAGGCGCAGGCCGCCGCGCAGGTGCAGGGTGAATTGCTTGTCGAGCGCTTCGACCTTGAGCATGAGGGTCATGCCTGGAGCACCGAACTGACGAGCAATTGGGTGTATTCGTGCTGCGGGTCGTCGAGCACCTGGTCGGTGAGGCCGGTTTCCACCACCACGCCGCGCTGCATGACCATGATGCGGTGGGCGAGCAGGCGGGCGACGGCGAGGTCGTGGGTGACGAGCACCACGGCGATGTTCAGGCGGGCGACCAGGGAGCGGATCAGATCGAGCAGGCGGGCCTGGACCGAGACGTCGAGGCCGCCGGTGGGTTCGTCCATGAAGACGAGGCGCGGGTGGGTGACGAGGGTGCGGGCGATCTGCAGGCGTTGCAGCATGCCGCCGGAGAAGGTGCGCGGCAGGTCGTCGACGCGGGCGGGGTCGATCTCCACCTGTTGCAGCCAGTCGATGGCGGCTTCGCGGATGCTGCCGTAGTGGCGGTTGCCGGCGGCCATCAGGCGCTCGCCCACGTTGCCGCCGGCGGAGACGGACATGCGCAGGTTGTCGCGCGGGTTCTGGTGGACGAAGCCCCAGTCGGAACGGTGCAGGGCGCGCAGCGCGGGGGCGGGCATGGCGTGGACGTCGTGCAGGCGCGATTGCGGGTCGCGATACCAGGTGACGCCGGCATCGGCGCGCATGCGGCCCGAGAGCACGTTCAGCAGCGTGGTCTTGCCGGAGCCGGATTCGCCGACGACGGCCAGCACTTCGCCGGGCCAGAGGTCGGCGTCGACGTTCACCAGGGCGGGAACGCGGCCGAAATGCAGGTTCAGGCCGCGGGCAGAGAGGAGGGTTTCGTCGGTCATTCTGCGGCCTCCCTTGCCAGCGGCTCGCCGGTGCCGGTGTGGCCTTCCGCCTGCCGGGTTTCGCAATGGTCGGTGTCGGAGCAGACGAACATGCGCCCGCCCTGGTCGTCGGTGACGACCTCGTCGAGGTAGCTGTCGTCGGCGCCGCACAGGGCGCAGCACTGCGGGGCGCGGGTGGTGCGGAAGGGGTGGTCGTCGAAATCGAGGCTGCGGACTTCGGTGTAGGGCGGAATGGCGTAGATCCGTTTTTCGCGCCCGGCGCCGAACAGCTGGAGGGCGGGCATCATGTGCATCTTGGGGTTGTCGAAGGCCGGGATTGGCGAGGGCGCCATCAGGTAGCGGCGGTTCACCATCACCGGGTAGTCGTAGCTGATGGCGACGTGGCCGAAGCGGGTGATGTCCTCGTAGAGGCGGACATGCATGGCGCCGTATTCGGCCAGCGCGTGCATGCGGCGGGTTTCGGCGCGCGACGGTTCGAGCTTGGACAGCGGCTCCGGCTGCGGCACCTGGTAGACGATGATCTGGTCTTCGCGCAGGGCCTTCTCGGGGATGCGGTGGCGGGTTTGGATGATGGTGGCGTCGTTGGTGTCGGTGGTGGTGGCGACGCCTGCGGTGCGGGCGAAGAAGCGGCGGATGGACACCGCGTTGGTGGTGTCGTCGGCACCCTGGTCGATCACCTTCAGCGTGTCGGCCGCACCCAGCACGCTGGCGGTGACCTGGATGCCCCCGGTGCCCCAGCCATAGGGCAGCGGCATCTCGCGGCTGCCGAACGGGACCTGATGGCCGGGGATGGCGACGGCCTTGAGAATGGCGCGGCGGATCATCCGCTTGGTCTGTTCGTCGAGATAGGCGAAGTTGTAGCCGTTCATTGGGCGGCTTCCTTCAGCGTGGCCATGGTGGCTTCCGCCTCGCGGCGCATGCGGCGGATGGTTTCAAGCTCGCTCTGGAAATCGACGTAGTGCGGCAGCTTGAGGTGCTCGACAAAGCCGGTGCCTTCGATGTTGTCGCTGTGGTACAGCATGAACTCGACATTCTGGGCTGGCGCCGTGGCCTCCTCGCCGAACTCGTCGTGGCGCATCGCGCGGTCGACCAGGGCCATGCCCATCGCCTTGCGCTCTGCGTGGCCGAACACCAGGCCGTAGCCGCGGGTGAACTGGGGCGGCTTGGTTTTGCTGCCCTTGAACTGGTTGACCATCTGGCATTCGGTCAGCGTCACGTCGCCGATGTCGATGGCGAAGCCCAACTCCGGCGGGATGATTTCCACGGCGACCTCGCCGAGGCGGACCTCGCCGACGAAGGGGTGGGTGCCGCCCCAGCCGCGCTGGGTGGAATAGCCCATGGCGAGCAGGAACCCCTCGTCGCCGCGGGCCAGCGCCTGCAGGCGCACGTCGCGCGACGCCGGGAAGCCGAGCGGTTCGCGGGTGAGGTCGCCGGGTTCGGTTTCCGGCGTGGGGTTGCCGTCGCCCTCGATCAGGTCTTCGCCGCGCAGGATGTCGGACACGCGGGGCATCGTGGCGGAGTCGGCGGTGGTTTGGGGCGCGGGCGCGGGTGGCTTGCCTTCGGCGGCGAGGGCGAAGTCGAGCAGGCGGTGCGTGTAGTCGTAGGTGGGGCCGAGCACCTGGCCGCCGGGCAGGTCCTTGTAGACGGCGGAGATGCGGCGGCGGACCTGCATCGCGGCGGTGTCGAGCGGCGTGGAGTAGCCGAAGCGGGGCAGGGTGGTGCGGTAGGCGCGCAGCAGGAACGCCGCCTCGATCAGGTCGCCCTGCGCCTGCTTCACGGCGAGGGCCGCGAGGTCGGGGTCGTAGAGCGAGCCTTCGGCCATCACGCGGTCGACTGAGCGGCCGAGCTGTTGTTGGATTTGCGCGAGGCTGAGTTCCGGCACCGCTTGGTCGCCGCGGCGGTCTTCGGCGAGCCAGGCATGGGCGTTGTCGATCGCCCGCTCGCCGCCCTTCACTGCCACATAGGCCATGGCTTATGCCTCCGTCACGGTGATGCTGCGCGGGATGGCGGCCAGCTGGGTGCCGGCGCAGAGCACGAGGTCGATGCCGCGCGGGAAGAGGGCGTGGTTGGCGGCCCAGCGTGCGGCGAAATCGGGCGGCAGACCTTCGGCGCGGAAGGTCGTGGGCGCCTTCAGGCCGGGGCCGGCGAGGCGGAAGGCCGGGCCGGTGCCGAGTGCGGAAACTTGCAGGATCAGGGTGGCGGCACTTTCCGGCGCTTCGTCGGTGCCGGTCGCGAGGAGCGCGAGGTCGGGCATGGATTTGGTGACGACGAAGGCGGCGGCGGCGAGGTCGTCGGACGGCGTGGTGCCGCAGTGGAACACCAGCCAGTCACGGGAGTCGGCGCAGTCGGGCGCGATGTGCAGGCGGGCGTCGCCATCCACCAGGGTCAGCAGCACGGCGGCGGTCGCGGGGTCCAGCGGGGCAGGGGGTGAGAGGTCCTGGCCGGCGGTGGCGATGGTGCCGGGGCGGGACAGGGCGTCGAGCAGGGCGCGGAAGCTGGCCTGAGCCTGGGCGACGGGGTCGGCGAAGCCGGGGAGGTCGATGTTCGCCATTTGGGTGCTCATGAGGTGCGCATCGTCGCCATGGTGAAGAACTGCACGCGGGTGGCCGCCGCCTTGGCCGCCGTGGCGTCGCGCGCGGCCTGCTGCGCCTCGGCCAGGGGGGTGATGACGGCGCTCGCCAGGGCGTCGTGGTGGGTGGGGTCCTGCAATGCCGCGTCGAGCTCGGCGGCCAGGCGGGCCTGGCGGGCGTCGCGGCCCTGGACATAGGCGTGGCCGACGAAGCCCGCCGCGTTGCGCACGGTGCAGCGGGTGACGGACATTTCGCCAAGGTTGAACGGGCCGCCACCGCCGCCGGCGCGACCGCGCAGCATCACCAGCCCGCTCTCCGGGCCGCGCAGCACGGTGCAGACGGGCAGGGGGGGCAGGCTTTCCAGGTGGGAGGCGATCGCCTCGGCGCTCGCGCGGGCCAGCACCGACATCCAGCGCTGGCGGGCGGCAACAGGCGGAGGGGTCTCGTGGGTGGATGGGGGGGCGGGGGGCTTGGTCATGCGCCGCTTTCCGGTGGTGACATATCTAGACAACTAGACAGCTACCGGTCGGCTGCGGTATCGTCAAGCCGGGATCGCATATCGAAGGGCGCGGGTGGATGAACTTCCGATGACGACTGCGGCCGCGCCTGTCGCCCGGGCGTTGCGCGAGCGCGGGGTGGCGCTGTGGCGGCGCATTGCCGAGGCGGTGGAGCAAGAAATCGCCGGCGGGACGCTGGTCCCCGGCGCGCGCCTGCCGACCGAGGCGCAGATGGCGGCGCAGTTCGCCGTCAACCGCCACACCGTGCGCCGCGCGTTGGAGGAGTTGTCGCGCAACGGGTTGGTGCGCGTGGAGCAGGGGCGGGGCAGCTTCGTCGCAGAGGACGTGCTGGACTACACGGTCGGGCCGCGGACGCGGTTTTCGGAGTGGATCCGGCGCCACAACAAGGAACCGTCCGGCCAGACGCTCGACCTGCGCGAGTTGCCGGCCGATGCGGCGATAGGCGCGGGGCTGGGGTTGCGCCCCGGTGCGAAGGTGGTGCGGCTGGAGCGGCTGGGGCTGGCGGACGGGCGGCCGGTGAGCATCGGCCTGCACCACTTCCCGGCCGGGCGATTCCCGAAGCTGCTGGCGGCGATGCGCGACGGCGCGGGGATCTCCGAGGCCCTGGCCCAGGCGGGGGTGGCCGACTACCGTCGCCAGGTGACGCGCGTCTCGGCGCGGATGCCGACGGAGCAGGAGGCGGTGCTGCTCGCCATGCCGCGCAACCGGCCGCTGCTGGTCACCGAGAACGTCAATGTCGACCCCGCGGGTGCGGTGGTGGAGTTCGGGCTTTCGCGGTATCCGACGCCGCGCGTGCAGATCGTGTTCGAGCCGTGAGCGGCCGGGGCGCAATGGAGGTGAAGACGATGCGGCCATTGCGGATCACGGGCGGGCGGGCGCTGGTCGACGGCGCGCTGGTCGAGGGCGACATCACGTTGCGCGACGGCATGGTCGATTCGGGCGCGCCGGAGAGGGCGCGGGTGCTCGACGCGCGGGGGCTGCTGGTGCTGCCGGGCATCGTCGACATTCATGGCGATGCGTTCGAGCGGCAGTTCCAGCCGCGGCCGGGCATCGGCTTTCCGACCGACCTCGCGCTGGAGGATACCGAGCGCCAGTTGCTGGCCTGCGGGGTGACGACGGCGTTCCACGGCGTGACGCTGTCGTGGGAGCCGGGGCTGCGCAGCGCCGACGCGTGGCGGGCGATGCTCGACGGGTTGGCGGCGCGGCGCTGGACCTGCGACATGCGCGTGCATCTGCGCTGGGAGGCCTACAACCTCGACGCGCTGGACATGGCGATTGCCGACATCGCCGCCGGGCGGGTTCACCTGCTGGCGTTCAACGACCATACGCCGTCGATCCTGAAGAAGATCGGCGATGCCACCACCGGGGCGAAGTACAGCGACCGGGCGGGGATGGGGCTGGAGGAGTTCCGAGCGCTGGCCGGGCGTGTGGGCGCGCGGGAAGGCGAGGTGCCGGCGGGCCTGGCGCGTATCGCCGCCGCGGCGCGGGCGGCCGGGATTCCGATGGCCAGCCACGACGACGACAGTATCGCGGCGCGCGACGGGTTTCGCGCCGCGGGGGCGCGGATCTGCGAGTTCCCGATGGCCGAGGAGGTGGGGGCGGCGGCGCGCGCAGCCGGGGATTTCGTGGCGATGGGCTCGCCGAACGTGGTGCGCGGCAAGTCGCATCTCGGCTGGGCGTCGGCCGCGCTTCTGGCGGAGGCGGGGATCTGCAACGTGCTGTGCAGCGACTATTTCTATCCGTGCCTGCTGCGCGCGCCGTTCATCCTGGCGGCGCGCGGGGTGCTGGACCTGCCGCGTGCGTGGGACCTTGTGGCGGCCAATGCGGCGGATGCCGGCGGGCTCGCCGATCGCGGCCGCATCGCACCGGGGCAGCGCGGGGACATCGTGCTGGTCGATGCGTCGGGCGCGTCGCCCGTTCTGGTGGCGACCATCGCGGCGGGGGTGCCGGCGCACTTGACCGCGGAAGGTTGGGCGCGGCTTGTCTAGGGGAGTTCCCTGATCGCCGTGCTGCCCCGTAGAGTGGCGGCATGAACGCACTGCATCCGATCTTCGCCACCATGACCGTGCCCGCCGACGACGTTTCCGACCGGGAGGCGGAGGCGGTGGCGCACGCGCATTGGGGCATCGAGGCCACCGCCAAGCTGCTGACCGGCGAGCGGGACCGCAACTTCCATCTGGTCGCCGGCGACGGGCGCGAGTTCGTGCTGAAATTCGCCAACCCGGCCGAGCCGGAAGGGGTGACCGACCTGCAGGTGAAGGCGCTGCAGCATGTCGCGCGCACCGATCCCGGGTTCAACGTGCCGCGCATGATCCCGCTGCCAGATGGGCGGATCGAGGCGATCGTGCTGCGTGCGCCGCGGCCGGCGCGGGTGCGGCTGCTGTCGTGGGTGCACGGCACGCCGCTGCGCCACGCGCCGCGCACCGAGGCGCAGCGCGAATCGTGCGGTCGGGCGCTGGCGCGGCTGGGGCTCGCGCTGCAAGGCTTCGAACATCCCGACAGCCGGTATGAGCTGATCTGGGACCTTACCCATGCGCTGCGCCTGCGCGAGATCCTGCACAATCTGGAGGACGGCCCGGCCGAGTCGGCGATCGGCGGGCTGCTCGACGATTTCGAGCGCGTGGTGGTGCCGGTGCTGCCCCGGCTGCGCCACCAGGTGCTCTACAACGACATGAACCACGGCAACACGCTGGTGGACCCGGCCCATCCCGACGTGGTGGCGGGGATCATCGATTTCGGCGACGTCGTGCATACGGCGCTGGTCATCGACGTGGCGGTGGGCGCGATCACCGCCGTCGGGGACGACATGAAGGTGCCGGATGCGCTGGCGCGGTTCGTCGGCGGCTTCCATGCGGTGCGCCCGCTGCTGGCCGAGGAGGTGGCGCTGCTGCCGATCCTGACGGCGGTGCGCGCGGCGATCGGCACGGTGCTGCAGGCCTGGCACCGCAAGACACATGTGGACAATCCGCACTACGCGAAGATGACGCCGCAGGAGCTGCAGCGGCGGCTCGACCGGATCGCTTCGCTGCGGGCGCCGGGCGTCGATGCGGCGATCCGGCGGGCCTGCGGGATGGCGTGATGGATGATGCGGCGCTGATCGAGCACAGCCTGGAGCGGGTGGCGGCGCACGTCGGCGATCCGGCGCCGCTGGTCTATGCGCGGCTGTTCGCGACGTTCCCGGAGCTGGAGGCGCTGTTCGTGCGCGACACCTCCGGCATCGTGCGCGGGAACATGCTGCAGGTGACGCTGGAATGCCTGCTCGACTATGCCGGGCCGCGGGCCTACGCGACGCATTTCATCGGCAGCGAGCGGGTGAACCATGGCGGGCTGGGCGTTCCCGACGCGATGTTCGACCAGTTCTATGCCACGGTGATCGCGACGTTTCGCGAAGCGCTGGGGGAGGAGTGGACCCCGGAGATCGACGCGGCGTGGAAGCGCGCGGCCGACGGGTTGGTCGCGGCGGCGGGTTGATGGGAATCCGGTGGTTTGGGAGGCCGGCGGCTGGCTCGGGCGGTAGGATTCGAACCTACGACCAATCGGTTAACAGCCGATTGCTCTACCGCTGAGCTACGCCCGAACATGACAGCCGCGGAGGACGCCTATCTAGTTGGGGGGGCGGGTGCGGTCAACCCGCCTTTTTGCATCGCCATCCCGGCATTGGTGGGCGCGGCGCGGTGCGCTATAAGCCAGGGGCGGCGCGAGAGTGGCGGAACGGTAGACGCAGTCGACTCAAAATCGACCGACGCAAGTCATGGGGGTTCGAATCCCCCCTCTCGCACCACGCCTGCCGCTGCTGGTGGGAGCCATGGGCGCTGGGGAATGATCGGCATTTGAGATGGTGTTCCGCAGCAACCTTTTCCTTCGCCTGCTCATCCTGGTTGTCGCCGCCACGCTGCCTGCCTTCCTGGTGTTGCTCTACCTGCAACAGGACCTTCGCGCCGACCGCATGGCGCGAATTCCCGACGAGGCGTTGCAGAAGGCCGAGCTGATCAACGCCGACATGCAAAGCGTCATGGAAGGGGCGCGCCAGCTCAGTGCCGCGATGGCGCGGTTCCTGACGGTCCGTACCCTTGATGCGCGGTGCAGCGGGCATATGCAGGAGGTTCAGGGCGACCTGCCATCCTATGCCGTGGTCTCGGTGCGCGACGGCGACGGGCGGCTCGTGTGCAGCTCGAACCCGGCACTGGCGAGCGAAACCATGGCGCAGCATTGCCACCGGCCGGGCGCAGTGGTGCAGCCCGGAGAGGTGCAGACCGGCCTGTTCACGCCAGCGACCGCGCTGCGTGGTGCTGTGCTGCCGCTGTGCGTCGCCTTTCCGGCGAGCGATGGCCGCACCGGCTACATCGTAATGGAGTTGAGCCTGGACTGGCTGGCCGGGCACATCGCCGACCTGCGGTTGCCGGCCCGCAGCACGGTAGGGATCGCCGACCGCGATGGCACGACGCTGGTACGGGTTCCGGATCACGACCAGATCGTGGGGCGCAGCCTGCCCGAGATGGTGATGCCGCTGGTGGCCACCAGCGCGCGCGGCAGCGCCTGGGCAATCGGCGTCGATGGGCAGGAGCGCGTGGTGGGGTATGTCCCGGCGGGATTGCGGGGGCAGGGGGTGTTCGTCAGCCTCGGGCTGTACGCGCCCGACCTCCTGGCGGACATCGACGATGCGGCCTGGCAGGGGTTGATGTTGATGGTGCTGGGCGTGGTGCTGTCCCTCGCGCTGGCCGCGATTGCCGGCGAGCGCTTCGTGCGGCGGCCGACCGCCTCGCTGCTCGACGCCGCGCGGCGCTGGTCGGAGGGCGACCTCCAGGCGCGGGCACAGTTGATGGAGGCGCCCGCCTCGGAGTTCGGCACCCTGGCACGCGCGTTCAACACGATGGCCGAGACGCTTGGCCGGCGGCGGGCTGAACTGGAGGAACTGAACGCGACGCTGGAGGCGCGGGTGCAGGAACGCACGCGCGACCTGGTCGCCAGCCGCAACCGGCTTCAGGTGGAGATCGCCGAGCGCGAGCGGACCGAGGCTGAACTCCACCAGGCGCAGAAGTTGCAGGCCGTCGGCCAGCTTGCCGGCGGCATTGCGCATGATTTCAACAACCTGCTGACCGCCATCGTCGGCGCGCTCGACCTGATCCGCCGCCGCCTGTCGCCCGAGCAGCAATCACTGGTGCCGCTGGTGGAGAATGCGCTCGATGCCGCCCAGCGTGGCGGACGGCTGACCGCGCAGTTGCTCGCCTTCTCGCGTCGCCAGCGGCTGCTGCCGGTGCCGACCGACCTCAACGTGCCGGTACTGGCGCTGGCCGGCCTGCTCGCCAGCACGCTCGGGCGCAACATCCGCATCGAGACGGACCTGTCGCCGCAGCTCTGGCCGGCGATGGTCGACCCCACCCAGGTGGAGGCGGTGATCCTGAACCTCGCCATCAACGCGCGCGACGCGATGCCGGATGGCGGGACGCTGTCCATCCGTACGCGCAATCGCTCGATCGCGGCCGGCGACGCGGAATTCCGCAGCGCAGCACCCGGCGACTATGTCGCGCTGGAGGTCACCGATACCGGCGCTGGCATGGTGCCCGAGGTGATGGCGCGCGCGTTCGAGCCATTCTTCACGACCAAGCCGCAGGGGGAGGGCGCGGGGCTGGGCCTATCGCAGGTGCATGGCCTTGCCGTGCAGTCCGGGGGGGATGCCGGGATCGCCAGCAGCCCCGGCTTCGGCACCACCGTGACCGTTTTGTTGCCACGTGCCGGCGAGACCACCGTCGGCACCCGGGCGGAAGCCGGGCGCGAGGCGCGCGCGCAGCTGCGGCGCCTGCATGTGCTGGTGGTGGACGACGACCGCGCGGTGCGCGAGATGACGGCCGAGATGCTGCGCGAGCGCGGCCACGAGGTGGTCGTTGCGGCCGACGGGTCCGAGGCGCTGGCCGTGCTCGACAGCGGGCATGCGCCGGCCTTCGACCTGATGCTGGTGGACTACGTGATGCCCGGCATGAACGGGGTTTCGTTGATCCAGGCGGCGCAGGTGCTGCATCCCGGCCTGCGCGCGCTGCTGGTGACCGGCAACGCCGAATCGCAGACCGCCGAATCGATCGGCGCGGACGAGGTGATGCGCAAGCCTTTCACGATTGCCCAGCTGGAGGAGCGCATGGGCCGCCTCGTCGACGGGCACGCGGTCGTGGCCGCCGCTCCCGCCGCCGACTGATCCGCGTGCATCGACTCCGCCCGCCTCGGGCGCCATGCTGCATCGGGTGGGGTCGAGGGGGCTGACATGGCGAACGATATGGGCGATGCGGCGGGGCCGGTGGTCGAGACCCGGGCGGGACGCGTGCGCGGCACCGTGATCGACGGCGTTGCCGCCTTCAAGTCCGTGCCCTACGGCGCCAGCACCACCGGTTCGGCGCGGTTCCGCCCGCCCTCGCCGCCTGCCGGGTGGCCCGGTATCCGCGATGCCACCGCCTATGCCGGCCATGCGCCGCAGATGGGGCTGCGCCCTGCCTCGCGCCCGGAGCTCGCCGATCTCTACGGGGTTGGCGACAGCTCGCCGCCGAGCGAGGACTGCCTGACCGTGAATGTCTGGACGCCGGCGGCCGATGGCGCGAAGCGCCCGGTGATGGTGTGGCTGCACGGCGGCGCCTTCAGCTACGGCACTGGCAATGGCGAGCGCACCCGCGGCAGCCGCTTGGCACGGCGCGGGGATGTGGTGGTGGTGTGCGTCAACCACCGGCTCAACATTCTCGGCTTCCTCGACCTCTCGGCCGCGGCGGGCGCCGAATATCGCCACTCCGGCAATGCCGGCATGCTCGACATCGTCGCGGCGCTGGAGTGGGTCCGCGACAACATCGCCGCCTTTGGCGGCGATCCCGGCTGCGTGACGGTGTTCGGCGAGTCCGGCGGCGGCGGCAAGGTGTGCACGCTGATGGCGATGCCGGCCGCGCAGGGCCTGTTCCACCGCGCCGTGGTGCAGAGCGGCGCCGTAGTGCTGCACCGCACCCGCGACCGGGCGGCGAAGCTGACCGAGGCCGTGCTGCGCGAGCTCGGCACCGATGCGTCCGGGCTGGCGACTGTGCCGCTGGCGCGGCTGCTGGCCGCAGTGCCGGTGACCCAGAAGGCGCTTGGCCCGGCAAGGCGGCCGCTGTTCGACCGCTATCCGTTCGGCCCCGTGGTGGACGGCGAGGTTTTGCCGCGCCAGCCGTTCGCGCCGGACGCGACCGCGCTCTCGGCCCATGTCCCGCTGCTGATCGGCGACATGAAGGACGAGTCCGCGAGCTTCGTCGCCACCGACAACGCGATGTGGTTCCGCACGCTGGACGAGGCGGAACTGCATCGGCGGGTCGCCCTCCTGGCCGGCGACGCCGCGGACCGCGTCATCGCTGCCTATCGCGCGGCCGAGCCCGGCATGAACCCGGCCGAGTTGTTGATCGCCATCAAGACGGACGCCGAGTTTCGCATCCGCTCCCTCGTGGTTGCCGAGCGGCAGGCAGCACTGCGTGCGGCGCCGGTGTTCATGTATTCCTTCGAGTGGGAAACGCCGGTGCACGAGGGGAGGCTGAAATCGCCGCACGCACTCGACGTGCCGTTCGTGTTCGATACGCTCGACCTTACCCGCGCCCATGGCGATCGCGCCGATGCGTTTCGCCTGTCTGCGCTGATGGCGGAAACCTGGATCGCATTCGCCCGCACCGGCCGGCCGGCGCATGGAGCGCTGCCTGACTGGCCGGCCTACGACGCCGCGACGCGCGCCACCATGGTGCTGGATGGCGAATGCCGGCTGGCGCACGACCCGCGGCCGCATGGGCGCAGGCTGTGGGCGGAACTGACGTGGGAGTAGATATCCGCCGCGGCATGGGTGGAGGTCCGGGCGGGAATCGAACCCACATTCGCGGATTTGCAGTCCGCTGCATCACCACTCTGCCACCGGACCTCACCGGGGTGATAGGCGGTTAATGGCCGCGCCGGGCCGCCGGGTCAAGGGGCGCGGCGTTGCCGTTTTGGCGGCTTGTCCTGGCGGGATCGGTGCGCCGATGGCCGCATCTTTGCGCTTGCAGGGGTGGGCACCTATAACGGGCCTCCCGCAGACCTTCCCGGATGCCCCCGATGTCGAATGCCGATGTGGACTATGCCGCCGCCCGCGCCCTGATGGTGGACGGCCAGGTGCGGCCCAACAAGGTCAACGATGTGCGGATCATCGCGGCCATGCGGGAGCTGCCGCGCGAGCGCTTCGTGCCGCCCGCTCGCGCGCCGCTGGCCTACAGCGATGAGGACGTGCCGCTGGGCGGCGGGCGCTACCTGATCGAGCCGATGGTGATCGGCCGCATGGTGCAGATCGCCGCGGTGCAGGCGGGCGACCGCGTTCTCGTGGTGGGGGCCGGCACCGGCTATGGCGCGGCGCTGCTGGCGGCTTGCGGTGCGACGGTGACGGCGCTGGAGCAGGACCCTGGGCTGCTGGCCGTCGCGCGGGCGGTGCTGCCGGGCATCGCCTCGTCGGTGAGTATCGTGGAGGGGGCGCTGGCCGAGGGGTGGAAGGCGGGGGCGCCGTATGATGTGATTCTCATCGAAGGGGCGGTGCCCGAAATCCCCGCGGCCCTGCCAGGCCAACTGCGCGCCGAGGGCGGCCGGCTGGTGGCTGTGCTGCAGCCGGGCGCGCGGGTCGGGCAGGCGGTGCTGGCCAGCACGGCCGGGGGCGGGCGGCTGAACCCGCAACCGGTCTTCGATTGTGCCGTGCCATTGCTGCCGATGCTTCAGCGCGAGCCCGGCTTCGTCTTCTAGGCGGCGTCCCGCGCTTGGGCGTGGCGCGGCGCGGCTGGCTGTGGCAAATGGTGCGGTGCGTGGTCCGCCCCGGCCTCCGCCGGGAATGGCCAGGATAGCAGGAGTGGCTGTTGCATGCGTGATGGGCACAAGACCGGTCGGCACAGCGCGTTTCGGGCCCTGTTGGGCGCTGGCGCGGCTGCCATTGTTGCGGCGTTTCCCGGGGCGCCCGCCTCGGCCCAGCTGCGCACGCTGAACGACGCGCTCGCCCTCACCTACGCGACGAATCCGACGCTCCTGGCGGGGCGCGCCCAGCTTCGGGCGATCGACGAGAACGTGCCCCAGGCGCTGGCCGGCTGGCGTCCGACGGTGACCATCAGCGCCAATGCCGGCTACATCGACGGGACCACGCAGCAATACGTCCGCCCGACCGCCATCACCCCCGGCCGGACCATCGAGAGCAATGCGCTGCGCGGCTCCAACAACCAGTCGCTGACGGTCAGCCAGCCGCTGTTTCGCGGCGGCGCCACCCGCGCCGGCACCAACCGCGCCGAAAACCAGGTGATGGCCCAGCGCGCCACGCTGATCGGCACGGAGCAGACGGCCTTCACCAACGCGGTGGACGCCTATGTGCTGGTCATCCAGACGTCGCAGGTTCTCGCCTTGCGGATCAACAACCAGCAGGTTCTCACC
Organism: Asaia bogorensis; assembly: GCA_945897825.1. GTDB lineage: Bacteria > Pseudomonadota > Alphaproteobacteria > Acetobacterales > Acetobacteraceae > CAMDGX01. The sequence continues at coordinate 28,676 of CAMDGX010000010.1, read as the reverse complement.
CGCCAGCTGCAGGCGACGCGGGAGCGGTTTCGCGTCGGCGAGATCACCCGCACCGACGTGGCCCAGGCCGAGGCCGCGCTGGCCGGGGCAGTTGCCGACCGGCAGACTGCCGAGGGCGAGGTGCAGGTCGCCCGCTCGCGCTTCCTGCAGGTGATCGGCGAACCTGCCCCGGAGCGGCTGGTGGAGCCGCAGCCGCTCAAGCTGCCGGTCCGTTCGTTCGATGACGCCCGCGCGCTTGCCGCCGACAACAACCCGAACGTGGTGGCCGCCCTCTTCAGCGATGCCGCCGCGAAGGACAATTTCGACATCCAGTATGCGCGCCTGATGCCCAACCTCAGTGTGCAGGGCTCGCTGGCGCGCAACGAGGACGTGCAGCAGAAGGACCTCACCACCAAGGTTGCGCAGGTTTTGATGGTGCTCAGCGTTCCGCTGTACCAGGGCGGCGGCGAATATGCCGCCATCCGCCAGGCGCGCCAGCAGCAGCAGCTGAGCCGCCAGCAACTTGACGATGCGCGCCGCCAGGCCATCCAGCAGGTGACGCAGGCGTGGAACAACTACGTCTCGTCCCGTGCGACCATCGAGAGCACGCGCCAGCAGATTCGCTCGAACGAGATCGCGCTGGAAGGCGTGCAGCGCGAGGCCATCGTGGGCAGCCGGACGACGCTCGACGTGTTGAACGAGGAGCAGCGGCTGCTCAACTCCCGCGTCACGCTGGTGCGCAACCTGGGCACGCTGATCAACGCCTCCTATGCCGTGGCGGCCGCGACCGGGCGGCTGACGGCACGCGATCTTAACCTGAACGTGCCCCTGTATGACGAAACCGCGTACTACAGGGCGGTCCGCAACCGGCTGATCGGCACCGGCGACTACGCCACCGACCAACCTGGCCGCTGACCGCTTGCCTACCCGTCGGGCGGACCCCGCGCGTCCCGCGACGCGTTACCCGGGACTGCGCGGCGGCACCGCCGGACAGGCGCGAGGCAGGAATATGAGAGGCATGGCGACATCATGAGTGCATCCGTTCCTCCGCAGACTCCCGGGGCCACTCCTGCTGGAGGCGGCGCGCCGGACCCCTCGATGGAGGATATCCTCGCCTCCATCCGCCGCATCCTGAGCGAGGATGAGGCGCCTGCGGCCAAGGCGGATCCGCCGCCCGTCGACGCCGCCCCGGCCGCGCCCGCCGCCGAGGAGCCGGACGTAATTCCGCTCGACGAATCGATGCTGGTGGCCGAGCCGCCGCCCGAGGCGGAGCCTGCACCGGCCACGCCGGCACAGGATGACGTTGCCGCGATGATCGAGGCCATGTCCGCCCCCGGCGAGCCGCTGGAGGTGATGCCCGTTGCCGCGCCCGAGCCGGCGCCGGTTCAGGCCCCGGTTCCGCCGCCGGTGATGGCCGCGGCGCCACCAAGCCCGGACCGGCTGATTGCGCCGGAGGCGGAGGCCGCGACCGCAAGCTCGGTCAGTTCGCTGCTGCGCACGCTCGAATCCGGGCGCCAATCCGCTCACACGCCGGTTTATCGCGGCGGCCCGACGCTGGAGGACATGGTGCGCGACGAGATCCGCCCCCTGCTCGCGGCGTGGCTGGATACCCATTTGCCGCCGATGGTCGAACGCCTGGTTCGGGCCGAGATCGATCGCGTCGTAGGCCGCGCGGTAGGCTGACCGCCGCAGCCTGCCGCGCCCCGCCGCCCGGCGCCTCGCCCCTTCCTGTCCGACCGCCCGTTCCGGGATCCCCTGACCATGCTCGACAAGACCTATTCCCCTGCTGAAACCGAATTGCGGCTGTATGCCGGATGGGAGGGCGCGGGCAGCTTCGCCTGCGCGCCCGACAGCAATGCCGCGCCCTACACCATCATGATCCCGCCGCCGAACGTCACCGGCAGCCTTCACATGGGCCACGCGCTGACCTTCACCATCCAGGACACGCTGATCCGTTGGCGCCGCATGCAGGGCCGCGACGCGTTGTGGCAGCCAGGCACCGACCATGCGGGCATCGCGACGCAGATGGTCGTCGAGCGGCTGCTGGGCGAGGAGGGCACCACCCGACAGACCCTCGGCCGCGAGAAGTTCCTTGATCGCGTCTGGCAGTGGAAGGGCGAGTCCGGCGGCACCATCACGCGCCAGCTGCGCCGCCTCGGCGCCTCGCTCGACTGGCCGCGCGAACGCTTCACCATGGATGACGGGCTGTCGGCCGCGGTGCGCGAGGTATTCGTCACGCTGTTCAAGCAGGGGCTGATCTACCGCGACCGCCGGCTGGTCAACTGGGATCCGAAGTTCCAGTCCGCCATCTCCGACCTCGAGGTGGAGAACCAGGAGGTGCGCGGCAACCTCTGGCACATCAACTATCCCGTCGAAGGCGAGCCCGGACAGTTCATCACGGTTGCCACGACCCGACCGGAGACGATGCTGGGCGACACCGCGGTTGCCGTTCACCCCGAGGACGAGCGCTACCGCGGCCTCATCGGCAAGCGGGTGATCCTGCCGCTGGTCGGCCGCCGCATCCCGATCGTGGCGGATGAGTATTCCGACCCGGAGAAGGGCACGGGCGCGGTCAAGATCACGCCCGCGCATGATTTCAACGACTTCGCCGTCGGTCAGCGCCATTCCCTGCCGATGCCCTCGATCCTGGACCGGCAGGCGTGCGTGATTCTCGACGAGATCGCCGCCGACATCACTACCGCCGAGGGCGTGGCTGACGGCGCGTTCATCCACACGCTTGCGGGCCTGGACCGTGGCATGGCGCGCAAGGCGATCGTCGCCGAGCTGGAACGCCTGGAACTCCTCGCCAAGGTCGAGCCGCACATCCACCAGGTGCCGCACGGCGATCGCTCCGGCGTGCCGATCGAACCGCTGCTGACCATCCAGTGGTATGCCAACGCCGCCGTGCTGGCCAAGCCGGCCATCGAGGCGGTGGAGCAGGGGCGCACGAAGTTCGTGCCGCAGCAGTGGGAGAACACGTTCTTCGCCTGGATGCGCGACATCCAGCCCTGGTGCATCTCCCGCCAGCTCTGGTGGGGGCATCGCATTCCCGCATGGTATGGGCCAGATGGCGCCGTGTTTGTCGAGAAGGACGAGGAAGCGGCCCTGGCCGCCGCCCTGGCGCACTACGGCGCGCCGACGCCGCTGACCCAGGACGACGACGTACTCGATACCTGGTTCAGCTCCGCGCTCTGGCCGTTCTCCACGCTGGGCTGGCCGGAGCAGACCAAGGAGTTGGCCCGCTACTACCCCGGTGACGTGCTGGTCACCGGGTTCGACATCATCTTCTTCTGGGTTGCCCGCATGATGATGATGGGCATCCACTTCATGGGCGAGGTGCCGTTCAAGACGGTGCACATCCATGGGCTGGTGCGCGATGAGCGCGGCCAGAAGATGAGCAAGTCCAAGGGCAACGTGATCGACCCGTTGGATCTGATCGACCGGTTCGGGGCCGATGCGCTGCGCTTCACCATTGTCTCGCTCACCGGCCCTGGCCGCGACGTGAAGCTCGGGCCGCAGCGGGTCGAGGGCTATCGCAGCTTCGTCACCAAGATCTGGAACGCCGCCCGCTTCCTGGAAATGAACCAGGTGACGCCTGATGCGGGCTTCACTCCGGCCGACGCGACGCTGCCGCTGAACCGCTGGATCATGGCCGAGCTGTCGGATGCCGTGGCCGAGGCCACCACGGCGCTGGAGGCCTATCGCTTCAACGACTACGGCGCCGCCGGCTACCGCTTCACCTGGCTATCGTTCTGCGACTGGTTCCTCGAACTCGCCAAGCCGGTGCTGGCAACGCCCGATACCGAGGCGGCGGCCGAAACGCGCCGCACCGCCGCCTGGGTGTTCGGCCAGGTGCTGCGCCTGCTCCATCCGGCCATGCCCTATGTGACCGAGGAACTGTGGGACCGCTTCGGCTATGGCGCGCCCTGCAGCCTCATCGCGTCCGCCTGGCCAACGCCCTTCGCCGTTCCTGCCGCGGCGGAAGCGCGGGTGGAGCTGGACTGGGTGATCAAGCTCATCTCGGAGGTCCGCACCGTCCGCGCCGAGATGAATGTTCCGCCCTCGCGCCTGGCCCCGGTGCTGCTTAAGGATGCCGCCCCCGAGTCGCTGGCGCGTGGCGATCGCTGGATCGAGGTGATCGGGCGCATGGCCCGCGCGTCGGCATTCGAGGCGCTGTCCGGCGATATCCCGCCCGGCTCGGCCCAGACAGTCGTGGGCGAGGCGACCGTGGTCATCCCGCTCGCGGGCCTGATCGACCTCGACGCGGAGCGCGCGCGCCTGGGCAAGGAGCGGGCAAAGCTCGCCGATGAGGCGGCGAAGATCACGAAGAAGCTGTCCAACGCGGATTTCGTGGCCCGCGCGAAGGAGGAGGTGGTCGAGGAGAACCGCGAGCGCCTCGCCACGGCCGAGGCCGAGATGGAGCGGCTGGACGCTGCCCTCGGCCGCATCACCTGATGCCGGTCGGCCCATCCGCATCGGCGGATGGGCGGCTGGACCTCACGAAGTGAACGGCTGCGGCGCCATCGGCAGAGGCCATAACGTCATCCGATGCCGCGACCGTCGCTCGGGCCTTCATATGGCCCGTATGCGCGTTTGAGTGCCGATAGGCACGCGCTTCACGTGATTCTGGCCCAGTGCCCCATTGCGAGCGCGAATGCCAGCGAGCGTCGTTCGTCGCCTGCGTCGACGACGTCGCCGGTGCCGACTTCGCCACCGCACTCGACTCGACGGCGTGGCTGCTCGGCATCGTAACCGATCCGGGTCCAGCCGATCCGCGAGGCAGGACGGAACACGGTCGACATGCGCTGCATTGACGCCTGCTTCGTGGGTGAGGAGCGCCCATGCGCGCTCGGCGCAGCATGGTGCGATGCGAAACGGATTGACACAAACGGCGCCACTCGATTACAAAGAGGCATCTAGAGTTACGTTAAGTTGCGTGAACCAGAGTGGCCCCTCGTTCCTGGGGCGGGACGTTTAGATTTTTTTAACAGGGCGGGCGTAGCGTCTGTCCGATCAATTGCAGGTGCCAGGATGCATGTCGTAAGGGCATCGTTGCGTTCAGCAACACCGGTCGCGGTCCTTTGGACCGTGCTCGCCAATCCTGCGCAGGCGACTCTCTTCAAGATCACCACGACCGACAGTTCCAGCGCGGCGAACGTCACATCGGTCGTCGTCGGTGACAAGATCACGTCGGGCGTCGGCTACACCCTGCTCGACAGCGCTGGCTTCAGCCGCTCCCTGTATGCCTACAACCTCCAGAGCTATGGCTTGGCCACCGGCCTCGTTTCCAATACCAGCGGGCTGACGGTTTCGGGCAGGAGCGACATTTCTGGCGGAACCTCCCGACGGGACGTCTTCTCCGTCGCGGTGCGGCCCGCCACCACCGGGGCTTTCTCCGGCAGCTTCACGTACTCCGCGAAGAAGTCGGGAACCACGAACACCCCGGTCGCGCAGCAGGTTACGGTTACGACCACTGGCGTGGCGCCGCTCGCCAGCATCTCGGCAACACCTGTCACGGTGCGCGCCGGGACCTCGGGCACCATCAACCTCACCGTCTCCAATACCGGCACCGGCAATCGTGCCGGCACCGACAACGGGTCCACCTTGCTGACCAACCTGCGCGGCACCGTCGGCAGTGCCAGCGGTGTCATCAGCGGCAGCGGCGGTGCCCTCACAGGCGGCACCGGCACGGCGATCAGCGGCGCGACCGGCCTCGCGGATAACTACGGCACCGGCTCCAAGTCGCAGACATTCTCCTTCACCTACGCGCCCACCGCGCGCGGCTCCACCAGCACGGATGTCGTCACCAACCTTGCCAACGGCGCGAGCAACACCAATGCCGGGGGTGCCAAGACGACAACGCTCACCGGTACGGCCGTCGGCCCCGACTATGCCGCTGCGCTCAACACCGCCGGCAACACGATCAGCAATGGTGGCCAGATCGAGTTCAACAGCATCGGCGGCGGCGTCGCCACGCAGACGCTGCTGGTGAGCAACATCTCCAACGACATCTTCTCCGCTGCCGCGACTCGCCTGACCATCACTGCGCAGATCATTGGCGACGCGGCGAGCGAATTCTCCTTCAGCCTGTCCGACTTCTTCACCGGAAATGGCGGGGTGTTCTCCAGCACGACCCAGACCGCGACGCTGAACGCCATCAACTACGGCGCCGAACTCGGTAAGATCGCGGTGCAGTTCGTCTCCAAGACCGGAGGCGACGGGCAGGCGCAGCTCAAGATCCGAACCGACGAGGAATCGGCCCTCGGTGTGATGGGCTCGCAGGTTTACGTCTACAACCTCGTAGGCGGCTCTGGGCTGGGCTCTGGCCCTGGCGGCGTCGTGCCGGAGCCTGGCACGATGTTTGTGCTTGGGACCGGCTTGCTCGGTCTGGCGCTCGCGCGTCGGCGCAGCGCAGCTCGTCGCCGCGCTGCCGGGGCGACCGCAGAAGAGGAGGGACAGAAGTAGCCGACAGCGAGCCCAACCCCGGCGAACATAAGACCAGGTCCAATTGTTCTAGAACCGCTGCATCCGGCGTGTGGGTGCCCGCAAAAGGAGATCCGGCCCGCTTTTCGAGCATTGCATGCGCTAATATGTAACAAAATGTATTTCGCTTCGCACTCTGCCTCTGGATCATGAGGTGGAGCAATCCGCGTTGTCTGAGATCAAAATTGACCTGATCGCATGCTCATGTTACGCACCCGATGCCTGTGATTATCAGGCCTGTCGCGGCGAATCCCGCTGCTGCCGCGCACAGCCCCGGCTGCATCTATTTTTGGAACGGAATTCGGTGAAACAGTCGCTCCTTTCCTCGACTTCGCTCGCCACGGCAACAGTGACCCCCACGCTGGCACATGCGACGGCCAGCCCTTCTACGGTGGCATCGTTTACTATGCGCCCTGCTGGCGCACTGCTCGTCGCCTCGGTCGCCGGCATGATGGCCGTAGCGACTCCAGCGCACTCGGCGGTGCTGTATTCGGTCAACAATATCACGATCGGCCAACCGATCCTGACTGGCTCCACCGTCACCGGCTACACCACGGAAACACTGTATCTCGGCGTCGGCTCGGGTGGGTTGAGCACATCGCCCTCGCCCACAGTGGGCTACCTGCTCGTCAGCCCGACCACGATCACGTCGACCTATTCGACGACCATGTCACTTGCGCGCGCAGACGCCTCCAAGAACGTGCTGATCGCGCTGAGCCCCGTCACCACGACGGCCGGCTGGGGGGCCACCACCAACGTCGGCACCATCAACAATCCCACGCCGTCGCTCGTCAGCACCTTCACCTACTCTCCCTCCGCCACGATGACGAGGGGCAGTTCGGTCACCAACACGTTCCAGGTCTTCGGCACCCTGTCCGGCGGGGGAAAGGACTCCCCGACCGACACGACGAATATTACCCTTATTGCCAACTGGGTGGCGCCGGTTCAGTCCACGTCGGCGACCGCTACGCAACTTTACGTACTGCCGGGCACATCCACGTCCGGCACCGTGACCGTCTCGAATATTGGCGACGGCAACCTTGCGGCGCCAACGGGAACCAATCTGTCCCTCACCAGCCCCTACAACTTGCAGGGTTCCGTCACCAGCAGTGCCGGCACCGGCTTCGTGGTCTCCCCTGGCACCGCCTCGCTGAACCTGACGGACACCAAGGGCTCCGCCCCTGCGGCGTCGAGCTCTGCGGCCTTCACCGCAACCTACACCGGAACCACGCGAGGCGCGTCGTCCACGGCAACGATCACCGCCAGCTTCACCAACGGCAGCACCCTCAACAACAACGCCGGGGGCCAGGTCGCATCCTACACCTTCACCGGCCAGACCGTGGCGCCGGTGGCGAGCCTTTCCTCCAGCACGACTGAAGTCCGGGTCGGCACGTCCGGCACCGTCTCCCTGACAGTGGCGAATACCGGCGATGGCAACCTCGCCGGCAAGACGGCGGTCTACAACCTCACCGGCACCGTGGCGTCCTCCACCGGAACCTTCACCGGCTCGGGCGGCTCCCTCAACGGGGCCACCGGCTTGAATGACAGCAATTTCGGCAATGGTGCCGTCACGTCGCAGACCTTCTCATTCACCTACGCCCCGACCGCGCGCGGCACCACGTCCACTACGGTCGACGTCTCGCTCGACAACGGCACGAACGCCTCCAACGCCGGCGGCACCCTGGCCGCGACGGTGACCGCCTCGGGCGTCGGACCTGTCTACCAGTCCGAGTTCACCACGAACGGCGCAACCACGACCACCACCGGCACCGGCGCCAATCAGGGCGAGGTGTTCGGCGGAACGATCATGTTCGGCGACTTTGTCGGCGGCCTGACCAAGCAGAACCTGCTTATCAGCAACATCACCCCCGACCTTGGCTTGCCGGACCTGACGATGCTGTCGCTGACCTCGATCAGCATCGTCGGGAACAACGAATACAGCTTCACCCTCGATGGGTTCAACAGCAGCAACGGTACATCGGCCACCATCAAGAGCGCCGAGAATGGCGGCATCGCGGGAACGATCTCGGTTCAGTTCAACCAGCTCGCCAACAACTTCAACGTCGCCCAGCTCCGCATCCAGACCGACGAGGGGGTTGCCCTAAACAACACCGGCACCGTCTACGTCTACAACCTGCAGTGGACTGTCCCCGAGCCTGGCACCATCATGGTGTTCGGCACCGCGCTCCTCGGCTTCGCCATTTCCCGTCGCCGCAGGCACGGGCATGGCAACGCGGCAGTCAGCCTGACGGCACCCCATGAGGACGCCCCCGCCTAGGCCCAAGTTCTCCTCACCACGCTGCCGCCCAACAATGTGGGCGGTGGCGGTGCTGTCATGTCTGATCGTTCCGGCGCCTGCATTGCCGCAGCCAGTCGGTGTCCCGCCAGTCCCGCCGCGCAGGGTCGAAACGACGCCCCCGAAGCCGCCCACCGAGCGTCTTGTCTGGCAGCCAGGCAGTTGGCAGTGGGACCCAGCGGCCGAACGCTACACGTGGCAGACCGGCCGCCACGTGATCCGGCGCCCCGGCACCACCCGCTACCTGCCGGGCAGCTGGGTTCGCATATCCGGCGATTGGGCCTGGCGTCGCGCTCACTGGCGCTGAACCTCAGGTCGCGATCTCGACGACCACTGGCACATGATCCGATGGCTGCTCGCGCCCACGTTCCTCGCGATCGGGGTGGGCTGCCACCAGCCGCTCGGCCAGGGTTGGAGACAGCAGTACATGGTCTATCCGCAGCCCCAGGTCACGCGGCCAAGCGCCCGCCTGGTAGTCCCAGTAGGTGAATACCGGCCCCGCGGGCTGCAGCGCGCGCACCGCATCCGTCAGCCCCAGCCATTCCAGCGCGCGGAACTGGGCCCGCGTGGCCGGCCGCACCAGCGCATCGGTGGCCGAAATCGCCCCGGGCGCGAAATCGGCGTCGGTCGGGCACACATTGTAGTCCCCGGCGATCAGGAATGGCACGTCATCGGCCAACAATGCCGCCGCCCGCGCCCGCAATGCGGCCATCCAGGCCAGCTTGTACGCGTAGCCGGCGTCGCCGCCGGAATTGCCGTTCGGCAGGTAGATCCCGATCATCGTGATGCCGCCGACCGCGACCTCCACATAGCGCGCCTGGGCGTCGTCCTCCGGCAGGCCGGGCAACGCGCGGTGCACCACGGCAAACGGAACCCGCGCCAGGGCTGCCACGCCATTATAGGCCTTCTGCCCTACCACTTCGACGTCGTAGCCCAGCGCCTTGAAGGTGCCCCCCGGAAACACCGGCGCCTCGCATTTCAGTTCCTGGAGGAACAGCACGTCCGGCTGCACGCGCTCCAGCCAGCGGGCCACATGCCCTTCGCGCTGGCGGATCGAATTGACGTTCCAGGTGGCGACCCGCATGGTCGCGATCCGGCGCCGCTATTCCACCGAGAAACTTGTGCCGCAGCCGCAGGCCGAGGCGGCATTCGGATTGCGAACGGTAAAGTGCGCGCCCATCAGTGCATCGGAATAATCGAGTTCCGAACCCGCCAGCAGATCGAGGCTCGCCGGGTCGACCAGAACCACCGCCCCGTCCCGCTCCACCACCAGATCGTCCTCGGCCCGTGCGCCGTCCAGTTCGAAGCGATACTGGAACCCGCTGCACCCGCCGGCCAGCACCGCAACCCGCAGCGCCTCCGGCCCGCCGGGCGGTTGGCCCTGCACGATTGCCCTGATCTGCGCCGCCGCGCGCGCACTCAGCCGGAAAGGAGCGTCAACCATGTGCGTGTCCATGCGTTCTAAATAGGACAAGCGGAGGCCGGATTGAAGGGGCATCACGCGACGTCGGATTGATGCCGCCCCCGGCTTTGTGTATCCGCACCGCAGCATGACAAGGTGGCGGCGCATGACCCCGGCCCACAGGAGCCCGGTCCCATGACGGCAGGACCCCGCGCCCCCTGGGCGGTGCGCGCCGAAACCGCGCGCGGCCGCCTTCATCCCGAGCCCGAATCGCCCGGCCGCAGCCCGTGGCAGCGCGACCGCGACCGCATCGTCCACTCCACCGCCTTCCGCCGCCTGCAATACAAGACGCAGGTCTTCGTCAACCATGAGGGCGATTTCTTCCGCACCCGCCTGACCCACAGCCTCGAGGTCGCCCAGATCGCCCGTTCCATCGCCCGCGAGCTCGACCTCGACGAGGACCTCACCGAGGCGCTCGCCCTGGCCCACGACCTCGGCCACCCCCCCTTCGGCCATGCCGGAGAGGAGGCGCTGGCGATCGCGATGAAGCCGTTCGGCGGCTTCGATCACAACGCGCAATCCCTGCGCGTCGTCACCCTGTTGGAAGCGCGCTACGCCGCCTTCGACGGCCTGAACCTCACCTGGGAGACGCTGGAAGGCTTGGCCAAGCACAACGGCCCGTTGCGCCGCCCCCCAGCCTACGTCGCCCAATACGATGAGCGCCACAAGCTGGAACTCCACACCCACGCCTCCGTCGAGGCCCAGGTAGCCGCCTTGGCGGACGACATCGCCTACCATTCCCACGACCTCGACGACGGGCTGCGCGCCGGACTGTTCACCGTCGACGAGATCCGTCACGTCCCGGTGGTCGGCGAAGCGCTGGCGGCCGCGCGCATGTCCAGCCTTGATGTCCCGCCCCAGCGCCTGCGCCACGAAACCATCCGCCGCGTCATCAACGCCCTGGTCACCGACCTCATCGCCGAAACACGCCGCCGGATCGCCAAGCTGGACCCGGGCGATTCCGACGCGATCCGCCGCGCCCGCAGCCCGGTTGTTGCCTTCAGCCCCGCGATGGCCGAGGCCAACCGGGTGATCAAGGAGTTCCTCTTCGCGCACATGTATCGCCACTGGCGCGTCAACCGCATGGTCGCCAAGGCCAAGCGCATCACCAACGAGGTCTTCGCCCTGCTCCACGCCGACACCGGCCTGCTCTCCGCCGACTGGCGCGGACGGGCAGGGGAGGGCGGAACGGCCCGCGCGGCCACTGCCGTCTGCGACTACGTCGCCGGCATGACGGACCGCTACGCCCGCGACGAGCACCTGCGCCTCACCGACATCTCCCACTCCGCCTGACGACGTCTGGAACCCCGATGACGAACCTGTTCTCCGCCCTACGCGATCGCGTGCTGGCCGCCCTGCGCGCCGATCTTCCCGGCCTGCCGCCCGATGCTCTGGCCCGCGTCGAGGTGACACCGACGCGCGAGCAGGCCCACGGCGACATGGCCACCAACGCGGCGATGGTCGTGGCCAAGCCGGCGGGCCGCAAACCGCAGGAGATCGCGAATGCCCTTGTCGCCCGCCTGCGCGATGACCCCGACATTGCTGAGGCTGCCGTCGCCGGGCCTGGATTCGTCAATCTTCGACTCGCCGAATCCACCTGGCGTGCCCAAGTTCCCGCCATCCTCGCCCAGGGCGAGTCGTATGGCGACGGCACGGTGGGGCAGGGGGTGCGCGTGAACGTCGAATACGTTTCCGCCAACCCCACCGGCCCGATGCATATCGGCCACTGCCGTGGCGCCGTGGTCGGCGACGCGCTCGCGAACCTCCTTGCCAAGGCCGGCTTCGCGGTCACCAAGGAGTACTACATCAACGATGCCGGCAACCAGGTCCTGGCCCTGGCCTGGGCCGCCTACTGGCGCTACCTCCAGGCTATCGGCACGCCGCTCACCGAGGACGAATACGCCCAGATGGTCCCCGGCGGCCTGCAGTACCGCGGCGACTACCTTGTCCCGGTCGGCGAGGCGCTGAAGGCCACCCACGGCGACAGTCTCGCCGAACCGGGCGGACATGTCGGGCCGGTGGAAACGTGGCTGCCCATCGTCCGCGACACCACGCTCGAACTGATGATGGCCTCCATCCGCGAAGACCTCGCCCTGCTCGGCGTCGAGCAGGACGTGTTTTCCTCCGAGCGCGCCTTGGTCGAGGCCGGGGCCGCCGACGCCACGATCGAGACCCTGCGCGCACGCGGGCTCATCTACGAAGGCGTCCTCGAACCGCCCAAGGGCAAGACACCGGACGACTGGGAACCCCGCGAGCAGACCCTGTTCCGCGCCACCCAATTCGGCGACGACGTCGACCGTCCGCTGCGCAAATCCGACGGCAGCAACACCTACTTCGCCAACGACATCGCCTACCACGCCGACAAGGTCCGTCGCGGCGCCCAGGTGATGATCGACATCTGGGGTGCCGACCACGGCGGCTATGTCAGCCGCATGAAGTCCGCCGTGAAGGCCCTCGGCGACGGCACCGCCGCCGCCCCCACGCTCGACATTGTGCTCTGCCAGATCGTCCATGTGCTCAAGGACGGCGAGCCCGTCCGCATGTCGAAGCGCGCGGGCACCTTCATCACCCTGCGCGACCTGCTCGACGAAGTGGGGCGAGACGCGGTCCGCTTCACCATGCTCACCCGCAAGTCCGACGCCCAGATGGAGTTCGACATCGCCCAGGCGGTGGCGCAAACCCGCGAAAACCCGGTCTTCTATGTCCAGTACGCCCACGCCCGCTGCCGCTCGGTGCTGCGCGCGGCCGCGGACATGCTCGGGCAGGAGGCCATGGCGCCGGCCGCCCTCGCGGGGGTCGCTTTGGAAAGCCTGAGTCACGAAGCCGAACTTGCCCTGATCCGCCGCCTCGCCAGCTGGCCGCGCACTGTCGAAGGCGCCGCCCTGGCCCGCGAACCGCACCGTATTGCGTTTTTCCTCTATGATTTAGCGGCCGACTTTCATATGCTGTGGAACCGTGGAAGGGACGATGCTGCACTGCGGTTCCTGCAGGCCGAGCAACGTGCCGACACCCTGGCGCGCGTCGCCCTGGTGGCCGCAACCGCGACCGTGATCCGGTCCGGCTTGGCGGTCATGGGCGTCACGCCGGTCGAAGAAATGCGCTGAGGGGCGGCCGACCGGGCTGCTCGAACGAAAGATGGGCAGTCCGATGGCCGAGCTCGACACCTCATACCGCACGCCGCGCCACCGCCCGGGGATGGACCCCAATACGCGAAGGCTGGCCATCATCGCCGGCGGCATCGGCGCCGCGCTGCTTGTCATGGTCGGCGCCTGGTCGCTGACCGGCGGGAAGTCCGGTGGTGTACCGGTGGTGGAGGCCGATGCCCGGCCGCTGCGTATCAAGCCCGAGAAATCCCAGCAGGGCCCCGACCTGGAAGACCCTGCCACTCCTGGACGGCAGGCGCTGGCGCCCACGCCCGAGGCACCGAAGCCCGAGGCCCTGAGAGCCCAGGCCGAGAAGGCCGCCGCAGAGAAGCTGGCGGCGGAGAAGCTTGCCGAGGAGAAGCTCTCCGCCGAGAAGCAGGCGGCAGAGAAGGCGGCCGCGGAGCGTGCGCAGGCTGCGACCGCATCCACCCCGCCCCCCGCTCCGTCGCGCCCGGTCAGTACCGCCCAGGCCACCGCTCCAGCGGTGACCCCCGGGCGCCCGGCCGGCCAGCCTGTTGCCCTCACGGCCCCCATTGCGCCCGTGCCCCAGGCACAGGTCGCCCCCCAGGCAGCCCGACCGGCACCGGCGCCCGCGCCAGCCCCCGCCCAGGCCGCGCGCCCCGCCCCGGCGTCCAGCGACACGCAGGTCCAGCTCGCTGCCGTCGGCTCCGAACGCGCGGCCCACAGCGAGTGGAGCCGGCTGGAGAAGCGCATGCCCGACGTGCTCGGTGGCCGACGCCCCGCGGTCATCCGCGTCGAACGGGACGGCAAGACCATCTGGCGCCTGCGCACCGGTGGATTCGCCGATTCCGCCCAGGCCCGCGGCTTCTGCGATCGTGTGCGCGCCAAGGGCGGCACCTGCACGGTCGCCAGCTTCTAGCCTGTCTTCCCCGCCTGGCGCACGGCATGGCGCCGGTCCTCCTGGCCCTGCTGGCCGCCTGCCAGTTTGGCGCCGCCCTCGTCGTCACCCAGTTCGCCCTGCGCCACGCCCCGCCGGCAGCAGGTGCCCGCGTCAGCATCCTCGCCTCCGGCGCGCTCCTTGGCGGTGTCGCCCTGTTCCTGGTGCTCATCGCCCCGGCCGGCGCCACCATCCGCACGGCCGATTGGCGTGGCGCCGCGATCTTCGCCGCAGTCGGTCTGGTCTTTCCCGTCGCCGTCACGCGGCTGACCTTTGAGGCGAATCGACGACTCGGTCCGAATCTCGCGGGCGCGCTTGGCAATCTCGCCCCGGTCTTCGCCGTGCTCGGCGCCCTGCTGCTGCTCGCGCAGGTCCCCAGCCCGGCCCAGGCCGTGGGCCTCGGCGCGATTGCCACCGGCGTCGCCGCGATCTCCCTGGCCCGCGGGACCGACGGGGCGTGGCCGTTGGCCGCGGCCCTCCTGCCGCTCGCCGCCGCCGCCATCCGCGGCCTGGTGCAGCCTGTCACCCAATGGGGCCTCGCCTTCTGGCCGAGCCCGCTCGCCGCCGCCGCGATCGGGTACGCCGTTTCCGCGTTCGTGGTCATCGCCACCACACGCGCTGCGCGACCGTCTGCCGCCGCCCTGGCCTGGTTCGCCGGCGTCGGACTGTGCAATGGCGGTGCTGTCCTGACCCTCTACGCGGCGCTCGCTGCCGGCCCGGTTGCCCTGGTCGCGCCGCTGGTTGCCACCTACCCGCTGATCACCCTCGCCCTGGTGCGTCTCCTGCCCGGCCGCGCCCCGCTGCCGCCAGCCGCCCGGGTCGGCATCGCCGCCACGGTCGCCGGTGTCATGCTGCTGCTCGCGGGCTGACCGGCACCCGCCCCTTCGCCCCGATCACCTGCTCCAGCACCGCGCCCGCCGCCAGCACCGCCGCATCCCCGCGCGGCCGCCCGATGATCTGCACCCCCACCGGCAGCCCCTCCGAAGTGAACCCGACCGGCAGCGACAGCACCGGCACCCCCAGCAGCGAGATCGCGAACGTGATGGCGATCCAGTCGATGTAGCTGTCGAACTGGTGGTTCCCAAGCCGGTCCACCCGCCGCCACTGCGCCGGAAACGGCTTCATCACTGCTGCGGGGCACACAAGCACGTCGTGCGTCTCGAAGAAGTCCATCAGCCGCCCGAACATGGCCGCCCGCTCCCGCTCCGCCCAGGCGAACCGCTCGATCGGCACGCGGCGGGCACGCGCGAGACTCTCGTGGATCTCCGGGATCACCCGCTCGCCCTCGGCTGCCACCAGCGGATCGAACGCCGCCAGGTGGTTCACCCCCCTGATGGCATGGAACACTTCCACCGCCTGCGCCAGGTCTGGGCAAGCCTCCTCCACCACGGCTCCCGCCTCCGCGAACCGCGCCACCGCAGCCGCGCAGATCGACGCGATCTCCGGGTCCACGGGCGACACCCCCAGGTCGGCCGACCATGCCACCCGCGCCGGACCGACCGGCCGCGCGACCGCTGCGGAGAACTCCCCGGGACGGGACGGCAGGCTCAGCGGATCGCTCCAAACCTCCCCCACCATCGCCTCCAGCCCCAGCGCCACGTCGCCCACCGTCCGCGCGATCGGACCCAGCACCGGCAGCGTGCTGAACGGCATCCCCCGCCGCCCCCGCGGCACCCGTCCCGGCGAGGGCCGCAGCCCGACAACCCCGCAGAACGCCGCCGGCAGCCGGATCGAGGAGCCGAGGTCCGACCCCGTCGCCAGCCAGACCTCCCCTGTCGCCACGCTCGCCGCCGCTCCGCCGGAGGAACCGCCCACCGTCAGCCGCAGGTCGTAGGGGTTGCGCGTCGGTCCATGCAGCGCGTTGATCGTCGAGGCATTGAACCCGAACTCCGGCGAGTTCGATTTCCCGACCGGAATCCCTCCATTGCCCTCCAGCACCTGCACCATCGGGCTGGACACCGTGGAGACCACGTTCTCGAACAGCACCGACCCGCCCATCGTGTGCCGTACCCCCGCCACCTCATCTAAATCCTTCACCGAAACCGGCAACCCGCCCAGCCAGCCAGGTCCGGCGCCGGTACCCACGGTGCCGGCCTGCGCCCGCGCCCGCTCCAGGCACAGGATCGGCAACGCGTTCACCGCCGGCTCCACCTCCGCGATCCGCGCCGCCGAAGCGTCCACCAGTTCCGCCGGCGAGACCTTCCCGGCGCGGAGCAGCCCCACCGCCTCCATCGCGGTCAGCTCGATCAGGCGGCTCGGCAAGCTGGTCATGGCGGCGTCTCCGTGCGTTTCCCCCCACTATGCCACCCCGGCGCGCGTTGCTAAGCCTCACGCATGCTCCCCGCCAACACCCGCGCCGCCATCGTCGGCATCGTCGGCCCCACCCTCCTGCCGGAGGAAGCCGCCCTGCTGCGCACGCATCCCCCCGCCGGCGTGATCCTGTTCCGCCGCAACATCGAAACCCCCATCCAGCTCCGGCTGCTCATCGCCGCCCTGCGCGCGACCCTCCCCCCCGGCGCGGTCACGATGCTCGACCAGGAGGGCGGCCGTGTCGCGCGCCTGCGCCCGCCGCACTGGCGCGCCCATCCCCCGTGCGGCGCGATCGGTGGCCTCCCGCCGCCGCTGGCCCTGCGCGCCGCCTTTCTCCAGGGCGCCCTGATCGGCCGGCAATGCGCCGAGGCCGGCTTCGACACTATCTGCGCCCCGGTGCTCGACCGCCGCGTGCCCGGCGCCAGCGAAGTCATCGGCGACCGCGCCTTCGCCGAGGACCCCGCCGAGGTCGCCCGCATGGCCCGCGCCATGGCCGCCGGCCTGCTCGCCGCGGGAATCCAGCCGGTCGGCAAGCACGCCCCCGGCCACGGCCGCGCCACGGTCGATTCGCACGAGGCGTTGCCCACGGTCGCGGCAAACGACATGGACGCCGACCTGCTCCCCTTCGCCGCCAACGCCGACCTGCCCTGGCTGATGACCTCCCACATCCTCTACCCGGCCTGGGATCAGGGGCGCCCCGCCACCCTCTCCCCCACCATCATCGAACAGGTCATCCGCGGCCGCCTCGGCTTCCGCGGCGTGCTGGTCAGCGACGACCTCGCCATGCACGCGCTCGACGGACCTCCGGCATCGCGCGCCACGGCCGCACTCGCGGCGGGCTGCGACCTCGCCCTCTACTGCCCCGGCGACCTCGAAGGCACCGCCGCCGTGCTGGGCGCGGTCCCAGCGTTGACCGATCCCGCCAGAGCCCGCATGGCCACCGCCCGCGCCGCTGCCGCCGCCCGCCGCATCGCCCTCGACGAACCCGCACTGGCCGCCGAGCGCGCCCGTCTCGTCGCCGGCGCCTGATCCACGGCCCCGGCGCCCTGGCCTTGCGTCCCGCCCGTGCTGGTATACTTACCGCCGGGCGGCACCCTGCCGCGGCGGAACGCATTCGTGGACATCCAAGGCATCATCCTGTCGCTGCTGGCCGCCATCGCGGCGATCGTGCTGCACGAGGTGGCGCACGGCTACGCGGCGCTGGCCCTGGGCGACGACACCGCACGCCGCCAGGGCCGCCTGACCCTGAACCCCATCGCCCATGTCGACCGCGTCGGCACGCTGATCGTCCCGGGCGTGTTGCTGATCCTCAGCAGCCTCACCGGCAGCCGCTTCATGTTTGGCTGGGCCAAGCCGGTGCCGGTCGATCCCTGGCGCTTCCGCGATCCGCGCCGCGGCATGATGCTGGTGGCCATGGCCGGCCCGGCGATCAACTTCGTCCTCGCCGCCCTGACTGCGCTGGCCCTGCATCTGGACGACGACCCGATCCGGACCATCGGCGCGATGCTGAACCTCCAGGGTGCCGAACGCGGCATGCCGATGCTGCTGGCCGTGCAGTTCGCCATCTCCTTCATCATGTTCAACATCCTGCTCGGCCTCTTCAACCTGCTGCCGATCCCCCCCCTCGACGGCGGCCGCATCATGGTCGGCATCCTGCCCTACCGCCTTGCCATGGCCTGGGCCCGGCTGGAACGCGCCGGCATCTTCATCGTGCTCGCCCTGCTGTTCCTGCTGCCGATGCTGCTGCGCGACCTCGGCATTCCGTTCGACCCCGTGCGCATGCTCCTGGTGGACGCCGCCGGCTGGATGCTGTCACACCTGCCCCTGCCGGAAACCTACAGTCGGTTCCTGCTCCATGACTTCTGACCCGCCTTCGGCGGCACCTGACGCCCCCCCGGAGCCGCCCGCCCAGGGCGAGTTGCCCGTCTCGCCGGAGGACATGCTCCTCCTGCGCCTCGACGGCTTCGAGGGCCCGCTCGACCTGCTGCTCGAACTCGCCCGCGCCCAAAAGCTCGACCTCGCCCGCATCTCCATCCTCGCCCTGGTCGAGCAGTACCTCGCCGTCATCGAGGGCGCGCGGAAGATCCGCCTGGAACTGGCCGCCGACTGGCTGGTGATGGCCGCCTGGCTCACTTGGCTGAAATCCCGCCTGCTGCTCCCCAAGGGCCACGAGGCCGCCGAGGAGGCCGAGACCGCGGCCGAGACACTGGCCGAGCGCCTGCGCACCCTCCAAGCGATGCGATTGGCCGCCGCCTGGCTCGGCGCCCGCCCCCAGCTTGGACACGACGTCTTCATCCGCGGCCTGCCCGAGGACCTTGTCGACACCGACCGCTCGAAGCTCGCGCTCGATATCCCCGGCCTGTTGCGCGCCTACCTCGCCGCCATGCGCCGCGCCGGCGCCCGTCGCCGCTACCGCCCCCAGGCGCTGACCGTCTGGACCGTCAAGGACGCGCTGAGCCGCCTCGCGCTGCTGGTCGGCAACCTGCCAGACTGGGCCACACTGGAACAATTCCTGCCCGAGATGACCGGCACCCCGCTGGAGCGCCGCGCCGCCCTTTCCTCCACCCTGCTCGCCGGGCTGGAGATGGCCCGCGGCGGCGCCATCCGCCTGCGCCAGGAACAGGAGTTCGGCCCGATCCACATCCGCCGCGGCGACATCGCGCCCGAGTCCCCCAACGAGCCCCCCGCCCATGCCTGACGACCCCGACCCCGTCCCCGAATCCGCGCCAGACCCCGCTCTGGATGCCGAGGCGCTGCTCCGTCTCGCCGAGGCCATGGTCTTCGCCGCCACCGCCCCCGTCACCCCCCGCCAACTCGGCCAGCTTCTGCCGGTCGGCGCCGATTCCGACGCCGTGCTCGCATCCCTGCGCGCCCGCTATGCCGGCCGCGGCGTCGAGCTGGTCGAGGTCGGCGGCGGCTGGCAGTTCCGCACCGCCCCCGATCTCGCGCCGAAGCTGCGCCGCGTCGTTCAGGTCCCGCGCCGGCTGCCCCGCGTCGCCATGGAAACGCTGGCGATCATCGCCTACCACCAGCCGGTAACCCGCCCCGAGATCGAGGAGCTGCGCGGCGCCGCCCTCGGCCAGGGAACGCTCGACCAGCTGCTCGAAGCCGACCTGGTGGTCCCGCGCGGCCGAAAGGAAACGCCGGGCCGTCCCACCCTCTGGGGCACCACCCCGGCCTTCCTGTCCCAGTTCGGTCTGCAATCCCTGCGCGACCTGCCGCGCCGCGAGGACCTGCTGGTCGAACCCGCCATGCTCATCCCCGACCCGCAGCAGTCCGGCCCGCAACCGGCCGACGGCGAGCCCCCACCGCCCCCGGCCCCCGATGCCCCGGACGAGAAAGCCGACCCGGCCTCATGATCGCGTGCCGGTTTCCCACCCGCCCCGTTTCCTGCTAGCAGAACGCCCCATGGTTCCGCCGTTTCGCAGCCCCTGTTGTCGCCATGTTTGACTTCGCATGGACCGAACTCGCCGTCATCGGCGTGGTGGCGCTGCTCGTCATCGGGCCGAAGGACCTGCCCGGCGCAATCAAGGGTGTCGGCGATTTCGTCCGCCGCGCCCGGCGCATGGCCGGCGAGTTCCAGACCCATGTCGACGACATGGTCCGCGACGCGAACCTCAGCGAGGTCCGCAACCAGATCAACGAGATCCGCAACTTCGACATCAAGGGCGCGCTGGAGAAGGAAATCGACAAGGACGGCAGCATCCGCTCCGCCTTCGACGACCCCTTCAGCAACAAGCCCCTGCCGCTTGCCTCCGCCGATCCCGTTTCCACGCCGCCCGAGCTTCCCGCCCCCGAGCTTCCCGCCCCTGGGCCTGAGGCGCCTGCCGCCATCGCGGCCGAGCCCGAGGACACCACCCCGGCATTCATCCCGCCCGCCATCGCCCATCCCCCGCCGATGCCAGACTTCCTCCCGCCGGCCACTTCCCGGCCCCATCCGGGCCTCTAGCCCCTTCAGCAGGACCCGGACGTGGCCAAGCCCGAGATAGAAGACACCATCGAAGACAAGCCGATGCCGCTGCTCGATCACCTGATCGAGTTGCGTCGGCGGCTCATGTGGTCGCTCGCCACCCTGGTCGTCACCGTGATCGGGTGCTGGTTCTTCGCCCAGCCGATCTACGCCTTCCTGGCCCAGCCGCTGATCGACATCCTGGTCGAGACATCGGGCGGCGAGCCGCGCCGCCTGATCTTTACCGCGCTGACCGAGGCCTTCTTCACCTACCTCAAGGTCGCCATCTTCGGCGGCATCTTCATCTCCTTCCCGATCATCTCCCACCAGGTCTGGTTGTTCATCGCCCCCGGCCTGTACCGCAGCGAGAAACGGGCGCTGGCCCCGTTCCTTGTCGCCTCCCCGGTGATGTTCCTGCTAGGCGCCTCGCTCGCCTACTACTTCATCTTCCCCGCCGCCTTCCGCTTCTTCGTCGGTTTCGAATCCCCCGCCGAGCCCGGCGGCGTCCCCATCCAGCTGGAAGCCAAGGTCGGCGAATATCTCGACCTGGTGATGAAGCTGATCCTGGCCTTCGGCATTGCCTTCCAGTTGCCCGTCGCCCTGGCGCTGATGGCCAAGGTCGGCATCGTCACCTCCGGTGGCCTGAAGAAGGCCCGCCGCTATGCCATCGTCGGCATCTTCGTCTTCGCAGCGATCATCACGCCCCCCGACCCGATCAGCCAGATCGGCCTCGCCATCCCGCTGATGGGCCTCTACGAACTCTCGATCCTCGCGGCGAAGCTGGTCGAACCGAAACCCGTCAAAGAGGACGACGCCTGATGCGCATCGCCTGCCTGCACACCGTCGACAGCAACGTCCCCGTGCTGGAGGCCGCGGCGGCCGGCATACCGGGCCTCACGCTGTCGCACACCGTCCGGGCCGACCTGCTGAAGCGCGCCGAAGCCGAAGGCGGCCTGACCGACGCCATTCGCGACGAGGCCGCCGACCTTCTGGCCACCCTCGCCGCCGACGCCGATGCCGTCCTGCTCACCTGCTCCACCGTCGGCCCGGCCGCCGAACGGGCCGACCTGCTCGCCCGCGTGCCCATCCTGCGCGTCGATGCCGCCCTGGCATCCGCCGCCGTCGCCATGGCGGCGGCCGGAAAGGGCAGGGTGGACGTGCTCTGCGCCGTGCAGACCACCGTGGAGCCCACCCGCGCCCTGTTCGAGCGCATGGCCGACGGCACCGGCGTGTCGATCGCCATGCACATCGCCCCCGGCGCGTGGGACGCCTTCCGCGCCGGCGACACCGCCACCTACCACCGCCTGGTCGCCGAGGCGGCCGACGGCCTCTATGCCAAGGGGGCCACGGTCGTCGCCTTTGCCCAGGCCTCCATGGCCGCCGCCGCCGCACTCTGCACCGCCGGCACCCCGCTCACCAGCCCCGCCGCGGGCCTGGCCGCCGCCGCCCGATCGTGACGCTTCGGAAGACCTGAAGGAAGGCCAGGGCGCCGCCCCCTGGACCCGCCGGGAACCTGAGGTTCCTGGACCTCCCATCCGCAAGAGTCCGAACGCGCCACAGGATCACCGACATGCACGACATCCGCACAATTCGCGACGCCGCCGCCTTCTTCGACGCGGCGATGGCCCGCCGCAGCCTTCCCCCCATCGCCGCCACCATCCTCGCCCAGGACAGCGAGCGCCGCACCGCCCAGACCGCGCTGCAGGAGATCCAGGCCTTCCGCAACGCGCTGTCCAAGCGCATCGGCGAAGCCCGCCGCAAGGGCGAGGACAGCGCCGCCCTCGAAGCCGAGGTCACCGCCAAGCGCGCCGAAATGGAGGGGTTGGAGAAGCAGGTCGCCGCACTCGACAAATCCATCTTCGACACCCTCGCCGCCCTGCCGAACGTCCTCGACGCCGACGTGCCCGATGGCCCCGACGAAACCGCCAACAAGGTCATCAAGCAGGCCGGCGAGCCGCGCGACCTCGGTTTCGCGCCAAAGCAGCACTTCGAGCTCGGCGAGGCGCTCGGCATGATGGACTTCGAAACCGCCTCCAAGATGGCCGGCGCCCGCTTCACCATCCTGCGCGGCGGCCTCGCCCGCCTCGAACGCGCCCTCGGCCAGTTCATGCTCGACATCCACACCACCGAGCACGGCTACACCGAACACACCGTCCCCTATCTGGTGAACGACGCCACCATGTTCGGCACCAACCAGCTCCCCAAGTTCGCGGAGGATTCCTTCCGCACCACCGATGGCCGCTGGCTGATCGCCACCTCCGAGATTCCGCTGACCAACACCGTCGCCGGCGACATCGTCCCCGAGGCGAAGCTGCCCCTGCGCCTCACCGCCCTGTCCGACTGCTTCCGCAGCGAAGCCGGCGCCGCCGGCCGCGACACCCGCGGCATGCTGCGCCAGCACCAGTTCCGCAAGGTCGAGATGGTTTCCATCACCCACCCCGACCACAGCGTGGCCGAGCAGGAGCGCATGACCGGCTGCGCCGAGCGCATCCTGGAACGGCTCGAGCTCCCCTACCGTCGCGTGCTGCTCTCCAGCGGCGACACCGGCTTCGGCGCCGCCCGCACCTTCGACCTCGAGGTCTGGCTCCCCGGCCAGCAGATGTGGCGCGAGATCTCCTCCTGCTCGAACACCCGCGATTTCCAGGCCCGGCGCATGAACGCCCGCTTCCGCAATGCCGAGGGCAAGGTCGGCGGCTTCCTCCACACCCTGAACGGCTCCGGCGTCGCGGTCGGCCGTGCCGTCATCGCGGTCATGGAGAACCACCAGCAGGCCGACGGCTCCATCCGCGTGCCCCAGGCGCTGGTGCCGTGGATGGGCGGGGTGGAGTTCGTCCGCAAGGCCTAGCAGGCCGTTCGGCCGATCATGTTGGAGGGGGTGCGCCGCGCCCCCTCTGCAACCTCCCCACGCCGGGCGCGTTACCCGCCGCAGCGCACTGGGAGGTAAATCCATGGTCACGCGTCTCTTCGGCTCCGGCGATCCGTTCAATCTGCTTCAGCGCGAGGTGAACCGCGTCTTCGACGAGGTCTTCCGCGGCTTCCCCATGGGTGGTTTCGCGCCGGACCTCGATGTCCATGAAACCGAGCACGGTCTGGAGGCCACCGCCGAGCTCCCCGGCATGGCCCACTCCGACATCGACCTGCGCGTGGAAGGCGACCTCCTGACGCTCGCAGGCGAGAAGAAGCAGCAGCGGCAGGCCGACCAGTCCGGGCGCCACATGAGCGAGCGCACCTACGGCCGCTTCCAGCGCAGCTTCCGCCTCCCATTCGCCCCCGACCCCACCCAGGTCCAGGCCCGCTTCGAGCGCGGCGTGCTGCTCATCACGCTGCCGCGCCCCGCCCGCCAGGGTGTCGGCGGCCGCATCCCCATCCGTGCCGCCGACACCCCTGCCAATGAGGACATCAGCATGCCCAACCAGCGCCACCAGGCGACCCCGCGCCGCGCCGACGAGAGCGGCGTCCATGTCGAGCCCGCCGAGGGCCACGCCACCCTCACCGCCACCGGCGGCGACAGTTCCGGCCAGAGCAGCGGCGTCCAGTCGCCCCACGGGGGCGGGTCCGCCCAGGGCACTGTGCCGGAGCGCAAATCGGACCAGGCTGCCAGCACGTCGGGCCGTCCGCAGGGCGACGCGGTCGACGAGGCCGGTCGCGAATCCTTCCCCGCCAGCGACCCGCCGGCCAACAGCGGCATCACCGGCACGGTCAGCCGCACCTGACGGCTTGAAGGATCCCCCGTCCCCTCGAGGGGCGGGGTCAACCGCCGGGCGCCGCTCCCCCGCGGACCCGGCGCAACACCCGCCCGGCTGCGCGCAGCGGCGCCATCAGGCGCCACGAGGTGCTGGCGCGCATCGTCACCAGCGCGGCGTGGTGCCGCGCCTCGCTTTCGGCCAGCCGCGCCTCGGTCTCATCCAGCCGGGCCTGCGTCGCCGCCAATGCGCCCTCGGCCTGCTGCAGGTCCCGTCGCGCGGAGGCCTGTTGCTCCTGCAGGCTACGCCGGAGTGCGATCACCTCGATTGCCGGATCCTCGCCGCCCTGCGCCATCTCCCCGCCGACCCGCAGCCGTGCCGGATCGGCCACCGCCGCATGTGCCGCGCGCGCCTGATCGGCCGAGATGCCCGCCGGCAACACGGCGCGCAAACGCTCGAACAGGTAGTCGCCATCGCTCGCCATCCGCGGAAAGGCCAGCAGGATCACCGGAATGTCCGCTGCCACCAGCCGCTGGATCAGGTGATGGAACCCCATCGCCAGGATGCGCGCCTGGTCCAGCGGGTGAAGCGAATACAGGATCCCGCCCGGCGCCCCCGACCAGGTCCTCCAGCCATGCCCGGCGCCGGAGGCCCAGAGCGGTCCGCGCTGGATGGCCTGCCGCTCGACCACCAGCCGGCTCGTCGTCGCCTCGGCCAGGTCGCGCACCGGGATCACGACGGCGTCGATCGCAACCTGCCCCTCGGCCAGCACCTGGTCGATGCATTCGCTCAGCCAGGGCGTCTTGACCACATAGGGCAGAGACCCGGCCGGCAATCCCAGCGGCAGGTTCTCCAGCCCCGCCTGGGCCACCTCGTCCCATAACTGGTCACCGTGGCGGGCGATATGGGTATCGAGGCCCAGGGCGTGCAGGTAGCGTACCAGGAAGCTCGTGCCGGACCGGCCGGTGCCTGCGATCATCAGGTGCCGCGACGGCACGCCAGCCTCGGTCACCGTGCCACTCTCCCGTTCAGCCGAGGATCCGGCCTCCTCGTCAGCCGAGGATGAAGCGTGGTGAGCCCGCTGGGACTCGAACCCAGGACCACCAGATTAAAAGTCCGGTGCTCTACCAACTGAGCTACGGGCTCGCCGCCCGCGTTGAACGACACGCCGCGCCCCCGGTCAAGGCCTGTCCTTGATGGTCTCCGTCGTGCCGTACGGGACGGGCAGGGTCTTGCGCAGTCGCACACCCTCGCGCTCCACCGCGCGGAAGGTGCGGATGAAGTTCCCGCCGGCCAGCCCGGCCACCGCCTCGTCCGACCACCCGCGGCGGATCATCTCGGCCAGCAGGTGCGGAAACCGCCGCACATCCTCCAGCCCCACAGGCGTCGTCGCCACCCCGAAAAAATCGCTGCCGATCCCTACCTTTTCCGGTCCGATCCGATTGGCGATGTATTCGATGTGCCCCGCCACGTCCTCCAGCTTCGCCAACGGCCGTTTCCCGTATGCCTTCTCGTGCTCGGCGATCTTCGACAGCCGCTCCGCCTCGGTATGCAGCACGAAACTCGCCCGCAGCGGCCCCATCCATTGCCGCACCGTCTCGCTCAGGAAGTCCGGGATGAACGTCGCCATCACCAACCCGCCGCGCTGGCGCACCAGGTCCAGCACGTCGTCCGGCACGTTGCGCGCGTGGTCGCACAGGGCGCGCGCATTGGAATGGCTGAACACCACCGGCGCCGAGCTGATCTCCAGCACCTGGCGCATCACGCTCGGCGCCACATGCGCGCAATCCACCATCATCCCCAGCCGGTTCAGCTCGCGCACCACCGCCCGCCCGAACGCCGTCAGCCCGCCATGCCGCGCTTCGTCGGTCGCCGAGTCGCACCAATCCAGCGTCCCGTTGTGGCACAGCGTCATCAGCCGGGCGCCTGCCGCATGCCACACCCGCAGCGGCGCCAGCGAATTCTCCAGCCCCACCCCGCCCTCGACGGCCAGCATCGAGGCGATCTTCCCCGCCTTCTTCGCCCGCACGAAGTCCGCCGCCCGCCGCACCGGCAGGAACACATCGGGATGCGCCGCCTGCATCTGCAGCACGATGTCGATCTGCTCCATCACCGCGCGCCCGGGATGCGGGATTTCCGTCGGCACATAGGCTGCCCACACCTGCCCGCTGACCCGCCCGGCCTTCAGCCGCGGAATGTCGGTGTCGCCGTCGTTGCGCTGCCGCTCGAGCGCATAGGTCGCCACGTCGCCCCTCGCGGCGGCATCGTTGCGGATCACCCAGGGCAGGTCGTTGTGCCCGTCGATCAGCGGCATCGACTCCAACAGGGCGAGCGCGCGGCTGAGCGCCCGATCCGAAGCTTGCTTGGCCATGGGATGCTCCACGCAACGGCGCGCAAATCATGCGGCGGCGTGCACCCGGCGGCAAGCGGTCCGGAAGCAGCTCAGAAGCGGCTCAGCGCATGCGTCAGTGTCGCCGCGGCGGACTGCAACTGCTTGAACGCCTCGAACAGCCGCTGGTAGCGCGAGACGATCGAACGGTCCGGCCGGAACGCATCATGCCGCGCCGCCAGCGCCTCCTGTGCCGCCGGCAGGCTGGGATAGGCGCCCAGCCCCGCCCAGGCGACCATCGCCGCCCCTACCAGTCCCGGCTGCGTGCTACCGCGCAACACCTGGCAGCCCAGCACGTCGGCCCGGATCTGGCACCACAGGTCCGACTGCGCCGCGCCCCCGCCGAGGAACAACCGGTCGAACGGCAAACCGCCCAGCAGGTCGCGATCGGCGAAGGCCACCCCCTCCATCACCGCGCGCGCCAGTTCCGGCGCGCCATGGCCGCGGTCCAGGCCCACGAAGCCGCCGCGCGTGGTCGCCGCCCAGCTCGGCGCCCGTTCGCCCGACAGCGCCGGCAGGAACAGCAGCGGTGCCATCGTCACCGGCGCCTGCTCCGCCAGCGCCACCACGCTGGCCACATCCGGCTGCCCCGTCACCTCCGCGAGCCATTGCAGGCAGTCCCCGCCGGCCCCGGTCGGCCCGCCGGTATGGAACAGCCCAACGCCCCAGGGCAGCGTCACCAGCCCCTCCGCCTCGGTCGGCGCATCTGCCAGCACGCCGCCGGCATCGGTGGTGCCGGCGATCAGATAGGCATCGCCCGGCCGCGCCGCCCCGGCGCCGAGGCTGCCGCACCAGGTGTCCTTCGCCCCGCACATCACCGGCACGCCGGAAAACCCGACCAACCCGGTGCAGGGCCCGACCACATCCCAAGGATCGAACAGATCCGGCAGCAGCGCCGCATCCAGCCGCGCGCGCCGGAACAGCGCCAGCGAGCGGACGTCGTCCTTGCGCTCCAGCGCCCAGGCATTGCTGATCCGGTCGGTCGCCCGCCGCCCGGTCAGGCGCAGCACCAGGTAATCCTTCGGTTGCAGCACATGGCGCGCGCGCGCGAAGGCCGCCGGATCATGCGCCGCCACCCATCGCAACCTCGCGGCCGGATGGAACGCGTTCATCTCCACCCAGGTGCCGCGCGTGATGTCGGCCAACGCCGCCGCCTCGGCGGTCGCGCGGGTGTCGGGGAAGCACTGCGCCGGGCGCACCGGCACGCCTGCCGCGTCGACCAGCACCTGGCTGCGCGTGAAGCCCGTGGCGATGATCGCCCGCACATGGGCCGCGGGAAGCTCCGCCACCGCCTGCACCAGCAACTCCCACCACGACGTCGCGTCGGCCTCCTCGCTGACGCGGTGCCGGCGCACGGCGCTGGCCACGACCTGCCCGTCACGGCCCACCAGTGCGGCGCGCAGCGAGCTTCCGCCCAGGTCGATGGCAAGTACGGTGTCCACTTCGCCGAAAAGCCTAGCCACCGGGCAGGGCCGCCACCAGTGGGTCGTTGCGCAAATGTGTTACCCCCTGGACGCGGCACTTGCCCTGACTCGCCGCACGCGGCACCACTGCCGCATGCCCTTCGCCCGCCTCACCCGCGCGCTCGACCGCGCCGACGGCAAGCTGTATCGCCAGATCGCCACGCGCCTGCGCGCGGCCATCACCTCGGGCCGCCTGGCCGTGGGCCACGAACTGCCGACCGAGGCGGATCTGGCCCAGGGCTTCGGCGTCAGCCTGATCACCGTCCGCCACGCCCTGCGCGTGCTGGAGGCGGAAGGGCTGATCGAGAAGCGCCCCGCCAAGCCCGCCGTCGTCGCCAGCGCCGAGCCGCGCGGCCCCGACGCAAGGCGCATGAACTCGCTCGACGACATCGTCGCCGCGACCGAAGGGGCGAGCCTGGAAATCGCCGATTGGCACAAGGTCCGCGCGCCCAACGCCGCGCGCGTCTTCGGCCTCGACCCCGCCACCGCCATCCCCTGCCTGCGCGCCCGCGTGATGCGCGACGGCGCGCCGCTGTCGGACGTGACGATCTTTTTCCCGCCGGCCATCGGCGAGCGCCTCACCCCGCGCGACTTCGACGACGTGGTGGTGTTCCGCTCCGT
>CAMDGX010000009.1 GCA_945897825.1 Asaia bogorensis | reverse complement strand
CGCGCGGGACAACCCGTTGCTTTCGCTGGAGAACGTGGTCGTGGCGCCGCATGTGGCGTGGGTGACGACCGGGACGTTCGCGCGCGCCTTTGAGGTCGCGGCGGAGAATGTGCGGCGACTGGCGGCGGGCGCGGACCTGCTGCACCGGGTCGCCTGAAGCAATGGAGGAGAATTCGATGCGCGTGATGGCAACTGGGCTGCGCTTTCCCGAGGGGCCGGTGTGGCTGAAGGATGGTTCGGTCGCGCTGGTGGAGATCGCGCGCGGGACGATCACCGTGGTGTCGCCGGCCGGCGAGGCGCGGGTGCTGTCGACGCCCGGCGGCGGGCCGAATGGCATGGCGGTGGGGCCGGATGGCGCCTTCTACGTGTGCAACAACGGGGGGTTCCAGTGGAGCGAGGAGGGCGGCATCCTGCGGCCCGGGTTCCAGCCGGATGACTACGAGACCGGGCGGATCGAGCGGATCGACCCCGTGTCGGGCGCGGTGACGCGGCTGTACTACCGGTGCGGGGAGCATCGGCTGCGCGGGCCGAACGACATCGTGTTTGACGCCATGGGCGGGTTTTACTTCACCGACCTGGGCAAGACGCGGGCGCGGGACCGGGACTGGGGCGGGGTTTATTATGCCAAGCCGGACGGGTCCTCGATCGTGGAGGTGGCGTATCGGCTGCTGACGCCGAACGGGATCGGCATGTCGCCGGATGGGAAGACGGTCTATGTGGCCGAGACCGAGTCGGCGCGGCTGTGGGCGTTCGACCTGGAGGCGCCGGGGGTGGCGAAAAAGCATTCGACTGCGCCGCATGGCGGGCGGTTCGTGTGCGGGCTGGGCGGGTTCCAGCGCTTCGACAGCCTGAAGGTGGATGCGGCGGGGAATATCTGCGTGGCCACGCTGGTGTCGGGCTGCGTGACGGTGATCGCGCCGGATGGGCGGGTGCTGCGCGTGGTGCGGTTCAGCGACCCGATGACGACCAATGTCTGCTTCGGGGGGGTGGCACTCGACAAGGCGTATGTGACGCTGTCGGGGATCGGGCAGTTGGTGGAGCTGGATTGGACCGGGACGGAATGGGACGTGCCGGGGCTGGCGCTGGCGTTCAACCGGTAGGGTTGCGCAGCAGCGCGGCGAGGGCGGCGCGCAGAGCGGGGAGGTCGTGGACCTCCGCGTCTGGCGTTTCGAGCCAGGTGCGCGGGCGCTGGGCGGCGTGGCGGCCGGTGACGAGGCGGATCGTGGCCATGCCCAGGGCGCGGGCGGGCGCGATGTCGTTGTCGATGCGGTCGCCGACCATGACGCATTCCTCCGGCGGACGGCCGAGGGCGTCGGCCACATGGAGGAAGAAGCGCGGGTCGGGCTTGCGCAGGTCGAGCACGCCGGAAATGCCGTGGACAGCGAAGAAATGCAGCAGCCCGGCCTCGGCCAGGGCTTGGAGCATGGCGACCGGCTGGTTGGCGGCCAGGGCGAGGCGGATGCCCTGGGCGTGCAGGGCGGCGAGCAGCGGCGGAATGCCGGGCCGGATCTCGGGGGCGGGGCGGACAAGGCGGGCCTCGGCAGCGACGTGGCCCCAAACGAGGGGCGCGCGGGCCCCGTCGTGGCCGAGCAGGTGCCAGACCACGGCCTGGTAGGCGTTCGGGGCGTGGCTGGCGATGGCGATTCGCCAGGCGGTTTCGTAGGCGTCGTCGGCGACCGGGATGCCGGTGGCGCGGCCGACATGTTCGCGGATCACGCGGTCCATGGCGGCTTCCGCGTCGGCCTCGGTGTCGATCGGGCCGCCGATATCGAACAGGATCGCGCGGGCGGGCATGCCTCAGCAGGGGTTGCCGAAGATGCCGCATCGCCTGGCCGGCGCCGGGGCGGGCATTGGGCGCGGCGGTGGCGGGGCGGACATCATCGGCGGCGGGGATGGACGTGGCGCAGCGAAGGCCGGGGGGGAGGCGAAGGCCGGTGGGGCGGCCACGGGTGGAGGTGATCCGCCGGACGGGCGGCCCCAGAAGTTCGGCTGCTGCGGCGGCGGCGCAGGCGGCGGGGTGGCGACACGCGGAGGTGTTGCGCCGGACGGGCGGCCCCAGAAGTTCGGCTGGGACGGCAGCGGCGCGGGCGACGGTGCGGGAATGCCGACGCGCTCCGGCCCGCGCGGTGGAGGGTTGCCCCAGAACGGCGACGGGCGGTTCGGTTGCGCCACTGCCGGGGGCGGGCGGCCGTAGTGCTGCGGCAGCGGCGGCGGGCGGTGGCCGCGGGCGTAGTAGGGGTAGTGGTGGCGCGGCGGGGGCCGCCAACCCCAGCGGGGGCCGATGGCGATCCAGGTGCCGAAATGCCAGGGGGCATAGCCCCAGGCCGTGCGCTCGCCCCAGGGGTCGGCATAGGGGCTCCAGCCGTGTGCCACCGGGGGGTACCAGACCGGGCCGTAATCGGGCGTCTCGACCCAGCTGCCGTCGCGCAGCAGGGCGTCGCCGCCGGGGAGTTCGACGATCTCGGGCGGTGGGCCGTAGGCGATCTGGCCAGGCGTCGGGAGGGGCGGCATGGTGGGGCGGACGATCTGGGGCGGGGGTGGCATGGCCGGGTCGTCGGCGAGGAAGCCCTCGGCGACGCCGGCGCGCAGGCTGGCGGGGCGGGTGTCGGGGCCCCCGACCACGCCGGTCTGGCCGGCTTGGACCATCAACGAAACGCCGCTGGCGACCGCCTGGGCCATGCCGCGGCTGACGCCGAGGGTCAGCGGGCGTCCGCCATCGCCGGCGTCGACCACGTAGAGGCCGGGTTGGATCAGGGCGATGGTGGCGCGCGGCGTGGCGATGCGGGCTTCCTGGCCGGGCTGGAGGGTGCGCAGGAGGAACATCGCCCTGCCCTGCTCGAGCGCGAAGGCGGGCGCGGCGGGGTGCGCGCTGTCGATGCGCAGCACGGTGTCGGGGTCGAGGCCGATGCGGTTGGCGCCGAGGTCGAACTCGGCCTGGCTGCGCGACTGGGTGCGCAGGGTTTGGCCTTCACGGATGTCGGTGCCGCGCGGGAGAGCGGACCACGCGCGGGCGCCGTCGCGGGCCTGGACCGGGCCGGTGGCTTCGGCGAGGCGGCCGATCGGGGCCTGGGCCGCGGCGGGGGCGGCGAGCATCAACGCGACGAACAGAAGGGCGATGCGGGGCTGCATGGGGTCGGTCCTCGGCCTCCCACGAAACGTCGGAGGCACGATCCAGGATGCGGGAGCATCATGGCAACAGCGGGGCGCGCGCGGGTGCAGCCATCCATCAAGCTGCCGCATTCAACCGGGAGGATCAGCCCGGTTCAGTGGAGCGCAATGCATGCCCCGGCCCCGAATTCTTCTCAGCCTCGCCGCCCTTGGATTGCTGGCTTTGGGCGGGTGCGTGGCCTATCCGGTGGATGGCTACTACGCGGCCCCCGCGCCCGTCTATTCACCGCCGCCGACGGTGTATTTCGGCGGCAGCTTTGGCGGGTATCGGCCGCATCCGGGGCACTACCGCGGACGCGGGCACCGGCATTGGCGGTAGGCAGAGTCTTCTTTTTCTGAAGAAAAAGAAGCAAAAAGACTTTTACCCATTGGCACCCGCGGCGCCGACCAGCGCGAGTGCAAATGGGTAAAGTTTTTTGGTTCTTTTTCTTCAGAAAAAGAACCGCTTGCTTCCTCAGTGCCCCAGCGCGTGCACGATCTCCTCGGTCATCTTCTTGGCGTCGCCGAAGAGCATCATGGTGTTGGTGCGGAAGAACAGCTCGTTGTCCACGCCGGCGTAGCCCGAGGCCATGGAGCGCTTCACGAACAGCACGGTGCCGGCCTTGTCGACCTCCAGGATTGGCATGCCGTAGATCGCCGATTGCGGGTCGGTCTTGGCGGCGGGGTTGGTGACGTCGTTGGCGCCGATGACGTAGACGACGTCGGCGCTGGAGAACTCGCTGTTGATCTCCTCCAGTTCGAACACCTCGTCGTAGGGGACGTTGGCCTCGGCGAGCAGGACGTTCATGTGGCCGGGCATGCGGCCGGCAACCGGGTGGATGGCGTATTTCACCGTCACGCCTTCCTTCTTCAGCGTGTCGGCCATTTCGCGCAGGGCGTGCTGGGCCTGTGCCACGGCCATGCCGTAGCCGGGGACGATGATGACCTTCGATGCGTTCTTCATGATGAAGGCCGCGTCCTCGGCGGCTCCGGCCTTGACCGAGCGGTCGCCGCTGGCCGCCGGGCCGGCCGCGCCGCCGCCATCGGTGCCGAAGCCGCCCAGCAGCACGTTGATGATGCTGCGGTTCATGCCCTTGCACATGATGTAGGACAGGATCGCGCCCGAGGCGCCGACCAGCGCGCCGGTGATGATCAGCGCGAGGTTGCCGATGGTGAAGCCGATGCCGGCGGCGGCCCAGCCGGAGTAGGAGTTCAACATCGAGACGACGACCGGCATGTCCGCGCCGCCGATCGGGATGATCAGCAGGAAGCCGAGCGCGATCGCCAGGATGGCGATGAGCCAGAACAGCACGGCGTTGCCGCCGGTGGCGACGAAGGCGATGACCAGGACGAGGATGACCAGCGCGATGGCGAGGTTGATCTGATGCTGGAAGGCGAAGGTGATCGGGTTGCCCTTCATGATCGCCTGGAGCTTGGCAAAGGCGATCAGGGAGCCGGAGAAGGTGATGCCGCCGATGGCCAGGCCGAGGGACATCTCGACCAGGCTTTGGGCGTGGACCGCGCCGCGGCGGCCGATGCCGAAGCTCTCGGGCGAATAGAGCGCAGCGGCGGCGACGAACACGGCGGCGAGGCCGACCAGGGAGTGGAAGGCGGCGACCAGCTGGGGCAGCGCCGTCATCTGGATGCGCAGGGCGACCACGGTGCCGATGCCGCCGCCGATGGCCAGCGCCAGCAGGATCAGGCCGAAGCCGGATGCGGTCATGCCGTATTGCAGGAGGGTGGCGCCGATGGCGATGGCCATGCCGAGCATGCCCATCCGGTTGCCCTGACGGGACGTTTCCGGATGCGACAGGCCGCGCAGGGCGAGGATGAAGAGGACGGCGGCGACGAGGTAGAACGCCGAGGTGAGGCTTGCGGACATCGTCTATCGCCCCGCTTCCGGCAAGGGGTTGGGCTTTTTCTTGAACATCGACAGCATGCGCTGCGTGACGACGAAGCCGCCGAAGATGTTCACGGCGGCGAGCATGACGCCGAGGAAGCCGAAGAACCGGGCCCAGCCGCTGTCGGCCAGGCCGGTGGCGAGCATGGCGCCGACGATGATCACGCTGGAGATGGCGTTGGTGACGCCCATCAGCGGCGAGTGCAGCGCCGGGGTGACGTTCCAGACCACGTAGTAGCCGACGAAGCAGGCCATCAGGAAAATGGCGAGCAGGAAGACGAAGGGCTCCACCGCCTCGGCGACGGGGCCGGCGGCTTCGGCGTAGGCGCGCAGGTTGAGCGCGAGGGATGCGGCCTGGTCGGCCAGCTGGGCGGGGGTCATCGGTCGTTCTCCGGAAGGGTCGGATGCCGAGTGGGATGGATCAGGCCGCAGCCTTGGGCTGGAACTGGGCGTGCACCACGGCGCCGCCGCGGGTGAGCAGGGTGCCGCGGACGATCTCGTCGGCTTCCGGCAGCTTGGGCGCCTTGGCCTCCTTGTCCCAGAAGCCGGTCAGGAAGGTGAGGAGGTTGCGGGCGTAGAGCGAGCTGGCGGCGACCGCGATGCGGCCGGGCCAGTTGCGGTAGCCGAGGATCTTCACGCCGCCGGGGGTGGTGATCGCCTCGCCCGGGACGGTGAGCGCGCAGTTGCCGCCGGCGTCGGCCGCGAGGTCGATGACGACGCTGCCGGGCTTCATGCTTTCGACCATGGCGGCGGTGAGAAGCGTGGGCGCGCGGCGGCCCATGACGAGGGCGGTGCAGACGATGATGTCGTTCTTGGCGACGGTGGCGGCGACCAGCTCGGCCTGCTTGCGCAGGAACGCCTCGCTCATCTGGCCGGCATAGGCGCCCTTCTGGGCGGCCGTCTCCTCATCCTCCACTCCGACGAAGCTGGCGCCGAGCGACTTGATCTCCTCCTTGGCGGCGGGGCGGACGTCGGTGGCGGACACGATGGCGCCGAGGCGGCGGGCGGTGGCAATGGCCTGCAGGCCCGCGACGCCGGCGCCGAGGACAAACACGCGCGCGGGGGGCACGGTGCCGGCGGCGGTCATCATCATGGGGAAGCCGCGCTCGAAGGCGCCGGCGGCCTCGACGATGGCGCGGTAGCCGGCGAGGTTGGCCTGGCTGGAGAGCACGTCCATGGCCTGGGCGCGGGTGATGCGCGGCAGGAGTTCCATGGCGACCGCGTCGATGCCGGCAGAGGCCAGGGCGGGGACGATGTCGGGCGTGGCGAAGGCATTGGCGATGCAGACGAGGAGGGCGCCGCGGAGAATCAGGGCGCGTTCGGCCTCGCCGGGCATCTGGACGGCGAGTACGATGCCGGCACCGGACAGGGCGGCGGCCGCGTCGGCTGCGATCTCGGCACCCGCCTCGGCGAACTGCGTGTCGGAAATGGCCGCACCGAGGCCTGCACCGGCTTCCACCGCGACTGTGAGGCCCAAGGCGGCCAGCTTCTTCACGGTCTCCGGCGTGGCGGCGACACGCGTCTCGAACGCGGTCCGCTCCTTCAGGATCGCGAGGCGCATGCAATCGTCCTTTCCAGGTCTCGGCGTCAGCATCGAATCGGCATCGGTACAGGCAGAGCCCGTCGTGGTCCTCGTTGCGGCCTCTTGCGCGGTCGGGCCGCATGCTCGTGGCCCTGGTGCGGCCGTGCCGCACATTGCCTTCGAGTTTCCCGACCGACAAGGGGCGCGCCGGAGTGCCCCGCCGTGCCGTTGCCCCGGCGGCCTTAGCATCGCGGCGCATCCTGACAATTGATTCAGATCATTCGGTTAACGCGGTCGGACGCTTGCCGGCATGGCGGGCGGACCGTAGAACCGGTGCGCCAGCGTCGTCACCATCACTTGGGGGGAACCCACGATGAGCAAGATCATCCGCACCGATCCGAACGCCATCCTGTCGAAGGCGGTCGAGTACCACGGCTTCGTCTATGTCCAGGGCTGCACGGCCAAGGACACCAGCAAGGACATCAAGGGCCAGACCAAGGAGATCCTGGACCAGATCGACGCGATCCTGGAGACGCACGGGACCGACAAGACCCGGCTGCTGCAGGCGCAGATCTGGGTGAAGGACATTCGCGACCGCGACGCGATGAACGAGGTCTGGATCGCGTGGCTGCCGAAGGGCGGCGCGCCGGCCCGCGCCTGCGTGGAGGCCAACATGGCCGATCCGCGGTTGCTGGTGGAGATCATGGTCACCGCCTGCAAGTAACCGAATCACTAACTGTTGCGAGATATTTCACGGCGCGTTCCAATCGGGGCGCGCCGTGATCGATTCCAGGCGGGGTGGCACGAATGGGGCCGCTCCGGGATGGACGATGGCGAAGAGGATGGCTTGGTGTGGTTGTTCAGCCACATACCGCCGACATCTTTGCAACATCGATGGTCACATCCGCGTGAATAGGAAGCCCGTCCTGAATTTGGGGGTTATCCAAAGGCGCATCCGACGAAATTGCATAACTGGCCTGCGACTCGGGCTTTCCTGGGTTGCCAGGCGCGTAACGCCCTTGTTAGCCGACACACATGCGCATCCCCCACCCAAGGAGCCGACGCATGCGACTGGCCGAACGGATCCTCGCCACCTGCTCAGCCGCGGCGCTTGCCGCTCTCTGCATTGTTGGACTGGGCACGTCCGAGGCGCATGCAGCCCGCAACACAGGCCAGGAGGCACGCCAAGCCTCTGGCCGCCCTGCCGCAAGCCGACCCGT
Organism: Asaia bogorensis; assembly: GCA_945897825.1. Taxonomy (GTDB): domain Bacteria; phylum Pseudomonadota; class Alphaproteobacteria; order Acetobacterales; family Acetobacteraceae; genus CAMDGX01. The sequence continues at coordinate 68,775 of CAMDGX010000009.1, read as the reverse complement.
CGCCACCCCGCCGCGGGCGAGCCTTCCCGCGCCAAAGCCGCGCGCGGCGATCGCCCAGAGCGGCAAGCAGCGCAGCCAGGTGCCGACCGCGCGCAAGGCGGGCAACGCCAAGGCCGCCAAGTCGCGCCTTGCATCCTCCGGCCGCCCGACCTCCTCGTTCGCCGTCGCGCATTGGGGCGGCATCAGCTGCGTGCCGTTCGCGCGCGCCGCCACCGGGATGTCGGTGAAGGGGAATGCCCACGCCTGGTGGTCGTCGGCCGCCGGCACCTATGAGCGCGGCCAGCGGCCCGAGGCGGGCAGCGTGCTGAATTTCCGCTCCACCCAGCGGATGCGGCTGGGTCATGTCGCCGTGGTGGCGCGAGTGGTCGATAGCCGCACGATCGAGATCGACCACGCCAACTGGGCCGGACCCGGCGGCTCCGGCAAGGGGCGCGTGGCGCGTGGCGTGCCGGTGATCGACGTGTCGCCGGCGAATGACTGGTCGGCGGTGCAGGTTTCCCTGCCCGGCGGGGGTTTCGGCAGCGTGTATCCGACCTTTGGCTTCATCTACGACCGGCCGGACCGCGGCGTGATGGTCGCCAACAACCTTGCCCGTCCCACGCCAGGCCAGGCGGCGCGCGGCTATGCCGAGGTGGCCGAGGCATGGTCGACCCGCGTGATGCCGGCAGGTTCGACCACCCTGTCGATCGACGCGCCCCAGCGCTCGCTGCGCTAGAGAGCGGAAGCCGTGCTGACAGGCGCACGGGCTCCACTCTAGGTTCTGGACCAAGAACGCAAATCTTCCGACCGGATGATTCCATCCGGTCGGATCTTGCTTTAGAGCACGCCGGCCGCGCCCAGCGCCGCCCCCGCGCCGAGCACCCAAAGCGGGTGCAGGCGGGTTGCGGACAGCAGCATGGCGCCAGCTGCCGTGACCGCCAGATGACCGGACGAGACCGCCGTCGATGCGGAGAGCACGATCGCGGCCGCGACAACCAGTCCCGCCGTCACCGGGGTGAGGCCGGATTGGACCAGTAGCCGCCAGGGGCGGTCGCGGAAGCGGTGCCAGGCGCCGGCGACCAGCCAGGTGAGCAGCGCACACGGGCCGACCAGCGCCCCGGTGGCGGTCAGCGCGCCCAGCGGACCGGCCACGTGCCAGCCGATCAGGGTCGAGACCAGCATGTTCGGGCCGGGGGCGGCCTGGGCGAGTGCAAAAAGGGCGGCGAAGTCGCCGTCGGTCATCCAGCCGTGGCGGTCCACCACCAGGCGCTGCAGTTCCGGCAGCACGGCATTGATGCCGCCAATCGAGACCAGGGAGAGCTGGCCGAACACGGCGGCCAGATCCAGCGCCGTCCCCAGCGCCGTCCCCCCTGCCCCATCGCTCATCGGGCGAGCCGGTGCAGCAGGATCGAGGCCGGCACCATGGCCAGCATGGTCGGCACGAGCGGAAGATGCAGGAAGGCGATCGCCACGATCACCGCGCCGGCGATGGCCAGGCCCAGCCAGCGGCCGCGCAACGGGGCGGCGATCTTCAGCGCGGTGGCCACGACCAGGCCGGAGGCTGCCGCCGCGAGCCCGGTTGCGCCGCGCGCCACGACAGGGTGGTCGCTGTAGGCGGCATAGACGGTGCCGAGCGAGATGACGATCAGCATCGGCAGCGAGATCAGCCCGATCACGGCCGCGACCGCGCCAGGCACGCCGCGGAACCGGCTGCCGAGGGCGACGGAGAGGTTCACGATGTTCGGGCCCGGGAGGAACTGGCACAGACCGAGCAGGTCGGTGAACTCGGCGGGGGTGAGCCAGCGGCGCTGCTCGACCATCATGCGCCGCGCCCAGGGAAGGACGCCGCCGAAGCCGATCACGCCGATCGACAGGAAGCCCCAGAACAGCTCGGCGACCGTCGGCGGCGGGCGGAGAGGGGCCCCCTCAGGCATCGGGCGCTCCCTTGCGGGAGCGCCCGGCAGCATGTCGAACCTGCGGCAATGCCGTCAGGAATCGGCGGTCAGGCTGGCCATCGCGGCTGCCACGCCGCCGGGGGCGTGCGGCACGTTGTTGAGCTTGAGCGCCATCTCCACGGCGGCCAGCGTGCCGAGGACCATCGGCTCGTTCAGGTCGCCGAGATGGCCGATGCGGAACACCTTGCCGCCGAGCTTGGACAGGCCGCCGCCGAGCGAGACGTTGAAGCGAGACATGGTGGTCTTGCGGATCGCCTCGGCGTCGAAGCCCTCCGGCATCAGCACGGCAGTCACGCTATCGGATTCCCGCGTGGGGTTGGTGCAGAACAGCTGCGGGCCATTGTTGCCGGACCAGTGGCGCACGCAGGCGCGCACCGCGCGGGCGAGGCGGGTGTGGCGGGCGAAGACGTTTTCCAGCCCTTCGTCCTCGATCAGGCGGATGGATTCGCGCAGGCCGTAGAACTGGTTGGTCGGCACGGTGCCGATGAAGCTGCGCTGCTTGCGCGCGGCCATCGCCTTCCAGTTGAGGTAGTGCTTCGGCATCTTGGAGGTCTCTGCGGCCTTCATCGCCTTGTCCGACACGCCGGTGAAGGCCATGCCGGTGGGCAGCATCAGCCCTTTCTGGCTGCCGCCGACCACGACATCGAGCTTCCACTCGTCCATGCGCAGATCCATGCAGCCGAGCGAGGAGATGGTGTCGACCATCAGCAGCGCGTCGTGCCCGGCGGCGTCGATGGCGGCGCGAACCTGGTCGATCGGCAGGTGCATGCCGGTGGAGGTCTCGTTCTGCACGGCGCAGACGGCCTTGATCTTGCCTGCCGTGTCCGCCTTCAGCGCGGCCGTGATGGCGGCGAAATCGACACCCTGGCGCCAGTCGCACTCGACCTTCTGCACTTCGATGCCGAGGTCGGCGGCCATGCTACCCCAGGAGAGCGAGAAGGCGCCGGTCTCGGGGATCAGCACGGTATCGCCGGGGGAGAGCGTGTTGACCAGGGCGGCTTCCCAGGCGGCGTGGCCCGAGCCGGTGTACATGAACATGTGCTGGGTGGTCTTCATGATGCGCAGAATGCCTTCCCAGCATTCGTCGTACATCCGCATGAAGTCCGGGTCGTGGAAGTCGACGGCGACGTGGCCGATGGCGTGCAGGATGGAGTCCGGGATGTTGGTCGGGCCGGGGTTGGCGAAGAAAAGTCGGCCGCGTGCCTTCTTGGTGGGGGCGGGGGCGTCCATGGCGGTCTCCATCACAAGCGTTTCTGCGGCCGTGGAGTCGCCCCCGGGCCGGGCTGGGCGCAACCTACAGGCGAGGCGGGCGGGGCGGAAGCCACGGTGCCGGAATGGGTGACGCCCCAGGGAAGCAGGGTCAGGAGAAGCAGGGTCAGGCGAAGCGGGCGGCGTAGGCCTCCGGCTTGAAGCCGACCAGCAGGCCACCGGCGCCGGACAGCACCGGGCGCTTGATCATGCCGGGCTGGGCGAGCATCAAGGCGATGGCCTTCGCCTCGGTCAGGTCCTGGCGGTCGGCCTCGGGCAGTTTGCGGAAGGTGGTGCCGGCGCGGTTCAGCAGCACTTCCCAGCCGACCTCGCCTGCCCAGCGTTGCAGAGTTGCGGCATCGATGCCGGCGGTCTTGTAGTCGTGGAAGGTGTGCGCAATGCCGTTCGCCTCCAGCCAGGCGCGGGCCTTCTTCATGGTGTCGCAGTTCTTTATGCCGTGGATCGTGACGCTCTGGGCCATGGTGCCTTCCGGTGGAGTTGCCGCGGCGCAGCCTAGCGCAAAGCGGCGGTCGCCTGTCAGGTCAGGAATGGTCGGCCCTGCAGCGCCTGGCTGAAGCTGAACCCGACGAGCGCCACCAGAGCGGCTGCCGCCACCCAGGCCGGCCAGCGCCGGGCGGGGCCGAGCAGCAGGCCAGCGGCGACAGCGGCGGCAGGGATGAAATGCATCGCGTGGGTGGCGAAGAAATGCGCCACGCGCAGGTCGCCGCCGTCGCGCGACCAGCCGAACAGCGCCAATCCTCCCGCGTCGCTGCGGGTGCCGCCGACCCAGTGGCCGTCATTGCCGCCCAGGGTGAAGGCGGTAACGAGGGTGAGCGGGAGCACCAGGGCCAGGCCCAGCACGAGGGCGTCATGCAGCACCGGCCATGTCCGGCCGCGCCCGGCGCGCCAGAGCGCCCAGGCATAGACGGCGGAGGCGGTGGTCAGCACAACGGCCAGAACGCCCATCGCGGTGTAGAGGCGGGCGGCAAGCGGTGTCGCGACGTTGAAATGCGAGGCGGTGCCCAGCGCGGCGGCGCCGACGATCACCACCATCTCGAAGGCGATGGCGGCCAGGACCACGCCGGCATAGATGCGAAAAGGGCGCGAGCGGACGAAGCCGGGGCGCAGCAGCGGGGCGATGGCGGCCAGGGTGAGCAAAAAGAGGCTCAGCGAGGCGGTGAATTTCAACGGCTTGATCCAGATGTTGATACCGTTGAAGAGCCGTGGGTCGAGCCAGGCGGCAGCCAGGAGGGGGGCGGCGAGGAACAGCAGGACCAGCCCGCCGGCGGCGAAGATCGGCTCGGCGGAGAGCAGGGTCCGCAGCCGGGCGAGCGGGCTCATGCAAATGCTCCCTTATCGATCGTTCGCGTCGCGCGGATTGCGGCGCGCAGCCCGAGGAAGGCCAGCAACCCGGCCGGGCCGAACAGGAAGGTCAGGCCGAGGCAGGGGATGACGAGCAGGCGCGGCAGGGCCTCGCGCCGTGCGGTGCGAACCTGCCAGGCGCCGACGAACAGGTCGAAGGCGAGGAAATGCAGCCAGCCGGCCAGCAGCATCTCGCGGCCGGAGAGCAGGCGGGCGACGGCGTCCAGGCTGGAGAAGCCGCCCTCCGCGCCGGCGAAGAAGGCCAGGACGAGGCCGGTGTAGAGGCAGCCCAGCACCGCGGGCAGCACGAAGCCACCGGCCTGCATCAGCCAGCGCGGCCCCCACAGCCCCAGCAGCAGCGTGGCCCATCCGACCAGCGCCAGCCTGTTGGCCCAGCCGAACAACTCGTCAGGTGTCATCGCTCCCTCCATCTTGTCATTGTCAAGAAACTCATAGTCGCCGTATCTTGCCAATGTCAATATGATGCGCGAGAAGCAGCGCGATGATGCTCGGAGGCCCTATGCCACGTCCCACTGCCAAGGAGCGCTACCACCACGGTGACCTCCGGGCGGCCCTGCTCGACGCCGGAGAGGCCGAGCTGCGCGAGCATGGGGTGGAGGGGTTCACCCTGCGCGGCTGCGCGCGGCGCGCCGGGGTATCCCATGCAGCACCAGCGCATCACTTCGGTGATGCAAACGGTCTGCTGACAGCACTGGCCACGATCGGCTACCAGCGATTCCTCGCAGTCCAGGCGCGGCACAAGCAACAGGCCGCGCCCGACGCGCAGGCGCAGCTGGTCGCCGCTGGACTGGGCTACGTCGATTTCGCGCGCGGCAATCCCGCCCTGTTTCGGCTGATCTTCGCCTCCGACCGGCCCGACCAGGACGACGCCGCGTTGTGCGCCGCGGCGCGCTCTGCCTTCGAGCAGCTGGTGGCAGACGTCGGCGCAGTGCTGGGCGCGCACCCGGAAGCGACCGCGGAGGGCCGGGCGGTGGTGGCCTCCACCTGGGCGCTGGTGCACGGCATGGCCGACCTGGCGATCACCGGGCGCCTGCCCTACCTGCCGCAGGACGACGCGGCGGGCGAGGAGGCGATGCTGCGCGAGATCCTGGTGAGCCGCCTGTTCGCGCAGGCGCCGGGGCAGACCCGCGCCGCCGCGCTTGCCCCGCCTCCGCCCGGAACCTAGGCTTCCCGGGAGAACAATCCGCGGCGGGCAGGCGATGCCCGATGCCCGCACAGCTCCAGGAGACCTCCATGGCCCGCCTCGGCTTCGGCGCCTTCCTCGCGCCCCACCATCCGGTGATCGAGCACCCGATGCTCCAGTTCCGCCGCGACATCGCGCTGGTCGAGCACATGGACAAGCTCGGCTACGACGAGTTCTGGTGTGGCGAGCACCATTCCTCGGGCTGGGAGATGATCGCCTCGCCGGAGATGTTCCTCGCCGCCGCGGCCGAGCGCACCAGCCGGATCAAGCTGGCGACCGGCGTGGTCTCCCTGCCCTACCACCATCCGTTCCATGTGGCGCAGCGCATGGTCCAGCTCGACTGGATGAGCAACGGCCGCGCGATCTTCGGCTCCGGCCCCGGCGCGCTGGCGTCGGACGCGCATGCGCTGGGCATCGACCCGATGGTGCTGCGCGACCGCCAGGACGAGGCGATCCCGATCATCCGCCGCCTGATGAAGGGCGAGCGCGTGACCTACAAGGGCGAGTGGTTCCAGCTGAACGACGCGGCCTTGCAGCTTCTGCCGCTGCAGGAGGACATGCCGTTCGCCGTCGCGTCGCAGATCTCGCCCTCGGGCATGACGCTGGCGGGCAAGCATGGCATCGGCATCATCTCGATCGGCTCGCTGTCGAGCGAGGGGCTGAACGCGCTGCCGACGCAGTGGGGCTTCGCGGAGGCGGCGGCCAAGAAGCATGGCCAGACCGTGGACCGGAAGAACTGGCGCGTGCTGCTCTCCTGGCACATCGCCGAGACGCGCGAGGAGGCGCGGCGCCAGGCCGGGCCGGGCCTCATGCGCCACCACAACGAATACATCCACGGCACCTTGCAGCGCCCCGGCAGCAAGCCGTTCACCGACCCTGACCAGGCCGTCGACATGACGGCGTTCGGCCCTGGCGCGGTGGCGACGATCGGCACGCCGGACGACCTGGTGGCCAAGATCAAGGACGTGCTGAAGATCAGCGGCGGCTTCGGCACCGTGGTCGGCTTCGTGCACGACTGGGCGAACCCCGAGAACACGATGCGCAGCTGGGACTTGGTGGCGCGCTATGTGGTGCCGGAGATCAACGGCTACCTGAACGAGCTGCGCAAGAGCCGCGAGTTCGTGGTCAACAACCGCGAGTATTTCGAGCGCGCGAAAGACGCCGTGATGGCCAAGATCCAGGAGAACGAGGCGGCCGCCGAGGCGCTGAAGAAGACCAAGTCGCCGATGCTGGCGGCCTCGTCGTCCAACGTGCCGGACTTCGACAAGGGCCGCGCGGCGGAATAGCCGCAGGCTCCACCTCGCCCGACGCTGCTGTCGTTCGTGGACTTCGCCGATGTCTCATGGGGCGAGGTGGGGCCGCTGCTGGCGCTCGTCGCCGTCCTGTTCGGGCTTCGCGCGGCTAGGCGTTGGCGGCGCCGTCCAGCGCCACGGCGGGGAACGCCGCGCAGTCGGTCCCTGCCGCGGGCCGCCGTGCCGGCCGGCCGGCACGGATCCCTGCGACGCTGGGGGCTGGCGTTGGTCGGCGCTGGCGGCGTCGGTATGGTGGCGCTGGCCGGGGCGACGTGGTGGTGGCTGGAGGGACCGCCGGGCCGCTCCGGCACCGAACTGGCGGGCGTGGTCACCCATGTGCGCGACGGCGACACGATCGAGGTGGCGCGCCGCCCGATCAGGCTCGGCGGTCTGACCTGCGATGAGCGCGGCACGGTACTGGGCGACCAGGCTACCGCAGCGATGCGCCGGCTCGTGCAGGGGCGCCAGGTGCAGTGCACGCTGAACGGCGAGCGCACGCATGACCGCGAGGTGGGTCGCTGCCGCCTGGCGGGGGGCGAGGACCTCGGCGCGATGATGATCGCCTCCCGGTTGTGCGGCCGATGCGCCCGCCACGACCCGCGACGGGACTACGCCGCACTGCAGGCGGAGGTGGGCCCCTTCTCCGGCGACAACCCCGGCTACTGCCGGTCTCTCTGGTAGGCAACCGCGTCGCTTGTTGCGACTTGCACTTCATGACATGAAAAGAAATAGTTTGAAGGTGGAGATATCGATCGGGTCGGGCACCCTTATCACCAGACCGTAATATTTCTGCGTGACTGACATGCGCCGCGCGCATGAAAATGGCAATCGATGTCGTTTTTTGCGACGATATATCGGCCTGCGCCACGCACCATATGCCTCTTTACTGCGATCCCCCTCTTTCGTCGAGAATTTGCACTGCCACCGTCATTTCGCAAACTTGCCGCTTTCATCACACGATTCCGTGACCTATAGCGCCGGGCAGGCATCGCGGGACGCCGCCCAACCACCCCGCGCCAGCCAGAGCCGAGGCGAGCGATGGGACATCACGGATTTCTCCATGCCTTCCCGAGAGGCGCGGATACGGTGCCGACATCACCCAATGATCATTCGGGCGAGCCATCGGGGCTGGCCACCGGCGGCGGCTTCCTGTTCGCCACCGGCATCGAATGCTCCAACCCGACCATCGCGCATGGCCGCATCCGCCGCGACCTGCTTGAGGAGTGCGGCCACTATGCCCGTTGGCGCGAGGACCTCGCCCTCGTGCGCGAACAGGGCCTGCGCTTCCTGCGCTACGGCCTGCCCTACCACATCGTCCATCGCGGCCCCGGCCAGTACGACTGGGAATTCGCCGACCTTGCGATGGCCGAGATGCGGCGCCTGGGCATCATCCCGATCCTCGACCTGATGCATTTCGGCGTGCCGGACTGGCTGGGCAACTTCCAGAACCCGGAGCTGCCGGGGCACTTCGCCGAGTATGCCCGCGCCGTCGCCCGGCGTTACCCGTGGGTGCGGCATTATACGCCCGTCAACGAGATGTACGTCACGGCCCGCATCAGCGCCAAGGACGGGCTGTGGAACGAGCAGATGCGCACCGACCTGGGCTTTGTCACCGCGCTGAAGCACGTGGTGGCCGCCAACATCCTGGCCTCGCACGCCATCGCCGAGGTGCGGCCGGATGCCATCATCATCCCGAGCGAAAGTGCGGAGTTCGTCCACGAGGGGCGCACCACCGCCTCGGAGAAGACGGCGGCGTTCAATGCCCACCGTTTCATGTCCCTCGACCTGCTCTACGCGCGACCCTTTGACGGCGAAACCCGCGCCTTCGCATTCGACAACGGGCTGACCGCGGCCGAATACGGCTGGTTCATGTCCACCCCGCGCGCCGGCCACCAGGTGCTGGGGATCGACTACTACGGCCGCAACGAGCACATCGTGACCGCCACCGGCCGGCGCATCCCGGTTGAGGACGTGCTGGGCTTCTACGTGCTCGGCCGCGAATACTACGACCGCTACCGCCGCCCGATCATGCACACCGAGACGAACGTGCTGCATGCCGAGGACGGACCCGGCTGGCTGTGGAAGCAGTGGTTCAACGTGCTGCGGCTGCGCGGGGACGGCATCCCGGTGCTGGGCTTCACCTGGTACAGTCTGATCGACCAGGTGGACTGGGACGTGGCGCTGGCCCGACGCCGCGGGCGGGTCAACGGCTGCGGCCTGTATACGCTCGACCGCACGCCCAACCCGGTCGCCGCCGAATACAAGGCGCTGGTCCGGGAATACGCCAGGATGCCGGCCAGCCCGCACGGCGCGCTGTTCACGCTGGCAGGCGCCAGCGCGCATCCGGAACTGGCGGTGGCCTGACCGCTACGGCCGGATGCCAAAGCGCGCGAGATCCTCGGTCACCCGGGGGTCGAGCGCGCGCGCGGCGCGGATGTCCACCCCGGCCCTGGCGGCATCGCCGCGGCGCAGGCGCACGATCCCGCGGCCATAGAGCGACCACGGCAGATCCTGGCGGATCGACAGCGCGAGCTCGAAATGTGCCAGCGCCTTGTCGGGCCGGTTCAAGCGCAGCTCGACCAGGCCGCGGTTCTCGACGATCCCCGCCTCCTTGGGCGCCAGCGCCTCCGCCGCCTCGCAATCCTCCTGCGCCAGCCGCAGGTCGGCGCGCGCCAGATGCGCCAGGCAGCGGTCGGTGAGGGCGGGTGCCCGGCGGCCATGGACCAGGATGAGCCGGTTGTAGTCGCGCAGCGCGGCCTCCACCGCCCCGCTGTCGCGCAGGGCATTGGCGCGATTGTGCAGCAGCATCGGGTGATCCGGGAACCGCGCCAGCCCCGCGCCGAGATCGGCGATCGCCAGCGGCATCTGGCCCAGACGGGCATAGCCGACCGCGCGGGCATTCATCGCGTCGGCGTCGCCCGGCAACACCCGCAGCGCCGCCGTCAGGTCGCGCACCCCACCGGTGAAATCCCCCCGCCCGACCAGGAACAGGCCGCGGGCCAGCAATGCGGTCGCGGCATCGGGATCCAGCGCGAGGGCCTGGTTCAGCACACGCAGCCCTTCGGACGCTTCGCCAGCCACCAGCATGGCCCGGCCCTGGTACCCCAGCAGGGTGGCCATTTCCAGCGGGTTCCAACCGCCCATCTCAAATGCGGCCGCACAAGACCCGGCCCATGACGCCGCGGGCGCGGGAGACAGGCACGCCTCCCAGGCCAGGGCCCGTGCCACATCGCCCGCCGCCGGCGAATCCGCACTTGCCCCTGGGACGGCCAATGCCCCCGCCAAGGCGCCGCCGAGCAGGCTACCGATCCACCGCCGCGATCGCACCGAGTCCTCCTCCGCCGCCTGTCCGCCTGCATCCGCAAGCGGTCGTGGTGCATACCATGCAAGGGCCGGTGCGGCGCCGTAAACAGGCGCCCGAAAGTAACAAAATATCTTCTATGTATCAATCAATCTCATTTGTTACATATTTATACCTCAACACTCATTATTTCAGGATCTCGACGCCCTTGGTCTTGCACAGCGAAAAACCTCATGCGAATAGCGAGAAGACGAAATCATACGATCGTCCGATTATTCAGGCGCTTTCGGGGGCGCGAAGGGAACAGGCCATGTGCATTCGTCTGGGCATCACAACCTTCCTGACCGCTGCCGTGATCGGGCTCGCCTCGCCTCAAGCCGCCACGTTCTACGTGACCACGGGGCAGTCGGGCGGCGTGTTCAGCGTGGATGGGCTGACGCCGAAGACATGGTCAATCACGCCGACGGTGGCAGCCGACACTTTCGGCGGCGGCCTGTTCGTGATGAAGCGCGGCACCTCGACCTCGAACGGGATCAGCCTCAATCTCTACGACGCCGGAAACGTGCTGATTGGCAGCGCCAGCTTCAACACGGTGGCAGCATTCGACGCCATCGGAGGCGGTAGCCAGCAGTGGGCGCCGATCCTTTTCTCGGCGGTGGCGGCACCGAGCCAGTCGCTCCTGCTGACGGTCGGCCAACCCTACACCGTCGAGCTGGCCCAGGTCGGGACCGGCACAGGCGGCGACCAGCAGTATTTCATCAAGGGCGACACGACCAATCTGACGCTCGACACCGACGCCCCCGGCGACATCGACGTCGATCTCACCGAGATCCCGGAGCCGGCCAGCGCGCTGTTGCTGCTCGGCGGACTCGCGGCCCTGGGCGTGGCACGCCGTCGCCACGCCGTTGCCGACGGGACAGGATCTGCCACCGCCTGAACCCCGCGACATTCTGGGCCTCGCCCAACGGCGCAACCCCACGGGTTGCGCCGTTTTCGTACGTATCCCGTACGGAATGGCGCCCGCTCCAGAGCGTAAAACTCCATGCTCCATCGTGAGCTCTTGCAAATTCAATAATTTTTTGCGATAAGTCTGTATGCACAATAATTGTGTATTTGCTCATACATGGGACGCGTTGAGCGAACGTCACCAAAAAGGAACGATCATCATGCAGATGCATGCATCCGTAGTTTCCGGCGCATTCGCCCTGGCGCTGGCCTTCGCCCCGACCGCAGCCCCCGCGGCCACGTTCTATCTGACCACCGGCCTTGGAACGACCGAGACCACCATCGACGCTGCAAACCCCGCAAGCTGGGGGTTCTACGCCAGCCCCACCTATTCGCTCTTCTCCGGCGCCGTCTTCGCCATGAAATATGACGGCGACACCAGCTTCGGCATCCAGGTCGAGCTTTACGACAACTCCTCGATGCTGATCGGTAGCGTGACCTACGCCAACGTGGTCGACTACATCGCGGCGGGCGGAAGCTCTGAGTACGAGAAGTTTGTCTTCCTGCTCGATGCCATCGGCATCCCGATGCCCGATGGCCAGTACTACACCCTCACCATGTCGGTGGTCGACGACGGGGGAACCGGCCCGCAATCCTATTCCGTGCGCGGCATCCAGGACGCCCCCGAACTTGTAGCGACGGACGATGCCGATACCATCACCGTCACAACGGCCGCCCCCGCCGTCACCACGCCGGAACCGGCCAGCGCGCTCGTGGTCGCAGCGGGCCTGCTTGGCCTGGGCCTGGCTCGCCGCCACGCGCGCCCCCCCGTCGCATAGCGGGGCGCGCCGGCGTCACTCCCACTCGATCGTGCCGGGCGGCTTGCTGGTGATGTCGTAGGTGACGCGGTTGATGCCGCGCACCTCGTTGACGATCCGGTTCGCAACCCGGCCGAGAAAGCCCATGTCGAACGGATAGAACTCGGCCGTCATCCCGTCGGTGCTCGTCACCGCCCGCAGCGCGCAGGCCATGTCGTAGGTGCGTCCGTCGCCCATCACGCCCACGGTGCGCACCGGCAGCAAAACGGCGAAGGCCTGCCAAATCGCGTCATACAGCCCCGCATTGCGGATCTCCTCCAGGTAGATCGTGTCCACCTTGCGCAGCAGGTCGGCCTTCTCGCGCGTGATCGCGCCGGGAATGCGGATCGCCAGGCCGGGCCCCGGGAACGGGTGCCGCCCGACGATCGACTCGGGGATGTCCAGCTCCCGGCCCAGAACGCGCACCTCGTCCTTGAACAGCTCACGCAGCGGCTCCACCAGCTGCATGCGCATCCGCTCCGGCAGTCCGCCCACGTTGTGGTGACTCTTGATCGTCACCGATGGCCCGCCGGTGAAGCTCACGCTCTCGATCACGTCGGGATACAGCGTGCCCTGCGCCAGGAAATCCGCCCCGCCGATCTTCGCCGCCTCCTCCTCGAACACCTCGATGAACAGCCGCCCGATCGTCTTGCGCTTCACCTCGGGGTCCGTCACGCCGTCCAGCGCGCCCAGGAACAGGTCCGACGCATCGCGATGCACCAGCTTGATGTTGAAGCGATCGCGGAAGGTGCGCACCACCTCCTCGCTCTCGCCGGCGCGCATCAGCCCGTGGTCGACATAGATGCAGGTCAGCTGGTCGCCGATCGCCTCTTGGATCAGCACCGCGGCGACCGACGAATCGACCCCGCCCGACAGGCCGCAGATCACCCTGCCCTGCCCCACCTGCCCGCGGATCTTGGCGATCTGCGTGTCCTTGAACCCCGCCATGGTCCAGCCGCCAGTGCAGCCGGCGACCTTCAGCACGAAGTTGCGCAGCAGCTGGGTGCCGTGCGGCGTGTGCACCACCTCTGGGTGGAACTGCACGCCGTAGAAATGCCGGGCATCATCGGCGATCGCGGCGAACGGCGCCCCCTCGCTGGTGCCGACCGCGCGGAAGCCGGGCGGCAGCCGCGTCACGCGGTCGCCATGGCTCATCCACACCTGCTCGCGCCCGCCCTGGGTCCAGACACCGTCGAACAGGTCGCATCCAGCCGCGACGTCGACAAACGCGCGCCCGAACTCGCGGTGGTCGCTGCCCAGCACCTCGCCGCCGAGCTGCGCGCACATGGTCTGCTGGCCGTAGCAGATGCCGAGCACCGGCACACCGGCCTCGAACACCATCTGCGGCGCGCGCGGGCTATCGCCCTCGGTGACGCTGGCCGGCCCACCGGAGAGGATGATGGCGCGCGGATTGTAGTCGCGGATGCGCTGCGGCGCGGCGTTGAATGGCCAGATCTCGCAGTAAACCCCGGCCTCGCGCAGGCGGCGCGCGATCAGCTGCGTCACCTGGCTGCCGAAATCGAGGATCAGCACGCGGTCCGATGTCGTCAGGATGGGGGTGACATGGGACATGGAAGCACCTGATGCTGCGGTGCGGTGCGTTGCACCACGACAGGCGCCGCGCCGCAAGTGCCGCGACCGCCACCCTCCCCCGCAGCGCGAGGTCAGGGGGCCGACTGGGTCGCCTGGACCAGCTTGTCGAGCGGCGACCACACATAGGCGGTCTGCGGCACCGCCTGCCCGCCCACCTCGGTCATCGACTCCGCCGAGGGCTTGCCGCCGAGCCTTGTGTAGAACCAGCGGCTGGGGTTGTCGCGCAGCACCCACAGGAAGGCGCTGGCGCAGCCGATCGAGGCCAGGTGCCCCGCCGCCGCCCGCATCAGCCGCCGCCCGATGCCGCGGTCGCGCCAGTCATCCAGCACATACAGCGTCTCGATCTCGCCCTGCCCCAGCATCTCGGTCGCCTGCGGCGAGCGCGCCGGCCCGCTGGTGGCGAACCCCACCACCCGCGGCGGCCCACCCTCCGGCCCCAAATCCATCCCCGAGGCGGTGGCGACATGAACGCCCGCGCCGGCGCGGATCGCCCGCTCGTAGTGCCCCGCCTGGCGCGGCACCGACAGGCGCGAAAGGTAGGCGTCCGGCAGGATGCCGGGATAGGTGCTGCGCCACGCCGCCACATGCACGGCGGCAATCGGCACCGCGTCGGACAGCCGCGCGCGGCGGATGGTGATCATGCCGCGCGCTCCAGCACCGCGGTGAAGAACCCGTCGGTGCCGTGCCGGCGCGGGGTCAACGACAGGAAATCCCCCCCGCCCGGCGGCGCGCCGTCTCCGCCCCAGGCCCGCGCCAGGGGAACAATGGAAAACTCCGGATGGTCCGCCACGAACGCCTGCACCTGCGCCTCGTTCTCTTCCACCAGCACCGAGCAGGTAGCGTAGACGAGTCGGCCGCCCTTGCGAACCAGCCGCGCCGCGGCCGAAAGGATCTGCGCCTGTTTCGGTACCAGCTCCGCCAGGTCCCGCTCCACCAGCCGCAGCCTTGCGTCAGGATTGCGCCGCCAGGTGCCGGTTCCGGTGCAGGGTGCATCGACCAGCACCCGGTCGAAACTCTCCGCGCGACGCTTGGCCCATTTGTCCCCGGGTGCGATCAGGTGCCGCTCCACATTGTGCACGCCGGCCCGGCGCAGCCGCCGCACCGCCCCCTCTAGCCGCGGCTCCGACACATCGCAGGCCACGATCGAGCCCTTGTTGTCCATGGTCATCGCCAGCGCCAGCGTTTTGCCGCCCGCCCCCGCGCACCAATCCGCCACCCGCATCCCGGGCGCGGCACCGACCATCAGCGCCACCAGTTGGCTGCCCTCGTCCTGGATCTCCACCAGCCCGGACTGGAAGGTCGGCCCCGTCGTCACCGGCCGGCGCCCCTCGACCCGCAGTCCCCAGGGCGACAGCTCGGTTGGCACCGCGACGATCCCCTCCCCGGCCAGCGCCGCGACGGCCTGCTCGCGCGTGCCCTTCAGCAGGTTCACCCGCAGGTCGAGCGAGGCCGGCTGGCCCATCGCGTCCATCTCGGCGCCCACCGCATCGCCGAACCGCGCGCGCAGATGCGGAACCAGCCAGTCCGGCACCTCCAGCCGCACCGCCTCAGGCATCTCGGGATGGGACAGCGTGTGCCCCTCCAGCGCCTTCAGTGCCGCCGCCTCGGGCGTGGAGAGATGCGTGGGCCCGAACTGCCCGCCGGAGAAGGACTGCTTGACACCCTCCAGCGTCCAGCCTTCCAGGAATAGGCTCGCCGCCACTAGCAGCCGCGGCGTCACCTCCACCCCGGCCCGCTCCAGCCACCAGCCCAGGCGGCGGCGCGCGCGCATCACCAACCACACGCGCTCCGACACCGCGCGCCGGTCGCCGGAGCCGATGAACCGGCGATCGCGGAAGAACGCATTGGCCACGGCATCGGCCGGCTTGCGCGAGGCAGCCTCCACCATCGACAGCAACTCGATCGCCGAGGCGATCCGGGCAGAGGGGGTCATCGGGCGAACGGCTCCAGAAAAGCGAGGGCGCCGCTCGCCGCGCGAAGTCGCACGCCGATGCGCCTCAGTCCTGCCGGTAGTTCGGCGCTTCGCGGGTGATCGCCACGTCATGAACGTGGCTCTCTCGCAGCCCGGCATTGGTGATGCGGCGGAAGCGCGCGTTCTGCTGCAAATCGGCGATCGTGGCGCTGCCGGTATACCCCATGCCCGCCCGCAGCCCGCCGACCATCTGGTGGATGACGGCCGCGACCGGCCCCTTGTAGGCCACCCGCCCCTCGATGCCCTCGGGCACCAGCTTCAGCGTGTCCTTGATGTCCTGCTGGAAGTAGCGGTCCGCCGAGCCGCGCGCCATCGCCCCCATGCTTCCCATGCCACGGTAGGATTTGTAGCTACGGCCTTGATACAGAAACACCTCGCCGGGCGCTTCGTCGGTCCCAGCCAGCACGCTGCCCATCATCACCGCATCCGCCCCGGCGCCGATCGCCTTGGCGATGTCCCCCGAGGTGCGGATGCCGCCATCGGCGATCGCCGGCACCCCGGCCGCACGGCACACGGCCGCCGTCTCCAGTACCGCGGTGAACTGCGGCACGCCCACGCCGGCGACAACCCGCGTCGTGCAGATCGAGCCAGGCCCGATGCCGATCTTCACCGCATCCGCCCCCGCATCGATCAGCGCCTGCGCGCCTTCCGGGGTGGCCACGTTGCCAGCAATCACCTGCACGGCATTGGACAGCTTCTTGATCCGCTCGACGGCCTTCACCACGCCCTGCGAATGGCCGTGCGCGGTGTCGATCACCACCACGTCCACCCCGGCGGCGATCAGCGCCTCACTGCGCGCATGCCCCTCGTCGCCCACGCCCGAGGCCGCTGCCACCCGCAGCCGGCCCAGCTCGTCCTTGTTGGCCAGCGGATGCGCCTGCGCCTTGTCCATGTCCTTCACGGTGATCAGCCCGACGCAGCGATACTGGTCGTCCACCACCAGCAGCTTCTCGATGCGGTGCTTGTGCAGCAGGTCGCGCGCATGCTGCGCGGCATGCTCGGCGCGCACCGTCACCAGGTTCTCCCGCGTCATCAGCTCATAGACGCGCAGATTCGGGTCGGTGGCAAAGCGCACGTCGCGATGGGTCAGGATGCCCACCAATCGCCCGGTCTCGCGCTCGGTCACCGGAAAGCCGCTGATGTTGTGCATCGCCATCAGCGCGCGCGTCTCGGCCAGCGACATGTCGGGGTGGATGGCGATCGGGTTCACCACCATGCCCGACTCGAACTTCTTCACCCGGCGCACCTGCGCCGCCTGCTCGTCGATCTCCAGGTTCTTGTGGATCACCCCGATGCCGCCGTGCTGGGCCATGGCGATCGCCATGCCGCTTTCCGTCACGGTGTCCATCGCCGAGGACACCAGCGGGATGTTCAGCGCGATCATCCGCGTCAGCCGCGTGGTGGTTTGCACCAGCGTCGGCAGCACCTCGGAATAGCCGGGCACCAGCAACACATCGTCGAAGGCCAGCGCCTCGGCGATGCGCGAACTGGTCCCCGCGCCGGTGGCTGCGAGGGTGGACGAGTGGGAATCAGGGGGAGCCATGGCCGGACCTTTCCGCAACCTTGGCGGCCCTCCTTAATCTCATGGCCTGACCGAAGCAAGCGGAGTCCCGCACCGCCGGCCTGCACGCCAAGCGGATCAGCCCGCCCCGCGAAACCCGGTCGCGACGACATACAGCTCGCTGCTCTCCTTGCGGCTCGCCGGCGGCTTGGCATGGCGCACGCTGGTGAACAGCAGCTTCATCGGCGCCAGCATCTGCTTCTCCGACCCACCCTGGAACACCTTCGCCACGAAGGCCCCGCCGGGTGCCAGCACCTTCACCGCGAACTCCAGCGCGAGCTCCGCCAGCGCGATGATGCGCAAATGGTCGGTCGCGTTGTGCCCGGTGGTGTTCGGCGCCATGTCCGACAGCACCAGGTCAGCCTTCCCCCCCAGCGCCGCCTCCAGCCGCGCCGGCATATCCTCGTCATTGAAGTCGCCCTGCAGTATCGTCACTCCGGCGATCGAATCCACCGGCAACAGGTCCAGCGCCACCACCTGCCCCGCCCCGCGCTTCTTCGCCACCTGGCACCAGCCGCCCGGCGCCGCCCCCAAGTCCAGCACTCGCATTCCCGGCTTGATCAGCTTGTAGCGGTCATCCATCTCGATCAGCTTGAACGCCGCGCGCGAACGCCAGCCCTGCGCCTGCGCCGCGGCCACATAGGGATCGTTGAGCTGCCGCTTCAGCCATTCCTGGCTGGCCGTCGTGCGCCCACGCCCGGTGCGCACCATCACCGTCAGCCCGCGCGTGGCCCCGCTGCGCTTCTTCTTGCCGGCCGGCGCCTTGCCCGGGGTCGGCTTCACGATCGCGTTGACCGGCTTGTCGACGCCCGCCGCGGCCCCGGCGGGCCCGGCCTTGCGCACGGCAGGCTTCCCCACCCCAGCCTTTGAGCCCCCAGCCTTTGAGGCCCCAACCTTTCCGGCCGGAACCTTGCCCGCCCCCACTTTGCGGGGAGCGCTCTTGCCGGCACGGGATGAAGGTTGCTTTGCCATGCCGGCCCCTTACGCCGGCTGCGCCGCGCCCGCCAGCCCCTTCTGGCCCGCGCCATGGCGCATCGGCGCCGCGCGCCCACCCCGCTTCGGCGCGCGCATCAGCCGCAGCAGCATCCCCTCGCGCAGCCCACGATCGGCCACCACCACCTGCGGCGCCGGCCATAGCATGTGGATTGCGGCAAAAACCGCACACCCCGGCAGCACGAACTCCGCCCGCTCCGGCCCGACGCACGGGTGCCGCTCCAGCCCCTCGCGGCCCAGTGCCCGCAGCACCGCCAGGGCCGCATCGGCCGCCGCCCCGGCCAGCACCGTGCCGTCCACCGCCGCTCGCGAATAGCGGGGCAGGTCCAGCGCGATGCCCGCCAGCGTCGTCACCGTCCCGGAGGTCCCGAGCAGCACCACCCCGCCTTGGCGCACTTCCTGCGCGATCCGGTGCACCGCCTCGAAGGGCTGCAGCTGCCGCAGCACATCGGCGACCATCGCCTCGAACCCCTCCTCGGTGTCCGCCACGTCCGGCCACCGCTCGGCCAGCGTCACCACGCCCAGCGGCAGCGACACGGTGCCGATCAGCCGCGGCACCCCGCCGGTGTCGCTATCGCCCAGCCGCACCCAGGCCAATTCGGTCGAGCCGCCACCGATGTCGAACAGCAGCGCCCGGCGCGCCTCCCCGCGCAGCAGCGGCGCGCAGCTTTCCAGCGCCAGCTCGGCCTCCTCCCGCGTCGAGATCACCTCGATCGGCAACCCCGTCTCCGCCCGCGCCCGCGCCAGGAAGGCTGCCCCATTCTCTGCCCGCCGGCACGCCTCGGTCGCCACCGCCCGCAGCGCGCGGACCGGCCGCCGCGCCAGGCGCTGCGCACACCCCCGCAGTGCCGCGATGGCTCGATCCATTGCCGCCTCGCCCAGCCGCCCGGTCTCCTCCAGCCCCTCGCCCAGGCGCACCGTCCGGCTGAAGCTGTCCAGCACGCGAAATCCCTCCCCCGCCGGCGTGCCCACCAGAAGCCGGCAGTTGTTGGTGCCAAGGTCGATCGCCGCAAAGGCACGCGACATCTCGACGGCCCGCTTCCCGTCGAAATCGCAGTCCCCGGAACGGCGCGCATCCGGCACGGAAGGTTCGATATCGGCCATGGCATCCACACTGACGGCCGTCATTTTCTCTCCCCCATCGCCGCAAGGGCAAGCACCGAATGCGCGACCCGCGCATGTTTGCGCATCCAGGCGGTTGCGCACCGAATCCCACCGTGCTACTTCGCCGCTCCCGCCGCTTGGGGGATAGTTTAGCGGTAAAACTCCCGGCTCTGACCCGGGCATCCTTGGTTCGAATCCAGGTCCCCCAGCCAGCGACCCGCTAAGTGGTTGACTTGGCAGAGAACAGAGTAATTTAGTGCCCTATGGCCGCCTGGGTCATAAATCGAGGTGCTGCTTGGCGCGCCGGAGGGTCGCTCCGACAAAATCTTTCAAGATCGGCATCTACACCATTCGGATGGGCGTTCCCGGAGCCAGCCGTCCACGAGCTGTTGGACTGCATGCGGGAATAAATCGAGAGTCTCCGGACGATAGGTCCACGGATAGCGCGAGTTGCTGCGAGACCCTCGACCGCGAAGTTCAGACAAATGCTTGCTGCAATCCGGACGAATCACGACGGCTCCCCTTTTAGACCGCATGTCGACCGCGAGTGCGCTGACCCTGGCCGGTCGATGGGTGGAGGGTAGGCAATCTGGCATCTCAGGCTGCGCCGAAATGAGCCCTGCGGACGACCGTTTACCCGGAACCGATTGGCAAGTTCCCCTACCTCAGTCAGGCAGCCGTCCTGGTCATCAGAACTCCCGAGGCCGCCACGACGGCAAACGTGATACTCGATTTGTTGCATACGTTGGCTAAGGAGGGGGCATTGCTTGACCATTCATCACGTGAAGGCGAAGACGTCGCCGTCTCAATGACGAGCCGTCGCAGGATCAGGTGTCTGCGAGCGTTCCGGGAAACGCATTCGACCAAGCGAACCAGTAGGCGGTGAGTCCGGGCAGCCGCGGCAGGATCTGGCCTGCCGGCCCTGTGAGAACGTCCTCGGCGAGCGTCCAGCGCCCGGAGTCGTCTGCCAGGGTTCCGTCGACGGCGCGGCGGAGGGTGGGGGCGGCGCCGCGATAGGCGCGGAGGTCTTCGGCGGCGCCGTTGCCGAGCACGATGATGTGCGTGTCGGCGAGGCGGTCGTGCAGGAGGGCGCCGCCGGCGAAGCGGGCCAGCGGCCAGGCGCGGGCGGCGATGCCCCAGCGGACGGCGAAGACGCGGGACTTGGCGGGGAGGCGATCGTCCGGCAGGGCGGCGGGGAAGTAGAGCGCGGAGGCGGTGGCATAGCCGGCGAGCGGGGGGATGGAGGCATCGTCGTGGCGGCGGGCGGGGTCGCGCGACAGGACGGTGGTTTCGGGGTGGGCGGCGCGCCATTCGCCCCAGGTGGTGGTGGTGAGCGGAAGAGGGACGAGGCTGGATTCGGCGTCGGCGAGGGGGCCGAGGACTGCGGGGCCGAGGACGGGCCGGCCGGTCAGGTGGTTCCAGAGCGAGCCGGTCTCGCGGTCGTGGATCAGTTCGGTGGAGCGGTGGAGGAGGCCGGTGGTGCCGAAGGTGAGCGGGGGTTTGGCGCGGCGGTCCGTGGCGTAGAGGATGGCGGTGCCGGCGAGGGGGAAGGCGGCGAGGGTGATGGAGAGGCGGCCGATCGTGTCGTTGACGATCGGGTGCCAGGCGAGGATGCGCAGGGGCCAGGCGCGGGGGATGCCACCGATGCGGGCGGCGAGGACGGTGTCGGAGTCGGCGAGCCAGTCGGCGGTGACGGCGGGTTCGAGGGGCGGGTGGTCGAGCGGGGCGGCGCCGTCGAGGGTGAGGGAGGCCCAGACGAGTTCCTCGCGGCGGATGGTGGCCGGGGCGTCGGGGGGGAGGAGGCTTGCGTAGCGGGAGTCGAGGCCGGACAGGAGGTCGGCGAGCAGGCGGGGGAAGCCGGGGTGGGCGTGGACATCGGGGTTGAGCTGGAGCCAGTTCATCCAGGCCATCCAGTCGGCGCCATGGGATACGCCGGTGATGGCGGCCAGGGCTTCGGCGATGGGGGGGTGGCGGTCGGGGTCGAGCCAGTAGAGGAGGTGGATGAGGGCGGGGACGGCCTGACGTTCGCCGGCGACGGCCAGGGGGGCGGCGAGGCGGGCGATATCGGCAGGAGAGTCGGCTTCGAGCATCGACCTGATGGCATGGTCGACGGGGTCGATCGATTGGGCTTGGGCGGGTTGGGCTTGGGCGGGCCGACAGGCCAGGAGCCCCGGCGCCAGGGCGAGCAGGTGGCGCCGGGGGAGAGGCATCAGCCGCGCAGGGCGCGTATCGTGCGTCAGCCGCGCAGCGCGCGGCGGGCGACGCCGGCGAGGAAGCCGGAGGCGTTGGGCAGGATCGAGTCGTTGAAGTTGTAGGCGTCGTTGTGGAGATCCTTGCCGGGTTCGCTGGGGCCGTTGCCTATCCAGACGAAGGCGCCGGGCTTCTCGTGCAGGAACCAGGAGAAGTCCTCGCCGGTCATGGCCGGGCGGAGGTCGGTGCGGACGGGGATGTTGGCCTCGGCGCAAGCTTCGACGGCCAGGGCGGCGTTAGGCTTGTGGTTGACGGTCGGGCCGATGCCGACCTTGACGTCGACGAGGGCCTTCATGCCGAAGGTGGCGGCGATGCCGTGGGCGACGCGCTCGATGCTCTCGGTCAGAAGGTCGCGGACCTCGTCGCGGTAGAAGCGCTGGGTGCCGCGCATGACGACCTTGGACGGGATCTGATTGCCGGCCTTGCCGCCCTCGATGGTGCCGATGGTGACGACGGCGGTGTCGAGCGGGTCGATGTTGCGGGCGACGATGGATTGCAGGGCGACCAGGACGTGGCCGGCGGCGAGCATGGGGTCCTTCGTGAGGTGCGGGAGGGCGGCGTGGCCGGCGAGGCCCTCCATGGTGATCTCGATGCGGCCGCCGCCGGCCATGCACGGGCCGTCGTGGACCATGACGGTGCCGGCCTCAAGGCCCGGCCAGTTATGGTAGCCGTAGATCGACTCCATGGCGAAGCGGGTGAACAGGCCGTCCTTGATCATGTTCATCGCGCCGCCGCCGCCTTCCTCGGCGGGCTGGAAGACGAGGTGGACGGTGCCGGACCAGTTGGGGTCGGCCATCAGCAGGGCGCCGGCGCCGAGGAGGGAGGTGGTGTGGCCGTCGTGGCCGCAGGCGTGCATGACGCCCGGGGTGGTGGAAGCGTAGGGCAGGCCGGTGGTTTCGGTGATGGGTAGCGCATCCATGTCGGCGCGCAACCCGACGCTGCGGTTGGAGTTGCCCTTGGTGATGGTGGCGACGACCCCATGGCCGCCAACGCCGGCGACGAAGGGAATTCCTAATTCCTTCAAACGTTCGCAGACGAAAGCTGCGGTTTTGCTTTCATTGAGCGAGAGTTC
Organism: Asaia bogorensis; assembly: GCA_945897825.1. Lineage (GTDB taxonomy): Bacteria > Pseudomonadota > Alphaproteobacteria > Acetobacterales > Acetobacteraceae > CAMDGX01. The sequence continues at coordinate 46,087 of CAMDGX010000009.1, read as the reverse complement.
GGGATGTGCGTGGAGGTGCCGGCGCCACCCGGTCAGAGTCTCGGCGAGTTGCTTGTCCATGGGGGGAGGATTCCACTCCCGGGCCCGGCTGACCAGAGGGGAAAATGAGGGGGTGACGCCGGAAGGTTTTTTCATTACGGGCTCACTTTGCCGTTATCTCGCCATTTCTCGGGCGCAGGGTCCCGGTCGTTTGGTCCCGAGCCGCGTGGGAGAGCCTGCATGAATCGCCTGGTCGTCGTCTCGAACCGGGTTCCCCTGCCCTCGGCTGGACCGCGGGCCGGGGGGCTTGCGGTGGCGCTCGACGGGTTGATGGAGAAGCGGGGCGGGCTTTGGTTCGGGTGGAGCGGGGCGATCAATCCCGGGCCGAACGCAGCGCTGGCGCAGGTGGAGAGCGCCGGGGGGGTGGATTATGCCACCATCGACCTGACGCAGGATGAGCACGACCGGTACTACAACAACTTCAGCAATGGGGTGTTGTGGCCGTTGCTTCACACGATGCCGGAGCTGATGCGTTTCGACCGACGCGATGCGCGGGTGTATCGGGAGGTGAATGCGCGGCTGGCGGCCTCGCTGCAGCCGCTGTTGCGGCCGACGGATGCGATCTGGATCCACGACTACCACCTGATGCCGCTGGCGGCCTGCCTGCGGGCGCGGGGGGTGAAGTGCCCGATCGGGTTCTTCCTGCATATTCCGTTCGCCGCCCCCGATGTCCTGGCGGCCGCACCCGAGGTGGCGGCGCTGGTGCGCGACCTGCTGGCGGCCGACCTGCTGGGGTTCCAGACGGACAACGATGTCGCGAATTTCGCCGCCGCGGCGGTGCAGCTGGCCGGGGCGCAGCGGTTGCCGAGCAATGCGCTGATCTTCGAGGGGCGGCGGGTGAAGCTGGGCGTTTTCCCGGTGGAGATCGAGGCGCAGGCGTTCGCGCGGACGGCGGCGCGCATGGCGTATTCGGCGGAGGGCGAGCGGCTGCGGCGGAGCCTGGATGGGCAGAAGCTGGTGCTGGGGATCGACCGGCTGGACCCGACCAAGGGGCTGATGCAGCGGCTGGGCGGGCTGCGGGTGCTGCTGGAGCGGCATGCCGAATGGCGGCGGCAGGTGGTGATGCTGCAGATCGCCGCCGAGAGCCGCAAGGACGTGGCGAGCTACCGTACGCTGCGCGCGGCGCTGGATGCCGAGGCGGGGAGCATCAATGCCGACCTCGGCGAGGCGGACTGGCAGCCGTTGCGCGTGGTGTCGCGCAATACCGACCGGAACACGGTGGCCGGGTTCATGCGTCTGGCGCGGGTGGGGCTGGTGACACCGCTGCGCGACGGGATGAACCTGGTGGCGAAGGAATACGTGGCGGCACAGAACCCGGAGGACCCCGGGGTGCTGATCCTGTCGCGCTTCGCGGGGGCGGCGCGGCAGTTGCCGGATGCGCTGCTGGTCAATCCGCACGACCCGGATGCGATGGCCGAAGCGATGGATACGGCGCTGCGGATGGAATTGCCGGAGCGGCAGCAGCGGTGGGAGCGGCTGTGGAACGCGATCGAGGACCGGACGCCGGCGCTGTGGGGGCGGTCGTTCCTGGCGGCGCTGATGCGGACCACCCTGCCCTTGCCGAAGCCGAAGGTGGCGGCGGCGATCGCCCCGGTGGAGAGCATGGCGGCGGCGCCGCTGGTCGGGCCGCCGCGGCTGACGCTCGTGGAGCGGGACCCGGAAGCGCCACCCGTTCGGCGGTTGAACTGAGAAGGAAGCAAGCGCTTCTTTTTTGAAAAAAAGAAGCAAAAAACTTTTCATGCCTTGCACCGGATCAGGACAGTTGACCACCGTGCAAATGGATGAAGTATTTTTGCTTCTTTTTGTTCACAAACAGAAGGCCTTCCTTAGCCTTTCTTGACTCCCCAGAGCACAGTATTGGCCGCCTTGACGAAGCCGGACAGCCCGTTGCGGTAGGCGTGCGGGATGAAATATTGGCCAATCGGGATGTAGGGCGGCTCCTGGAAGCCGAGGAGCTGCATGTCGGCGGTGACCTTATGCTGGGCGGGGAGGTCGGGTGCGTCGAACCAAGCGTCGCGCAGGGCTTCCATCCTGGGGTTCGGGGTGGAGCCGTAGAGCGGGATGTGGCTGCCGGGGTTCGAGGGCCAGAGGCCGGCCCAGGCGATGCAGTAGATGTTCCAGCCCTTCACGACGTTCGGGTCTTTGGACTGGATGCGGCCGATCATCGTGCCCCAGTCCATCGACTGGTAGTCGATGTTGAGGCCGAGGTCCTTCATCAGGGCGCGGGCCACCTCGGCCATGGCGTTGGGGGCCGGGAGTTCGGCGGGGACGAGCTGGACGATCTTCTCGCCCTTGTATCCGCTGTCCTTGATGAGCTGGCGGGCGCGGTCGAGGCTGCGCGGGGCGGTGATGACGTCCATGCCGGCGGGGCCGGCGAAGGGGGAGCCGGGGGTGAACATGCCGACATTGGTGCGGGAGAGGTCGGCCGCGTCGCCGACGATGGCCTGCATGAACTCGGTCTGGTTGATCGCAGGGATCAAGGCGGCGCGCAGCTTCGGGTTGTCGAAGGGGGGAACGGCCTGGTTGAAATAGACCATGCCGTAGAAGCCGAGCGGGTCGAGCGGGGCGACGGTCACGCCCGGTGCGCGGCGCAGGACCGGCAGCAGGTCGAGCAGCGGGCGTTCGAGCCAGTCGATCTCGCCGGTTTGCAGGGCGGCGGAGGCGGTGGCGGCGTCGGGCAGGATGCGCCAGTCGACCTTGTCGAAATGGACGACTTTGCCGCCGGACCAGAAGGCCGCGGGTTCCTGGCGCGGGATGTATTTCTCGTTGCGGACGTAGCCGGCGGAGGCGCCGGCGACCCATTCGTCGCGCACGAACTTGTAGGGGCCGCTTCCGGTGGCGTCGGTGAGCTGGGTGAAGGCGTCGGTGGCGGCAATGCGCTCGGGGTAGATGAAGCAGAAGGTGCCGCCGAGGCCGTAGAGCAGGTGGGCGAAGGGCTTGTTCAGCTTGATCTCGAAGCGGCGGTCGTCGAGCGCCTTCATCTCGACGAGCTGGGAGGCCATGCGGCGGCCGAAGGCGTCGCGCTTGGACCAGCGGGTGATGGAGGCCACAGCGTCGCGAGCGCGGACGGGTTCGCCGTCGTGGAAGGCCAGGCCCGGGCGCAGGGTGAAGGTCCACGTGAGGCGATCGTCGGACAGGGTGTGGCCTTCGGCCATCTGCGGACGGGGGATGAGCCCGTCGTCCAGGCCGTAGAGCTGGTCGCAGGTCATGTAGGCGTGCATCAGCGAAATCAGGGAGTTCGACCACAGCGGGTCGAGCGAGGTGAGGTTGGCGTGCGGCACGAATTTCAGCGTGCGGGCCGCACCTTGGGCGATGGCGGGGCGGGCGAGGCCGGTGGCCATCGCGGCACCCATGAGGGGCAGGCCCAGTGCGGTTCGCCGTCCGATCGCCCGTGTTGCCGACATGCTTCGCTCCGATTCCAGTTGGAATGCGAAGGTAGTCGTTGCCATCTGTGCATGTCATGGGCTGCGCGGCCGGGCAGCGGGATTGCTGCATTGCAAAAACGACAGGCCGCGACAGGGAACCTATTCGAGCAGGCGCAATTGATCCTCTTCCGCCACGATTCCCTCGCGCAGCACGACGGCGTAGAGGCCGAGGTTGCCGGCGTGGCGGTCGGCGAGCAGGCGCAGGATGCGGCGGTCGGACTCGCCGGTGTCGGGATCGATGCCGACCATGGCGCAGCGGGCGTCGGGCTCCACGATGGCGAGTTCCAGGCGCGGGCCGATGGCGATGCGGCGCCCGACGAGCGATGCCTCCGCGAAGGGGGCGGCGCCGGGCCAGTCGAACTCGATGTTCATGCGCAGGCGGCGGGGGTCGGGCGCAATGGCGGCCTCGGCGGCGAAGCCTTCCAGCGTTTGCGTGGCGACGAGGGAGAGCGGGCGGCAATCCTGCATGCCGCGGGTGGCGAAGCGCAGGGCGAGCTTGCGGCCGGCTTCGTGCTCCAGGCGGGCGAGGAGGCTCGGGTCGTCGATCGGCGTGATGGTTCCGTCGGGCGCGGTGATCCGGGCGGCGAAGGCGTCGTCGGGCGGCAGGGCGGGGGCGACGCCGCTGCCGCGGGCCCAGGCGGCTTCCAGGGCCGGATCGGACAGGGTTCGGCCCGGGTCGGCGAAGCGGGCTTGCCAGGCGACGAGCGGGCCGAGGCCGCGGGCGGTGAACCAGGGGAAGTGGGCGGGAGCGGCCGCGTCGGTGAAGGCCCAGACGCGGTCGCCCACCAGGCCGGCATGGCTGGCGATGGCGCGCGGCACCACCTCCCCAGCCATGCTCTTGACCGGGTGGCGGCGCAACGTGCGGACGGTGCCGAGAAGGCTCATCGGGCCATCAGGCCCATTGCAGGTTCCAGGCGACCGGGGTGGTGCCCTCCAGCATGCCGGTGAGGGCCTTGTTGTAGCCGGTGTTGATGAAGAAGCGGCCGAGCGGGAGGGAGGGCAGCGTCTCGAGCGTCTCGCGGTGGATGGTTTCGGCGAGGCGGTCGCGATCGGCCTCGGTGGGGGCGTTGAGCCATTCGGCGGTGAGGCTCTCGACCTTGGCGTTCTCGTACCAGCCGGCCCAGCCCTTGGCGCCGAGGCCGCGGATCACGGTGGAGATGGCGGGATGGGCCAGCGAGGTGCCGAACCACCAGGTGTGGAAGATCGACCAGCCGCCCTTCTCCACCGGCTCGCGCGAGTTGCGGCGCTGGACCAGGCTGCCCCAGTCGGTGTCGGCGAGCTCGACGTTCATGCCGAGCTTGCGCAGGTAGTCGAAAGTGACGTGGCCGAAGGGGGAGATGGAGGGGACGTCGGCGGGGTTGAGGACGACGACCTTCTCGTTGTTGTAGCCGCTGGCCTTCAGAGCCGCGCGGGCGGCGGCGAGATCGCCCTTGATGATGTCCTTGCCGAGCTCGGTGCCGTAGCGGGTGCCGCAGGGGAACAGGGCCTTGCAGGTGGTGAAGAGGCTGTCGTCGTTGCCGGTGACGGCGCGCATGTAGTCTTCCTGCGGCAGGCCGAGCGCGACGGCGCGGCGGACGGCCGGGTTGTTGAACGGCGCGTGCAGGTGGTTGAAGCGCAGGGTGCCGTTGTAGCCGATCGGGTTGGTGTTGTGGACGCGCATGTGGGCCATGCGGCGGATCAGCGGCAACAGGTCGGGCTGGAGCTGCTCCCACCAGTCGACCTCCTGGTTCTGCAGGGCGGCGGCGACGGTGGAGGGGTCGGTGATGACCTTCCACTCGACGCGCTCGATATGGGCGCGCTTGCCGCCGGTCAGCCATTCGGCGGGCTCCTGGCGGGGCACGTAGCCGTCGAAGCGCTGGTAGGCGACGTGGCTGCCCTGGACGAATTCGTTGGCCAGGAAGCGGTAGGGGCCGGAGCCGATCATCTCCGTGACCTGCTTGTTCGGGTCGGTCTTGGCGAGATGCTCGGGCATGATGAAGGGGACCATGCCGTTGGGCTTGCCCAACGCGTCGGCCAGCAAGGCGAAGGGGCGCTTGAGGCGGACCTTGATGGTGCGGTCGTCCGCGGTGCCCCACTCCTCGACGAAGCTGGCCGCCGTCTGGCCGAAGACATCGCGCGCGGACCAGCGCTTGAGGCTCTGGGCGCAGTCGCGGGCCAGGACGGGCTCGTTGTTGTGGAATTTCAGGCCCTCGCGAAGTTTGATGAGCCAGGTGCGGCCATCGTCTTCGATGGTGTAGCCCTCGGCCATCTGGGGCTTGGGCTCCAGCTTGGCGTTCACGCCGAACAAGGTATCGAAGACGTAGTAGCCGTGGGTCTGGACGGTTTGGGTCGTGGTCCAGATCGGGTCGAGCGAGGAGAGGTCGGCGGTCGGGACGAACTTCAGGACCTTGGCGCGCTGAGCCAGGGCGGGGGCGGCGAGGGTGCCGGCCGCGGCGCCGGCGGCCAAGGTACGCATGAACGTGCGACGCTTCATCGGCATCGTAATCCTCCCTGCAACTGCCCGGTGATCCGGTTGTGGAGCAGCGTCCCATGCCGGTGCGGTGGGGATCAACCCCCGTTCGGCGGTTCGGGTGGGGCCAGGGTGGCCGCGAGGCGGCGAGGCGCGGTCATGGCCCAGCTGCGCCGCACCAGGGCGTCGACCTCCGCCCAGTCGGTGCGGGCATCGAGACGCAGGCCGATCCAGCCCTTGGGGCCGACATAGGGCGGGCGGAAGAACCGGGTCGGGTCGGCTTCGACCAGCAGGTGCTGGACGCCCTTGGGGGCCTTGCACCATAGGACGGGACCGGGCTCGCGGCCGAGTTCGCGAGCGGGGACATGCATGGCGAATATCCTGCCACGGATGCGGAAGGTCTGGCTGTCCCAGGTGGTGCGCTCTTCGGCTTCAGGCAGGGCGAGGCAGAGCGAGCGAAGGTGGTTGAGGGTTGCATCCGGCGCAGTCATGGCACAACCTTAAGATGTATTCCCTAGACCGTGTGCATCCACGCAACCGCAGGTAATGATTCGGTTTTTCCGAACAGGACGGACCGCAGCGTGCGTCGAGGCGACGCCGGAAGATCGACGGCACGACAACGACAGCACGGGACACGATGATGAAGCACGATGTTCGGGCCGATGTCGATGCGGTGGGGCGCATCGGCGCGGTGGCCACCATTCTCAACGTGGTGTGCGGCACCACGGGCATGGGATTCGCAGCGGTGGCGCGGGTGACGGAGGACCAGTGGGTGGCCTGCGGCGTGCGCGACACGATCGGCTTCGGGCTGGCGCCGGGCGACGAGTTGCGGGTGGAGACGACAATCTGCAACGAGATCCGCCAGCATCGCCAGGTGGTGGTGATCGACGACGCCCAGAGCGATCCGGTCTGGCGGGCGCATCCGACGCCGACGATGTACGGCATCCGCAGCTACATCTCGGTGCCGATCGTGCTGCCGGACGGGACGTTCTTCGGGACGCTGTGCGCCGTTGATCCGGCGCCGAGGCGGCTGGACACGCCTGAGGTGCTGGCGAGCTTCGGGCTGTTCGCTGAGCTGATCGCCTTCCATCTCGATGCCCAGGCGCGGCTGGCACTGGCCCGCTCGCGCCTGCTGGCGGCGAATGAGCGGGAGGTGCTGCGCGACCAGTTCATCGCCGTGCTGGGGCACGATTTGCGCAATCCGTTGGCCTCGATCGAGTCCGGAACGCGCGTGTTGCGGCGGATCGGCCTGCCGGAGGCAGCGCAGCCGGTGCTGGACCGGATGGAATACTCGGTGGGTCGCATGGAGCGGCTCATCGGGGATGTACTGGATTTCGCGCGCGGGCGGTTGGGGGGCGGGCTGGAACTGTCGCGTCGGGACGGATCGGCGCTGCTGGAGACGCTGATCCAGGTCGTTGCCGAGCATCGTGCTTCGGCACCGGAAAGGGTGCTCGAGGCGGAGGTGGCGCTGACCGAGCCGGTGCAGTGCGACCCGGTACGGATCGGGCAGTTGCTGTCGAACCTGCTGGGCAATGCGCTGACCCATGGCGACCCGATGGCGCCAGTGCGGGTGCGCGCGGTGACGGACAACGGCAACTTCCTGTTGTCGGTGAGCAATGCCGGCGCGCAGATCCCGCCGGCGGCGCTGGAGCGGCTGTTCCAGCCCTTCTTCCGCGGCGACCCGGCGAACCGGCAGGGGCTCGGGCTCGGGCTGTACATCGCCAGCGAGATCGCCCGGGTGCACGGCGGCACGCTGGGCGTGGACTCCACGACCGCGGAGACGCGGTTCACGCTGCGAATGCCTGTAGGCTAGGAAGGAAGTGGCTCTCTTTCTTCGGAAAAAGAAGGTTCTTCCTTACGCTGCCTTCGCCTGCCGGTTGATCCTCTCCAGGTTCCCGACAAGATCGCGCGCGACGCGGATGCGTTCGCTGACCTGCATGTCGCGCACGATGGCCAGCTTGTGGTCCGGGCGCAGGCGGATGGTGTTGCCCTTGCTGGCGAGCCATTGCACGAGGCCGGCGGGGTTGGAGAAGGCGTTGCCGCGGAAGCCGAGGACCATGCCCTTGGGGCCGCTGTCCAGCTTTTCTACGCCGGCGGCGCGGCACTGGCGTTTGAGGCCGACGACCTGGAGCAGGTTCTCGACCTCCTCCGGCAGGGCGCCGAAGCGGTCGACCAGCTCGGCGGCCATGGCTTCGCTCTGGGCGTCGTCCTCCAGCGCGCCGATGCGGCGGTAGAGGCCGAGGCGGACGGGGAGGTCGCGGACATAGGTCTCGGGGATCAGGACGGGCAGGCCGAGGTTGATGTTCGGCGTCCAGTCGCGGTCGAGCGCCTTCTTCCGGCCCTTGGTGGCGCGCTGTTCGGCGACGGCGTCCTCCAGCATCTGCTGGTAGAGCTCGATGCCGACCTCGCGGATGTGGCCGGTCTGTTCGTCGCCGAGCAGGTTGCCGGCGCCGCGGATGTCGAGGTCGTGGCTGGCCAGGGTGAAGCCGGCGCCGAGCGTGTCGAGCGTGTGCATCACCGCCAGGCGCTTCTCGGCGGCGGCGGAGAGGCGCTGGGTGGGGGGCCAGGTGAGGTAGGCGTAGCCGCGCTGCTTGCCGCGGCCGACGCGGCCGCGGAGCTGGTAGAGCTGGCCGAGGCCGAACATGTCGGCGCGGTGGATGACCAGCGTGTTCACCGCCGGCATGTCGAGGCCGGATTCGACGATGTTGGTGGACAGCAGGATGTCGTACTTGCCGTCGCCGAATTCGGTCATGACGCGTTCGAGCTCGGTGGGCGCGAGGCGACCATGGGCCTGGATCATGCGCGCATCGGGAATGATCTCGCGCAGGCGGGTGGCCATGCGGTCGAGGTCCTCGATGCGGGGGACGACGCAGAACACCTGGCCGCCGCGGAAGCGCTCGCGCTGCAGGGCCTCGCGGATGATGACGCCGTCGAACGGCATGATGAAGGTGCGCACGGCAAGGCGGTCGACCGGGGGGGTGGCGATCAGGCTCATCTCGCGCACGCCGGTGAGCGCCAGTTGGAGCGTGCGGGGGATGGGGGTGGCGGTGAGGGTGAGGACGTGGACGTCCTCCTTGAGCGCCTTCAGCTTCTCCTTGTGGGCAACGCCGAAATGCTGCTCCTCGTCGACGATCAGCAGGCCCAGCGAACTGAAGGTGACGCTCTTGGACAGCAGCGCGTGGGTGCCGACGACGATGTTCACCGAGCCGTCGGCCAGGCCCGCGCGCGCTTCGGCGGCTTCCTTGGTGCCGACCATGCGCGAGAGCTGGACCACCTTGATCGGCAGGCCGGCGAAGCGGGCGGAGAAGGTGCGGAAATGCTGGCGGGAGAGCAGCGTGGTTGGGACCACGACCGCGACCTGGGTGCCGGCCATGGCGGCGACGAAGGCGGCGCGCAGGGCAACTTCCGTTTTGCCGAAGCCGACATCGCCGCAGATCAGGCGGTCCATTGGGCGGCCGGAGGCAAGATCCTCCAGCACGTCGGAGATGGCGCGGGTCTGGTCCTCGGTTTCGGCGAAGGGGAAGCGAGCGCAGAACTCGTCCCACGCGCCTTCTTGCGGCATCATCGCGTCGGCCTCGCGCAGGCGGCGGGCGGCGGCGATGCGGATGAGTTCGCCGGCCATGTCGCGGATGCGCGACTTCATCTTGGCCTTGCGCGCCTGCCAGGACGCGCCGCCGAGCTTGTCCAGCCCGACGCCGGCGGATTCGCTGCCGAAGCGCGACAGCATCTCGATGTTCTCGACCGGCAGGAACAGCTTGTCGCCGCCGTCGTAGAGCAGGCGTAGGCAGTCGTGCGGGGCGTTGTTCACCTGGAGGGTGACGAGGCCGTCGTAGCGGCCGATGCCGTGGTCCTGGTGGACGACGAGGTCGCCCTCGGCGATTTCGGTGGCTTCGGCGATGAACTGGTCGGCGCGCTTGCGGCGGCGCGGCGGGCGGGAGATGCGTTCGCCGAGCAGGTCCTGTTCGGAGACCAGCGCGATGTCCTCGGCGAGGAAGCCGCGTTCGAGGCCGAGAGTGACCAGCGCCACCTGGCCGCGCGGCAACTTGCGGGTGGCGGCCCAGCCATCGGCGGATTCCGCCTTGAAGCCGTGTTCGCGCAGCAGGTTGGCGAGGCGTTCGCGCGAGCCCCTGGTCCAGGCGGCGACGACGACGCGCTTGCCCTCGGTGGTCCAGCGGTCGGCCTGGGCCTTGAGCTGGTCAAACACGTTGATGCCGGGTCCTGCACCGGATTGGGCGAAGATTGGGGCCGGGCGGGCGCCGGCGTCGGGCGCCTCGGCGCCGTCGGGGCGGCCGTAGGGGCTGAAGGTGAAGCTGGGGCCGGCGCCGAGCATGGCGTCCCAGGCGGCGCGGTCGAGATAGAGGCGGTCGGGCAGGAGGGGGCGGTAAGGGGTTTCGCCGTCGCGCGGCAAGGTGCGGCGGGCTTCGTGGTGGTCGGCGACCATCTCCAGGCGGGAGGCGAGAACTTCGTCCGCCTGGTTGTCCAGGCTGATGGACGCCCCAGGGAGGTAGTGGAGTAGTGTCTCCATGGTGCTGTGGAACAGCGGCACCCAGTGTTCCATGCCTGGATGGCGTCGGCCCTCGGAGATGGACAGGTAGATCGGGTCGGTGGCGGCGGCCGGGCTGAAAAGCTCGCGCCAGGCGGTCCGGAAGCGGGCGACGCTCTCCTTGTCGAGGAACACCTCGGAGACCGGGCGCAGGACGAGGCGGTCGACCTTGGCGCCACTGCGCTGGGAGGCGGGGTCGAAGCTGCGGATGTCCTCAATGTCGTCGCCGAACAGGTCAAGGCGCAGGGGTTCGGGCACGCCGGAGGGGAAGATGTCGATGATGCCGCCGCGGATGGCGAACTCGCCGGGTTCCATGACGGTGGCGGCGCGGCCGTAGCCGTTGGCTTCCAGGAAGCCGGCGAGTTCCTCCGGGCGGATGCGGTCGCCGCGCTTGACGCTGCGGCTGCCGCCGTGGAAGGCGTGGCGGGGCGGCACACGCTGGACGAGGGCATTGACCGTGGTGAGCACGATGCGGGTGCCCTGGGCGGGTTCGAGTAGGCGCGAGAGGGTGGCGATGCGCTCGCTGACCAGCTCGGGGTTCGGCGAGACGCGGTCGTAGGGCAGGCAGTCCCAGGCGGGGAAGCGCAGGATTTCCGCATCCGGGGCGAAGAAGGAAAGCGCCTCGGACATGCGGGCCATACGGGCATCGTCGCGGGCGACGTGGACCAGCGGACCCTTATGCTCGGTGACGCGGCGGGCGAGCAGGACGGCATCCCACCCCTCGGGCGCGCCGTGGAGGGTGATGGTCATGGCGAATGGGCTCCGCCGGAGGCCACGAAGTCCAAGATGGCGCGCATGGTCGGACTGTCGGCCTCCGGCGGGATCGGTCGGCGGCCGGTAAGCCAGTCGGCGAGGTCGGTGTCGGGCAGTTCCATCACCGCCTCCAGCGCGTCCATCTCGGCATCGGTGAGCGTGGCGAGGCGGGCGGCGACGTAGCCGCCGATCATCAGGTCGTTCTCCTTGGTGCCGCGATGGGTGGCCCGGAAGAGCAAACGGCGGCGGCGGAGGTGGGTTGCGGTGGAGTCGTCGGAGTGCATGACGGTTCCATACGCCCTCGCGCGGCGGGTTGCAGCCCGTCATGCGCGGGATTCCATCGCGGAATGCATTCGGTGGACGCAAAGGCGGGTTGCTGCGTCGGCGGCCCAGCCCGTACAACCGGCGCGTTGTCGCCAGGAGTCCCGCCATGCCCCCTGCCCGCCCCGCCGCGATGGAAGATCGGCTGATCGTGGCGCTTGACGTGCCGACGATCGATGCGGCGCGCGGGCTGGTGGCGCGCATCGGCGATGCGGTGTCGTTCTACAAGGTCGGCTACTGGCTGCTGTATTCGCCCGGCGCCGACGCGCTGCTGGCGGAGCTGAAGGCGGCGGGGAAGCGCGTGTTCCTGGATGCCAAGCTGCACGACATTCCGCAGACGGTGGAGGTCGGCGCTGCGCGGGCGGCGGAGCGGGGGGTGGACCTGCTGACCGTGCATGCGGAACCGGCGGTGATGGCCGCGGCCGTGAAGGGGGCGGCCGGGAGCGGGATGATGGTGTTCGGGGTGACGGTGCTGACCAGCCTCGACGATGGCGACCTGGCCGAGATCGGCTATCGGATGGGTGTTTCGGAGCTGGTGTCGCGCCGGGCGCGGCAGGCGGCGCAGGCGGGGTGCGCGGGGATCATCGCCTCGCCGGAGGACCGGCCGGAGGCGCTGCGCGCGGCGGCGGGATCGCCGCTGCTGATCGCCACCCCGGGCATCCGGCCGGCGGGCAGCGATGTGGGCGACCAGAAGCGGGTGGCGACACCGGCGCAGGCGATCCGCGACGGGTCGGACTTCCTGGTGGTGGGGCGGCCGATCGTGGCGCAGGCCGATCCGGCGGCGGCGGCGCGGGCAATCCTGGCCGAGATGCGTGCAGGCGCCTGAGCCCGCGGCTTTGCTCGCGCCGCTGTTCGAACCGCTGACGTCGCTGCGCGGGGTTGGCGAGGCCCTGTCGGGGCTGATCGCGAAGGTGGCGGGCGGCGGGCGGGTGGTGGACCTGCTGTTCCACCTGCCCGACAGCTACATCGACCGGCGGGTGCGCCGGCGCATCCGCGATGCGGCGCCGGGGGAGGTCGCGACGCTGGAGGTGGAGGTCGTCGGCATCGAGCCGCCCGGCAGCAGCCGCCAGCCGACCAAGGTGCGGGTGACCGACGGGAGCGGGTTCGCGGAGCTGGTGTATTTCAACCGCTATCCGGCCGCCCGCCTGCCGGTGGGCGCGCGGGTGCTCGTCTCCGGCCGGTGGGGCGAGGGGCGGCAGATGCCGCATCCCGATTTCGTGGTACCGGCCGACCGGGCGGAGCAGATGCCGGGGGTGGAGCCGGTGTGGCCGCTGACGGCGGGGCTGTTCGGGTATCACCTGCGCAAGCCAGTGGCCGAGGCGGTGTCGCGCGTGCCGTCGCTGCCGGAATGGCATGATGCCGCGCTGCTGCGGCGCGAGCGGTGGCCGGGGTTTGCCCAGGCGTTGCAGGCGGTCCAGACGCCAAGCGCGGTTCCGGGGCCCGAGCCGTCGCGGCGGTTGGCCTATGATGAGCTGCTGGCGGGCCAGGTGGCGCTGGCGATCCTGCGGCGGCGGGTGCGGGCGCGGCCGGGGCGCGTGTTGGCCGGGGACGGGGCGCTGCGGCGGCAGGCACTGGCGACATTCGGGCACGCGCTGACCGAGGGGCAGGTGGCGGCGCTGGCGGAGATCGATGCGGACCTCGCCTCTCCCCGTCGCATGCTGCGGCTGCTCCAGGGCGACGTGGGAGCGGGCAAGACGCTGGTGGCGGCGCTGGCGATGCTGACGGCGGTGGAGGCGGGGGCGCAGGCGGCGCTGATGGCACCGACCGAGTTGCTGGCGCGCCAGCATTTGCGCACGCTGTCGCGCATCTGCCCGGTGCCGGTGGAGTTGCTGACCGGGTCGGTGACCGGGCGGGCGCGGGCACGGGTGCTGGCGGGGCTGGCGGACGGCTCGGTGCCGATCGTGGTCGGCACGCATGCGCTGATCCAGGAAGGGGTGGAGTTCCGCGACCTCGGGCTCGCGGTGATCGACGAGCAGCATCGCTTCGGCGTCGAGCACCGGCTGTCGCTGGGGGCGAAGGGGACGGCGACCGATGTGCTGGTGATGACGGCGACGCCCATTCCGCGCACCGTGCTGCTGACGCAGTGGGGCGAGATGCAGACCAGCCGGCTGGCGGGCAAGCCGGCAGGGCGGCAGCCGATCCGCACCACGATCCATTCGCTGTCGACGCTGCCAGATATCGTGGAGGCGTTGCGGCGCAAGTTGGATGAAGGGGCGCGGGTGTATTGGGTATGCCCGCTGGTGGAGGAGAGCGAGGCGATCGACCTCGCCAATGCCGAGGCCCGGTTCGCGGAACTCTCGCAGTACTTCGGACCGATCGTCGGGCTCGCGCATGGGCGGCAGGAGACAGCGGTGCGCGAGGCGTCGCTGATCGACTTCGCGGCGGGGCGCACCCGCGTGCTGGTGGCCACGACGGTGATCGAGGTCGGGGTGGATGTGCCGGAGGCAACCGTGATGGTGGTGGAACACGCCGAGCGGTTCGGGCTGGCGCAGCTGCACCAGCTGCGCGGGCGGGTGGGGCGCGGCAGTGCCGAGAGCTTCTGCCTGTTGCTGCATGCCGACGGCTTGCAGGAAACCGCCAAGCACCGGCTGCTGCTGCTGCGCGACACGGAGGACGGGTTCGTGATCGCCGACGAGGATTTCCGGCTGCGCGGCGGCGGGGATTTGCTGGGCACGCGCCAGTCAGGGATGCCGGGCTGGCGACTGGCGGTGCTGGAGCGCGACGAGGACCTGCTGCACATGGCCGGGCGAGACGCGGAACTGCTGGTGCAGAAGGACCCCGGACTTAAGACCGAGCGCGGGGCGGCGGTGCGGTTGCTGCTGGCGCTGTTCGAGCGCGGGGCGGCGGTGCGGACGCTGCAGTCGGGGTAGGCCGGCGACCTGCGCAGCGCACGTTGCCCATCTTCGCCGGCACCGTTCAAGACTTATGGGAGCTGTCTATATTCTGCGCAGCCAACATCAATTCGATACAATACGAACGTCATCCCGGACGAAACCTCCTTGACGCAGCCGAGATCGCCGGCCGGTGGGCGATAACCGTTCATCGACAGGAGGTAGTCATAGCTGGCCAGTGGGAGAGGCGGTTCCAGATCCGGCGACAGGTGGCGGTAATCCTCATATTCGGGTTGAAGGCGAAGCGGTTGGGCCAGCAGCGTGAACGTGTGCCCGACGAAAACCTTGCTCCGGGCGCCCGGAAGCGTGGCAATACTCTCAAGGGCCGTGCGGCGATCCACGGCCACCGACGGCGGGCTGGGACGCCGCACGAGCACGCGCGACCCTTCCGGCAGGGTGGAGAACACCGTCCCGTATTCCTGCAGGAACGGCTGCGCGGCCTGCCATTCGAAGCCGACGCTCCCGACACGCACCAGCAACAGGGCACTGCCACAGCCCGCCACGATGTATCCAACGCGCCTTGACCGGGGTGCAATGCGCACTCCCCCGATCAGGAAGAACCCGGCCCCGCAGAGGAGGCGATAATCAGCGAACGTAGACCCGAACAATGTGCGCGGCATGACAAGAAGGGCGAACAACAGAACCGCTATCGTCGGCACCATGATATTGCTGAAATCAATTGTCCTTGACCACACTCCTGTCAGAAACAGCAATACAATTGCTGCAAGGAGAGCTATCTCGACATAAGGTTGACTAAAATATATCGGGGCAAGGATCGCCTCCAATTTGAATCTCGGCGTGCTCCAAAGAATGATCGCCGCCGCGTCCGAGGCCGGTCCGATCAGCGCCATGCTCGCTGGCACCAGCAGCGTGGCCGCCACGCCGGCGAGCGACAACCGGCGGCCGGGGTCCAGGACCCTGAGCGGCCGCTCCCGCAACAGCAACCCCAGCTCGTATCCCGCAACACACAGCGCATAGAGCCCGAAGGCGAACATGTGCATCAACATCACGACCGAACCGGCCGCCGCGAATGCCAGCACACCGCCAATTCCGAGACGCCCGCGCCACCGCAGCCACGCCGCGAACAATGGCACCGCGACAGCCAGGCCGATGACGTAGTTGATGAAGCCGTAGCGCAATGCGCCATGGAACATGATCACGCCGGTGAGTATCGACATGCCCCACCTTGCGCCGTTCAGCGTGCGGTCGATGGCGATGGCGCCGCCGTAAAGACTGGCGACGGAAAGCACCACAAGCGCCGTTACGACGAATTCCGGGTCGATCAATCCCGAGAAGGGAACGCTCAGCAGGTCGATCGCCAGGTTGGGCATCAGCGACCATTGCCATTCGTAGAAGGCCGAGAGCGGCCCGCCGGCCCGGAGATCCTCGCGAATGACCAGGCGTGCGACATGATTGGGCAGGTCGATCAGCGGGAGCTGCCCGACCAGCAGGAACGGCAGCAACGTCAGGCCGATGGCGGCCAACGCCATGACACGCTTGGCGTGCTCGATGCCTCTTGAGTCCAACAATGCCTCCCGGTTGCAGCTGGCGCCCGGCGATCCAGCGTAGGGCGGCATGGTGTCCGTGACGACGTCGAGGCCGCGATGCGTCTCCAAGGCCGGCCGTACGCTTCATCCCCGCGCCGCGCGGCTGAAACTCCGGACAGATCCGGCGGCACCCGCCGATGCGCGGGACGACCGACACATGCCTGCTTAGGCCGAACTATAACCGTCCACGCGACGAATCAATGGCATGGCATGCGGAACCCTGCGCGCTTGTCCTTGCAATACGCCCGCGTTGCGCTATCTCCCGGCGCGCACCGTCATTGTGTGGGGGACCAACGTGCCAGCCGACAGCAAGGCCCCGCTTATCGAGATCGAGGGACTGACCAAGCGTTTCGGGGCGTTCACCGCCGTCGACAACGTGTCGTTCACCGTCGCGCGCGGCGAGGTGCTGGGGTTTCTCGGCCCGAACGGCGCCGGAAAGTCCACCACGATGCGCATGCTGGCGGGGTTCATGACGCCGACCTCCGGCACCGCGCGCATCTGCGGCCATGACGTGCAGACCGACAGCGTGGCCGCCCGGCGGACGCTGGGGTTCCTGCCGGAAGGCGCGCCGACCTATCCGGAGATGACGGTCGAGGCGTTCCTGGCCTTCGTGGCCGCGGTGCGCGGCTATGGTGGCAAGGAGGCCGGGCGGCGCATCGCGCGGGCGATCGAGCTGACCACGCTGGCCGGCGTGCGGCTGCAGCCGGTGGAGACGCTGTCCAAGGGCTTCAAGCGCCGCGTCGGGCTGGCGCAGGCGCTGCTGCACGATCCGCCGGTACTGGTGCTCGACGAGCCGACCGACGGGCTGGACCCGAACCAGAAACACGAGGTGCGCACGCTGATCCAGCAGATGGCGCCGGAGAAGGCGATCGTCATCTCGACGCACATCCTGGAAGAGGTGGGTGCCATCTGCACGCGGGCGATCATCATCGCGCGCGGCACCGTGCTGGCCGACGAGACGCCGGCGGAGCTCGAGAAGCGGCATCCCTCGGGCAAGCTGGATGACGTGTTCCGTGCCATCACCCAGCCTGCCCCGAAGGCCGCCTGACCGATGCGCAACACCATGATCGTCGCCCGCCGCGAGCTGGGCGGCTACTTCGCCACCCCGGTCGCCGTGGTTTTCATCGTCATCTTCCTGGCGTTGCAGGGGGTTCTGACCTTCAACCTCGGCAATTTCTTCGAGCGCAACCAGGCGGACCTCGCCCCGTTCTTCAACTTCGTCCCCTGGGTGTTCCTGCTGCTGGTGCCGGCGATCACCATGCGGCTCTGGGCGGAGGAGCGGCGGCTGGGCACGATCGAGCTGCTGCTGACGCTGCCGATCACCCAGGCGCAGGCTGTGGTCGGCAAGTTCCTCGCCGCCTGGGCATTCTGTGCGATCGCGCTGGCGCTGACCTTCCCGTTCATCATCACCGTGAACTTCCTGGGCAATCCGGACAACGGGGTGATCGCGACAGGGTATCTCGGGGCGCTGCTGGTGGCGGGCGCCTTCCTGTCGATCGGCTCGGCGCTGTCGGCGGCGACCAAGAACCAGGTGATTGCCTTCGTGCTGGCCGTGGCCGTGTGCTTCCTGTTCGCCGTAGCCTCGTATCCGCTGGTGACCGACTTCCTATCCAAGACGGTGCCGACGCTGGCGGAGGTCGCGCGGCGGCTTTCGGTGGCGGAGCGGTTCCAGGGCTTCACGCGCGGGGTCATCTCGCTGCGCGACCTGATCTACTTCGCCAGCTTCATCGGGTTCTGGCTCTACCTGAACACCGTCATCGTCGAACATCGCAAGGCGGACTGAACCGATGCGCCGTCTCTGGACCTCCGTTGTCGGCGTGGTGGCGGTGCTCGCCATCCTGGTCGGCATCAACTTGATCGCGGAATATCGCCTGGCCCAGGCCAAGCTCGACCTGACGCAGCAGCGGCTCTACACGCTGGCGCCGGGCACGCGGAAGATCCTGTCCGAGCTGAAGGACCCGATCACGCTGCGCTTCTATTATTCGCGCACGCTGGGCAGCCGAATCCCGATGTACGGCGCGTATGCCGACCGCGTGACCGAGATGCTGCGCGAGTATGCCGGCGCGTCGGACGGCAAGATCCGCCTGGAGTTCTACGATCCCGAGCCGTTCAGCACGACCGAGGACCGCGCCGTCGCCTACGGGCTGCAGGGCGTGCCGATCGACCAATCCGGCGAGCAGGTGTTCTTCGGGCTCGCCGCCTCGAACCTGCTGGACGACGAGCGCACCATCGCGTTCTTCCAGCCGGAGCGCGAGCGCTTCCTGGAATTCGACCTGACGCGGCTGATCTATGAATTGTCGAGCCCGAAGCGGCCGCTAATCGGGCTCATGTCGTCCCTGCCGCTCGAGGGCGACCCGCGCATGATGATGATGACGCAGAACCGTGCGGCGGGGCAGCCCTGGGTGGCCGCGATGCAGCTGCGCCAGGCCTTCGGGCTGCGGCAGGTTCCGCTGAACGCGCAGGTGATCGACCCCGAGATCCAGGTGCTGCTGGTGGCGCATGCCCAGAACCTGTCGGACAACACGCTGTATGCGATCGACCAGTTCGTGATGCGCGGCGGCCGGCTGATGGTGATGGTCGACCCGCACAGCGAGGCGCAGGGCGCGGTGGCCGATCCGCAGACCGGGCAGCCGCCGCGCGACACCGGCAGCAATCTCGCCAAGCTGTTCGACGCCTGGGGCATCGTGTTCGACGACGCCAATCTGGTCGGCGACCTGAAGGGCGCCTGGCGGGTGCGCGCCTCCCCGGGCGACCGGGCGCAGGTGGTGGACTACGTCGCCTGGTACAACATTCGCGACGGGCTCAACACCAACGACCCGGCGACGGTGGAGCTGACGCAGGTGACTGTCGCCGCCACCGGGTCTTTGTCGAAGAAGGAAGGGACGACGATCGAGTTCACGCCGCTGCTGACCAGTTCGGAGATGTCCGGGCCGGTGGCGCTGGACAAGGTGAAGAGCTTCCCCGACCCCGGCAGGATCCTGGCCGAGTTCCGGCCGGACAACCAGCGCCGGGTGATCGCGGCGCGCGTACGCGGCGAGTTGGCATCCGCCTTTGCAGCCGCACCTCCGCCGCCCGCCGATGCCAAGGAGCCTGTGACGCTGCCGGAGCACCGATCCAAGACCGAGGGTGCCGCCAACATGGTGGTGGTCGCCGACAGCGACATCCTCGCCGACCGCTACTGGGTGCGCGTGCAGGAGTTCTTCGGCCAGCAGGAAGCCACCCCGTTCAGCGACAACGGGCCGTTCGTGGCCAACCTGGTCGGCACGCTCGCCGGCGGCGACGCGCTGATCGGGCTGCGCTCGCGCGGCGCCTCGCTGCGGCCGTTCGAGCTGGTCGAGGACATGCAGCGCACCGCCGAGGCGCGATTCCGCCAGACCGAGCAGCAGCTCCAGGCGCATCTGGACGAGACGCAGAAGAAGCTGACCGAACTGCGCACCGGCCGCGGCAGCCAGGCGCCGAATGCCGTGATCTCCGAGCAGCAGCGCGAGACGATCGACGCGCTGCGCCGCGACATCGCAGATACCCGCGGCAAGCTGCGCAACGTTCAGCTGGAATTGCGCCGCGACATCCGCACGCTCGAGACGCAGCTGCGCCTGTTCAATATCGCCCTGGTGCCCGCCGTGCTGACACTGCTGGCCCTGGTGCTCGGCCTTGCCCGGCGGCAGCGGCGCGCCCGGGCGCGGGCCTGAGGAGGGGCGCGATATGACCAAGACCCTGCGCAACACCCTGTTCCTGGCCGTCGCCGGCGCGATCGCCCTGGTGGCCGGCTGGCAGTTCGGCATGCCCTCCCACGGCGGCGGGCAGAAGGCGGTCGCCCCCGGCACGCTGGTGTTCCCCGGCCTCGCGTCACGCTTGCAGGAAGCCGAGCGCGTGACCGTGACGACGAAGGGCCGCACGCTGACGTTGGTGCGCAAGGACGGCATCTGGGGCATCGCCGAGCGCGGCGGCTATCGCGCGCAGCAGGACCGGCTGCGCGAGCTGCTGACCGGACTGACGGAACTGCGCGTCACCGAGGCGCGCACCGCCGACCCCGAACAATACGACCGGCTGGGCGTGGGCGACCCGAACAAGCCCGTCACGACCGCGAACCTGCTGCGCGTGCTGGGGCCGGGCGACAAGGTGATCGCCGAGCTGATCGTCGGCCATCGCCGGGTGCGCACCGCGGGGAACGTGCCCGAGAGCATCTACATCCGTCGCGTCGGCGAGGCGCAGTCCTGGCTGGCCGAGGGGCGGGTGCCGGTCGACGCGGACCCGCAGCTGTGGTTCGAGCGCGAGATCACCAACATCCGCAAGGACGAGGTGGCGAGCATCGTCAGCACCCGCGCGGAGGGCACGCTGGAATTCGGCCGCGAGGGCGACACGCTGGTGCTGAAATCGCCGGCGGAGCACCCTAAGCTGGACGAATATCGCGTCGAGGACGTGTTCCGCGGGCTCGACTCGCTGACGCTGATGGAGGTCAAGCCGGCCGCCGAGCAGCCGGGCGAGAAGGTGGGCTCGGCCGTGTACACGCTCACCGACGGCATGAAGATGACGGTGACGGTCTATCGCGCCGACGTCGATGTCTGGGCGCAGTTCCAAGCCGCCGGCGAGGGCGAGGCCAAGGCCCGTGCCGACGCGCTCAATGCCCGCCTGGGTGGCTGGGCGTATCAGGTGGGCTCGTGGAAGGAGAAGGGCTTCGTCCCGACGCTGGACGAGCTCAAGAGCGACGAGGCCGAAAAGCCGGCTGCGGATTCGCCGGCGGCCGACGCTCCCGAGCCCGAGAAGTCCGAGGTCGAGAAGCCCGAGGGTGAAAAGAAGGAAAGCGAGTGACGCAGGCGGCCCGGCATCGCGCGCCATGAGCCGCGAGTATCCGGCGCGCCCGGTGGTCGGCATCGGAGTCGCGGTGCTGCGCCCCGGGGCGGGGGTACCGGAGGTTCTGCTGGTGCGGCGCGGTAAGGCCCCCAGCCTCGGCGCCTGGGCCTTGCCCGGCGGCGCGCAGGAAATCGGCGAGACGGCGGCCGATGCGGCACGGCGCGAAATCCTGGAGGAATGCGGGATCGTGATCGGCGCGGTCCACCTCGCCGCCAATGTCGATTCCATCCATCGCGACCCCGACGGCCGCGTCCGCTACCACTACACGATCATCGACTTCGCGGCCCTCTGGCAGGGCGACGAGGCGGTGGCGGGCGACGATGTCTCCGAAGTGGTGTGGGTGTCGGTCGATGCGCTAGCGGAGTATCGCCTGTGGAGCGAGGCACACCGGGTGATCGACATCGCGCGACGCCTGCTGGCGCTATAGGGCGATGCGCCTGTTGATCCTGTTGGCGCTGCTCGCGGGCGGGGCATGGTTCGGGCCGCAGCTGACGGAGGGCACCGACGCCCCCTGCCCCGCGCTGGAGCGGCGCACGGTGGCGGTGCTGGATGCGGAGGTGGCGAAACTGCCGCCGCAACTCGCGGCCGATCCGCGGCTAGCGCGCGCGCGCAGCTTCCTCGCCGAGACGATGGGCGCGACGCGGGGGATGTTGGCCGAGGAGGCAATTCGCGCGCGCTTCCCCCAGCTTCCGCCCGGTGCGGGCTGCGTGGTGGGCTGGTGGAAGATGACGCTCGATCCGGATATCGGCGAGGTGCTGCGCAGCGTGCTGTCGGGGCGGTAGCAGTTGCGGCGGCGAGTGCCCCGCGCCTAGCCTTGCGCAACCAGGGGGGGATCGCATGCGCCGCACCATCATCACGCTGCTGCTGCTCGCTGCCGTTGCCTGGAGCGCGCCGCCGCAGATGGAGGATGCGTCCGGCCAGTGCCGGGCGCTGGAAAGCCAGGTGCTGCGTCAGCAGGCCCGCCAGTTTCCCGATTCCAGCGCGGATGCGCCGGTGCGGGCGGGCATCGTCGCGCAACGGGTGGGGCAGTATGCACGCAACGCCTACGATTCACTGCCGCCTGGCCTGGGATGCTTCCTGGTCTATGGCGAGTTCCTGTTCGACGCCGACCTGTCGATGTTCCAGGAGGCGGCCGCTCCCTGAGGCAGGCTCGTTGCAGGAGCGCGCGGATATGGCGCGCGAAGGGCCTGGCGCTGTAGGCTCGCGTAGGGCCGCAACGACGGCCCGGCATCGAGGGGAACACGACCATGGAATTCGGCTACTTCACCATGCCGTCCCATCCGCCGGAGCGGAGCCTGAAGGACGGACACGACTGGGACCTGCAGACCTTCCGCTGGCTGGACGAGCTGGGGTTCTCGGAAATCTGGATCGGCGAGCACCACACGGCACCCTGGGAACCACACCCGGCGCCCGATCTGCTGATTGCCCAGGCGCTGCTGCAAACCAAGCGCATCCGCATCGGGCCGGGCGGATTCCTTCTGCCCTATCATCACCCCGCGGAGCTGGCCAATCGCGTGGCGATGCTCGACCACCTCTCCGGCGGACGGCTCAATTTCGGCATCGCGGCCTCCGGGCTGCCGAGCGACTGGGCGATGTTCAATGTCGACGGCATGTCCGGTGCCAACCGGGAGATGACGCGCGAGGCGCTGGACATCATCCTCAAGCTCTGGAGCCAGCCGGGGCCGTGGGAGCACAAGGGCAAGCACTGGACGGTGAACAAGCCCGACACGATGTTCGGCTTTCTGAAGCCGCACATCATGCCGCTGCAGCAACCGCATCCGCCGATCGGGGTGGCCGGCCTGTCGAAAAACTCCGACACGCTGAAGATGGCCGGCGAGTTCGGCTACATCCCGATGAGCCTCAACCTCAACCCCGGCTACGTGAAAAGCCACTGGGAGTCGGTGGAAGCCGGGGCGGCGAAGTCCGGCCGGGTGCCGAACCGTCGCGACTGGCGCCTGGTGCGCGAGATCTTCGTCGCCGAGACCGACGAGCAGGCGTGGGACCTCGCGGTGAACGGCCCGATGGGGCGCATGATGCGCGAGTATTTCCTGCCGCTGCTGTCGAATTTCGGCTTCAAGGAATACCTCAAGCACGAGCCGAACGTGCCGGACGAGGAGGTGACGGTGGAGTATTGCGCCCACCACAACTGGCTCGTCGGCTCGCCGGCCACCGTCGCGAAGAAGATCGAGGCCGTCTACAACGACGTGGGCGGGTTCGGACAGCTGCTGGTGTTCGGCTTCGACTACGTCGAGAACCCGCAGGCCTGGCAGACCTCGCTGCGCCTGATCGCCGACGAGGTGAAGCCGCGTACCGCCCATCTCGTGCCGACCCAGGCGGCCATCGCCGCGCAATAGGCGCCACTTTCGGGGCGCTCGCGGTTGCGCGGGCGCCCCATTGCCGCCTACCCCCGGCGCCGTTCGGCCGTGCGCATCTGCCGCAGCGCCATCGTGGTGGCGATGCCGCCAAACACCAGCGCCGCCTCGACCGGCATCAGCCAGCACGGCCGCGACAGCACCGGCAGGACGACGCTCTCCCATGCCCAGTCGGGCAGGTTGCGCCCCATGAAATCCTCCAGCCCCGCCACCCCTTTCGGCCGCCAGCGGGCGATGAGCTGCGACAGCGTGGCGGTCGGCGGCATCGTCACGGCCAGCGCGAAGGCCAGCACGAGGCACGATGCCGAAAGCACCGACAGCACGCGCACCGAGGGGGAGGCGAAGGGACTCAAGCGAACAGGCGCTCCTTTTCCAGACCCGCATACATGCCGGCGACCGCCTCGCCATAGCCGTTCCAGATCTGGGTCGGCACCATCTCGCCGCTCCCCAGCAAGCGCTCCCGCGCCTGGCTCCAACGCGGATGGGGCACCGCGGGGTTCACGTTGGCCCAGAATCCGTATTCCTCCGCCTGCAACGCCTCCCAGAAGCCAACCGGCCGCTTGTCGGTGAAGGCGATCCTGACGATCGACTTCGGCTGCTTGAAGCCGTATTTCCAGGGGGTTACCAGCCGGATCGGCGCCCCATTCTGCGGTGGCAGCGTCTTGCCATACATGCCGACGGCCAGCATCGTCAGCTCGTTGGCCGCCTCCGCCATGGTCAGCCCGTCGGTGTAGGGATAGGGGTAGAAGCTCTCGCGCAGCCCCGGCATCACCTTCTCGTCGGCGATGGTGCTGAACACGACGTATTTCGCCCCTGCCTGGGGCTCGGCGATGCGCAGCAGGTCGGACAACGGAAAGCCCACCCACGGCACCGTCATCGCCCATGCCTCGACGCAGCGGAAGCGATAGACGCGTTCTTCCAGCTTCACCTGCTTGAGGATCTCGTCGAGGCCGATGGTGCGCGGGTTCGCCACCATGCCCTCGATGCGGATCGACCAAGGCTCGATCACCAGCGCCTGGGCGGGGCCCACGATCGACTTGGACAGGCCGAATTCGTAGTAGTTGTTGTAGGTGGTGGCGTGGATTTCCTCCGTGACCGCGCGGCCCGGCACGAACCGCTCGTTGCGCGCGGCCTCCAGCGGCAGGCGGCGCTGTTCCTTGACCGGGGCGCCGAACAGGCGGGATGGGCTGAGCCACTGGGCCTGCGCCGTGCCCGCGCCGGCAGCCAAGGCCGCGCCGGCGCCCACCAGCCCGCGACCGAGCAGGCCGCGCCTGGCCATCACCGCAGCCTCCGGGGTTGCCTGCGCCTCGGGGATCTCCCAGCCACGACGGATGCGGATGCGCATGATCTCGGTCCTTTCCTGGTTCCCGCCACCGGGAGCCCCGGCATGGCGGCAGCAGGTTCGCCCCGCACCATGCCCACAACGGCCCCACCGGTTCAACGGTCAGTTGGGGCAGTCCGGCGCCATTGCCATCCCGCCCCGTGTCTGTGACAACAGCGAAGGGACATGCGCCGCCGCGTGCCGTTACAGCGGCGCCCGTGCCGCCTGCCGCCCCGACTGATCACGCCTCGACCGCTCACGCCCTGCCTCAGGAACGCCAAAGATGCATCTTGCCCGCTTTCCCCGCGTGAAGCTCTGCCACGCCCCCACCCCGCTCGAGTTCATGCCGCGCCTAACCAAGGCGCTGTCCGACGAGATCGGCGGCGACGGGCCGCAGCTGTGGATCAAGCGCGACGACTGCACCGGCCTTGCCACCGGCGGCAACAAGAACCGCAAGCTCGAGTTCCTGCTGGGCGAGGCGCTGGCCCAGGGTGCGACCCACATCGTCACCCAGGGGGCCGTGCAGTCCAACCACGTGCGCCAGACGGCCGCGGCCTGCGCCAAGCTCGGGTTGAAATGCACCGCCCTGCTGGAGCACCGCGTCGCCACCAACGACACCGACTACAACGACAACGGCAACGTGCTGCTCGACCGCATGATGGGCCTGCAGATCGAGTATCGTCCCGGCGGCACCGACATGAACGGCGAACTGGCTGGCGTCGGCGAGCGCCTGCGCGCCCAGGGCGACGTGCCCTACCTGATCCCGGGCGGCGGCTCCAACACCGTGGGCGCGCTGGGCTATGCCCATGTGGCGCTGGAGACGATGACCCAGGCCAACGAGATGGGCCTGAAGATCGACCTCTTCGTCCATGCCACCGGCTCCGCCGGCACCCAGGCCGGGCTGGTGGTCGGGTTCGAGGCGCTGAATTCGGGCATCCCCGTGCTGGGCATCGGTGTGCGCAACCCGCGCGACCGCCAGGAGGCCGCGGTACATGCCCTTGCCGAGAAGACCGCGAAGGAGAAGCTGGGCCTGCCCGGCATCCGCCGCGAAGCGGTCCAGGCCAATTGCGACTATGTCGGCGCCGGCTACGGCATCCCGACCGAAGGCATGGTCGAGGCGCTGACCATGTTCGCCCAGCTGGAAGGCCTCTTCCTCGACCCCGTGTATTCCGGCAAGGGTGCCGCGGGGCTGATCGACCTCGTGCGCAAGAAGACCTGGTCCAAAGACCAGAACATCGTGTTTCTGCACACCGGCGGCCAGGTCGGGCTGTTCGCCTACCGCACCGCCCTTACCCCGGCCGCCTGACGCAGCAAGGGGGGCCTGCCGCACGCCGCATCACGCGCCATGCCCCCCGACACCGCTCCCTCCGAACCCGGGCCGCCGCAGCCTGACTGGATCGTCTGGTCACGATTTCCGCTGCGCCCCCTCGCCCCGGCAGCCCCCGCGCCGCAAGAGGCCCCGGTCACGCGGATCTACGGCGACTGGGTGCTCGACACCATCGCCCCGGCGGTCGATCCCTCCTTCTACCGCGCCGTGGCCGGGTTGGGCCCGGATGACGACCCGGTGCGCCATTTCGCCGAACAAGGCTGGAAGGCCGGCCTGAACCCCAACAGCTGGTTCGACACCCGGTTCTACTTGGAGTTCTACCCCGACATCGCCGATGCCGGGATGAACCCGCTGTTCCACTACGAATACTACGGCCGCGCCGAAGGCCGCCTGCCCGCCCGCCCCGGCGGCCTGCCGCGCCACGTGGTCGAGCAGGCGCGCATCCCCTCCCAACGCCCGCCCGGCTGGGACGCACCCGAAGGCGCCCCCCCGATCGACGAGCCCGGGCTGCGCGCCGCACTGGCCGAGGCCTGCCTGGGCATGACCGGGCTGGTGCTGGCCGCCAGCCACGATTGCTATGTCAACGTTACCGGCGGCATGCAGATCCTGATCGCCGACGAGCAGGCGCTGTTCAACGCCGACCGCACCGCCTACCTCCACATCGCCCCGGCGATCGCGCGCTTCACCTTCGCCCCGCAGGACGAGGAGGTGATGCTGCAGGTCTCGCTCAACGGGCGCTTCCTGGGCCTGGCGCCGGAAAGCACGGTGGAAGCCGCACTGCAGGCCCCGTTCCTGCCGTCGCACCGCATCTTCATCGTCCACTCCGTGCTAGGCCATCGTTCCACGGCCCTGGCGCGCGTCGCCACCGTGCTCGCACCGGCGCACAGCGTGTTATGGCTGCACGATTATTCGGCGCTGTGCGAGGGCTTCAACCTGCTGCGCAACGATATCGCCTACTGCCACGCCCCGCCGCCCGACAGCACCGCCTGCCGCATCTGCGTCTATGGCGCCGAGCGCGCCAGCTATCTCGCCGCGATGCACGCGCTGTTCACAACGGTGCCGTTCCACGTCGTGGCGCCCAGCCGAGTGGCGCTCGACCTGTTCCTCGCCCGCACCGCCCTGCCCTTCCGCACCGCGCGCGTCCACGAGAACGCGGTGCTGGACGAGGGCGCGCCCATCGCCACGCCACCACCAGGGCCGCCGCGCGTCGGCTTTGCCGGCTTCGCCATTCCGCCCAAGGGCTGGCCCGCCTTCCAACGCCTGCTGCAGCGCCAGGCGGGCCACGCCACCTATCGCTTCCTGCACTTCGCGGTCGCGGCCAACAATGTGCCGATGACCGGGCTGGAAAAGGTCGATGTCGAGGTGCGCCCCGGCGACCGCTTCGCCATGGTGCGCGCCCTGCGCGCGGCCGAGGTGGACCTGGTCGCCGTGCTGTCCCCCTGGCCGGAGACCTTCTCCTTCGTCGCCCACGAAGCCTTCGCCGCCGGCGCGGACGTGATCGCGCTGGCCGACAGCGGCAACATCGCCGCCGCCGTGCGCCGCCACCGCCGCGGCGTGGTGCTGCGCGACGAGGCGGCGCTGCTGTGCTTCTTCGAGGAAGGCTGGGCGCTGGACTACGCCCGCCAGCGCGCCGCCGCCGCCCCGACCGCCCCCCGCCTGATCCCCGCCGGCACCACGGCGACCCTGGCGCCCGGGCGCCTCGCCACCGACCCGCAGCCCCGCCTGGCCATCGACGATCCCGGCCTGGTCGTCGTTCGGCACGACGGCACCACCCTGCCGCGCCTGCCCGGAGAGGCGCTCCGCTTCGCCCTGCCGACCGGCACCGTTGAAGTCTGCCTGCACTCCCGCCACGCGCTACCGACCGGCCCGCGCACAGCCCCCCATGGCGTTCCCGTGGCAACGCTGGCGCTGGACGGGGTGCAGGTGCCCCTCGACGATCCCCGGCTGGCCGGCGGCTGGCACCCGCCCGAACCCGGATTGCGCTGGACCGACGGGCGCGGCCGCCTGCGCATGGTGGGCGCGCGCCTGCTGGAGATCACCCTGGCCCCCGGCACCGCCTGGCGCCGCGTTCCGCTGGCCGGCTGAGCCCATGGCGCGCATCGCCTGCTTCACCAGCTTCACCTACGCCTACCTGGCCAAGGCCCGCGTACTGGCCCGCTCGCTGCGCCGCCTGCATCCCGACTGGTCGCTGGTGGCGCTGCTGACCGACCACCCGCCAGACGGCCTGCCGGCTGAGGCACTGGCCGATTTCGACCGCGTCGTGGAGGCCGCAGAACTCGGCATCCCCGGCTTCCCCGCCTGGATCTTCAAGCACGACGTCGTCGAGGCCTGCACCGCGGTGAAGGCCTCCATGCTGCGCCGCCTGCTGGAGCAGGGCGCCGACAAGGTGATCTACCTGGACCCCGACATCGCCGCCTTCGCCCCGCTCGATCCCCTGACCGACCGCCTCGATGCCGCCTCGATCGTCCTGACCCCCCACCAGACCGCGCCGGACCAGGGCGAGGAGGCGGTGCGCGACAACGAGGGCGGCTCGATGCGCTACGGCATCTACAACCTCGGCTTCATCGGCGTGCGCAACGACGCCACCGGCCGCGCCTTCGCCGCCTGGTGGGAGGAACGCCTGCTCACCGCCTGCTACGACGCGCCGGAGCAGGGCATCTTCACCGACCAGAAATATTGCGACCTCGTGCCCGGCCTGTTCCCCGGCGTGCATATCGAGCGCGATCCCGGCTGCAATCTCGCCAGCTGGAACATCGCCCACCGCCCGGTCCGCATTACCCCGTCCGGCGAAGTGACCGCCGGCGGCCGCCTGCTGCGCTTCTACCACTTCACCAAGATCGGCCCCATTGGCCAGCGCGGCCCCGGCGACGTGATGACCGAGCGCTACGCCGGCGAAAATTTCGAGATCCATGAACTCATCGCCTGGTACCGCCGCGCGGTCGCCGCCACCACGATCCCGGCTGCCGACGGGCACCCCTGGCACTACGGCCACTTCGCCGACGGCACTCCTATCCCGCGCGCCGCCCGCCTGCTGTGGCGCAACCGCGCCGATTTGCGCCGTGCCTTCCCGAACCCGTTCGACCCCGGCGGCCTGCGCGGCTGGATCGCCCGCGAGGAACCCGGCATTCTGGGAATTGAACCGCCAGCCTGATCGCTCCGGTTGAAGCAGCCCCGGTTTGCGGATAACCCGAACGGGAACATTTCAGGTTGTATCCATGACCCAGCGCTTCCTCGTCACCGGCGGTGCCGGCTTCGTTGGCAGCCACCTCGTCGCCGCCCTGTTGGACCAGGGGGCCGAGGTGGTGGTGTTCGACAACTTGCGCACCGGCCACCGCGCCGCCGTTCTGCCCGGCGCCCGACTGGTGGAAGGCGGGCTGGAGGATGCCGCCGCCATCGATGCCGTGCTCGCCCAGGGCCCCTGGCACGCGGTGTTCCACTTCGCCGCCCTCTCGCTGGTCGGCGACTCCATGCGCGACCCGGTCGGCTATCTCGCGGCCAATGTCGGCAACGGGTTGCGCCTGCTCGAAGCCTGCGTGCGCCACCAGGTGCCGCGCTTCGTGCTCTCCTCCACCGCCGCCCTGTTCGGCACGCCCGACCGCATGCCGATCGACGAGGACACCACGATCGACCCTGGCTCCCCCTACGGCGACAGCAAGTGGATGCTGGAGCGCGCGCTCGCCTGGGCGGACCGGATCCACGGCCTGCGCTCGGCCTGCCTGCGCTACTTCAACGCCGCCGGCGCCGATCCCGCCGGCCGACTGGGCGAGGATCACCGTCCGGAAACCCATCTCGTGCCGCTGGCGATCGATGCCATGCTCGGCCGCCGCGGCGAATTGTCGGTGTTCGGCACCGACTACGACACGCCCGACGGCACCTGCATCCGCGACTACATCCACGCGACCGACCTCGCCACTGCCCATCTCGCCGCCCTGGCCCGGCTCGACCACGCCAGCGTCACCTACAATCTCGGCACCTCCACCGGCCATTCGGTGCTGGAGGTGATCCGCAGCGTGGAGCGCGTCAGCGGCCGGCCGGTGCCGCACCGCTTCGCCCCCCGCCGCCCCGGCGACCCGGCGCGGCTGGTGGCCAGCCCGGCCCTGATCATGCGCGACACCGGCTGGACGCCCCGCCTCGCGGCACTGGACGACATCGTCGCGACGGCCCTGCGCTGGCGCGAGGCCCACCCTTCCGGCTACGGGGACTGACGCGCCGCCCCCCTTGCACCTGCGCGTTGCCTTCTTGCGTGTGATTGTTCTCATCAGCGCATTTTTCACCTACTTATGTCCTCAGTCGCCCGCCTGAGAGCATGAGGACCGCGCCGCACCATGAGACAGCCCGCCGCGATGACGGCTGCATGACCGACCAGGCCCCGCTCCGGCTTGAGCCGCCCGGCGACGGCGCGCCGCTGTGGCGCAGCTTCGACCATGTCTGGTACGCCTGCGCCTATCTCGGCGGCCCGGAGGCCGCGCGCGATCCCGCAGAGGTGCAGCGCCACTACCACGAGGTCGGCGCAGCACTCGGCCACGCGCCGAACCGCTGGTTCGACGAAGGCTGGTACCGCCAGCGCCACCCCGACATCGCCGCAGCGATCGCCGAGGGCCGCCTGCGCTCCGGCTTCGAACACTATTGCCGCGACGGCTATCGCGGCCGCTCGCCGCACTGGCTGTTCGATTCCGGGACCTATCTCGGCCCCGGCGGACTCGACCCGGTGGATGTCGGCGCCGAGGACTGCGTGAACCTCTACGGCCATTTCCTCCGCCACGGCGCGAAGCTCGGCCGCCAGCCGCACCTGCTGTTCGACCACGCGCTCTACCGCGCCGGCCTCGCCCACGAGCCGGGGGCGACGCAGGCCATCGCCGCCATCGGCGCCTGGCACCACTTCATCGACCGCATCTGGTTCGAACAGCGCGACGCCGTCACCACCGCCTGGTTCGACCCCGACTGGTATGTCGCCCACCACCCTGCCGCCGCCGAGCGCCTGCGTCGCCGCTTCTCGGTCTGCGCGCTGCACGACTACCTCACCGCCGGGCGCAGCGCGGGCGCCAGCCCGGTGCCGCACTTCGACGAAGCCTTCTACCTCGCCGCCAACGAGGATGCGGCCGAAGGCGTACGCGCCGGCCGGTTCACCAGCGGCTACGACCACTTCCTGCGCACTGGCGCCCGCGAACAGCGCCCTCCCGCGCCCCATGTCGACCTGCGCCGTTACCGCGACACCACCCCCGCCGTCCGCATCGCCATCGCCACGACCGCCGCGCGCGACGCATTCACCCACCTGCTGCTCTCGGGCGACACGCCGCCGCCGCCCGGCCAGCACGATGAAGGCCCGCGCCTGGTGCCGGGCGGGCAGATCGACAGCCACGGCCATGCCGCGACCGCCGGGGGATGGGTCGTGCTGGGCTGGCTTCCCGGTGGCGAAGTGGCCGGGCCCGGCCACGGCACGATCCCCCTCGCCGCGACCGCCCGCTTCGTCGGCGGCGAGGTCCGGGGAACGGCGACCCTGGTCCGCTTCCCACGCCCGGACCTGCCCGGCGGCGGCGCCGGCGCGGTCGTCTTCCTTCCCGCCCCGCCGCCCGGTCCGGGCCTCAGCGGGCTGGTGGAACTGGAGCTTGAAGCGGCGGGCGAATTCGTCCGCCTGCCCGCCCAGGTCGCCGCAGCCCCGCTGGCCGAGCCCATCCTCGTCACCCACGCCACCGCCAGCATCGCCGACCTGCCGGACAATGGCCCCGCGATCGCCCGCCTGCGCACCCTGCTCGCCCGCCGCCCCTACGCCGGCGCCAGCACGCTCACCGCCCTGCGCGACCCAGTGTTCTTCCAGGTGGACGAAACCATCCTCTGCCCTCCGCTCGAACCCGGCGGCCGCGCCGGCCTGGCACTCAGCGGCTGGATGCTGAGCCCGCCGGGCACCGTCGCGGAGCTGCGCCTGAACTGCGGCGACCGCAGCCAGGTGCTGGTGCTCGACCACCTGCCCCGCCTGGACCGGCCGGACGCGCTGGAGAGCATCGGCGCCAGCCACGGCCTCACCGAACTGCGCAGCGGCTTCCTCGCCTACGCGCCCGACATCCTGGCCGAGGCCGAGGTGCCGCACATCGCCATCACCACCACCCGCGGCGAGATCGGCTATCACCCGCTGCCGCCTCCCCGGCTGCGTGGCATGGCGGCGATCCGCCTGCTCCTGGAAAAGTCCGAACTGCGCTACGGCGAGGTCGCCCCGGCCTTCGACCACGTGCTCGGCCCAGCCGTGATGCGCCTCAATGCCGCCCGGCTCGCCACCCCGCCCGAATACCGTTGCATCGACTTCGGGGCGCAACCCGGCCTGCCGCGCCTGTCGGTGATCATCACCCTGTTCGGCCGGCTCGACTTCATCGAATACCAGCTCGCCTTCTTCTCCCGCCATGCCCGCGCCCAGCCCTACGAGCTGATCTACGTGCTGGACGACCCGACCCGCGCCCGCCAGTTGGAGATCCTGGCCGCCTCCGCCTTCGCCCGCTTCGCCATTCCCTTCCGCATCGTGCTGCTGGCGCAGAATCTCGGCTTCGCCCCAGCCAACAATGTCGGCCTCGCCCTCGCCCGCGCTCCGTTCGTCTGCTTCATGAACTCCGACGTGTTTCCCGGCACGCCCGACTGGATGGAGCGCCTCACCGCCCGCCTGCGCGACACGCCCGAACTCGGCGCCGTCGGCCCGTTGCTGCTCTACGAGGATGGCTGCGTCCAGCACCAGGGCATGCGCTTCGAGCGCCTCCCGGCCTACGGCGACTTCCACTACCCGATGCATCCCGGCAAGGGCTGGCGTCCCCGACAGGAGGAAGGCCTGCGCCGGGCCGATGCCATCACCGGCGCCTGCATCGTCATGGCCCGCTGGCTGGCCCAGGAACTCGGCGGCTTCGATCCCGCCTACCCGATCGGCGATTTCGAGGATGCCGACCTCTGCCTGCGCCTGCGCGCCCGCGGTCTGGAGGTCGGGGTCGACATGGAAGTGCAGTTGTTCCACCTCGAGCGCCAGTCCCAGGCGGGCGCGCAGCACCGCTGGCGCATGAACCTGACGCTCTACAACGCCTGGCTGCACGACGGGCGCTGGCGCGACATGCTCGACGCCCTGCCCGTCGCCAACGACGAGGACCTGGTCGAGATGCCGGCATGAGCCCCGACTCCCCGAACCACGCCGCGCCGTTCCCCCTGGAAGCCGGCATCACCGGCGGTCGCGCCGCGCCTCCGCCGTCCAGCGCCGCCCGGGTGCTGGTGTTGACCCACAGCCACCCCGCGCTCACCCGCGGCGGCGCCGAGTTGGCCGCCCTGCGGCTGTTCGAAGGGCTGCGCGCCCACACCGACCGCACCGCCCTGTTCCTCGGCTGCGGCCGCGAGCCGGGCGGCGGGCGGGCCGGCAGCGCCATCACCCAGCCGTTCGGCGCCGACGACTTCCTCTACACCATGGCCGGCTACGACTGGTTCAAGTTCGCCAACCACGACGAACGCTTCCCGCGCGATTTCGCCGCCCTGCTGCGCCGCACCCGGCCGGATGTGCTCCACTTCCATCACTACAGCAATTTTGGCGCCGAAGCCCTTCTGATTGCACGACGCACGCTGCCGAACGCCCGCATCGTCGTCACGCTGCACGAGTTCCAGGCGATCTGCCACCACTATGGCCAGATGGTCACCCGCCACTCCCGCACCCTGTGCCACCAGGCCACCCCGCGGGACTGCATGCGCTGCTTCCCCGAGTTCAGCCGCGCCGATTTCTTCCTGCGCACGCAATACGTCCGCCGCTTCCTCGAGGAGGTCGACCTCTTCATCGCCCCCAGCCGCTTCCTGGCCGGCCGCTACGTTGAGTGGGGCATTCCGGCGGCCAGGATGCATGTGCTGGAGAACGTGATCGCCGACGCCACCGACGCCCCGCCCCCGGCCGCGCGCGAGGACGGCGTGCTGCGCGCCGGATTCTTCGGCCAGATCTCCTTCCTCAAGGGCATCCAGGTGCTGTTCGACGCCGCCGCGATCCTGGAGGACGAGGGCGTGGACAACGTCGTGGTCAACATCCACGGCGACCACACCGGCCAGCCCGAGGAGTTCCGCGAGGAGTTCCTCGCCAGCCTCGCCAAGGCCGGCCGCAACGTCCGCTTCCACGGCCCCTACGACAACAGCCGAGTCGATGCGCTGATGCGCGCCCAGGACCTGGTGCTGGTGCCCTCGGTGTGGTGGGAGAACTCGCCGGTGGTGATCCAGGAAGCGCGGCGCAACCGGGTGCCGATCATCTGCTCCGACATCGGCGGCATGGCCGAGAAGGTGGCGCCAGGCACCGACGGCTGGCACGTCCCGGTCGGCAGCGCGCCGGAACTCGCAGCCCTCCTGCGCACCCTCGCCGCGGCCCCGCAACGCATCGCGGCGATGCGCGCCACCATGCGCCCCCCCACCCCGGCGCGCGAGACTGTATCCGAGCACGTGGCACTGTACGACAGTCTGTTCGCCGCAGCGCCCGCCGTGTCGGATCCAGCGGGACCCGCGCACGTTCTCTCGGACTGAAGCGCCACCGTCCCCTCGACACACCAGCCAGGGCGCCGTCCGTTGTCGCAAATGTGACAGCGGCGTCAACGCCTTCGATATTAGGGTGCCAAAGTCGAGTGATATGCAGGCAACGGAGTTGTTGCCGGTGCATCGCCCGCATCGAGTGAGTGGCACGTGCCTCGCCGCGACACGGCGTCACAGGGATCTTGTTAGGCAGGGTTCCTCGCCGCGGCACCGATCGATCCATCGCGCCGTGCTGGCCCCGGACGGGCCGGGCGGCCCATTGAGGAGACGCCAAATGGGCCAGGATGTCGCGCTTGCAGGTCGTCGCATCCTCATTGTCGAGGATGAGTTCCTCGTTGCCGAATACCTGGGTGAAATCCTGCGCAGCGCAGGGGCCGATGTGCACGGCCCGCTGGGCCGCGTCCCCGAAACCCTGGCCTTCCTGGAAGCGCACAAGGACGCACTGGACGCCGTCGTGCTGGACGTGAACCTGCACGGCCAGCCCTCCTTCCCGATCGCCGACGTGCTGATCCGCCACGGAATCCGGTTCGTCTTCACCACCGGATACGACGGCGCGGCGATCGACGCCGCCTATCGCAGCTATCCCCGTTGCGAGAAGCCATTCCGCGAGGAAGCCCTGCTCGCCGCCCTCGCGCCGGCAACCGCCTGACGGCCACGGCCCGAAAGCCACGACCCGAAGCCAGTCGGGGGCGAGCCGAAGCCCGCCCCCATTCTGCCTGAAGTCGGTTCAGCCGGCCGCCTGCCAGTTCGCCGGCACCATCCGATAGCGCTTCTCGCCGTCGCGCGCGATGAAGCCGGTGGCCGGGAACGGCGCGTGGTAGAACGCCACTTGCATCCGCTCGCTCGCCGCCATGTCCAGCAGCTTGTGGCGCGTCGCGCGAGCCATGTCGGCATCCATGTCGAAGATCGCCGCCCAGTCGGGATTGCGCGCGAACACCTGCGGATTGTTCGTGGTGTCAGACATCACCAGCATCCGCCCGCCGCCCGACGTGATGGCGAAGGCGGTATGGCCCGGCGTATGCCCCGCCGCCGCCACGGCCATGATGCCCGGCGCCACCTCCTGCCCCCACTGGTAGCGGGCCACGTCCTTGGCGATCGGGGCAAAGACGCGCCGCGCATTGGCGAACGCCGGCTTCATCCCGTCGGGCGCCGCCGCGGCCTTGGCATCGTCCATCCAGAAATCCCATTCCGGCGCCGCCACCTTCACCTCGGCGCGCGGAAACACGGCGGTGCCGTCGCGCCGGCGCATGCCGTTGATGTGGTCACCGTGGAAATGGCTGATCACCACGGTATCCACCTGCGCCGGATCGAAGCCCGCCGCGCGGAAATTCGCCATCCACAGCCCGGTGGTCGGCGCCCCCATGTCGCCGTTGCCGGTGTCGAGCAGCACCAGCTTGCCCCCGGTCTGCACCACGAGCGTGGTGAACGGGATGGTGAACCGATCGGTCGGCAGGAAGCTCTCGGCCATCGCCGCCTTCAGTTCGTCCACCGACGCATTGCGGATGAACCCTTCCAGCGGCCGGCTCGCCACGCCGTCATGGATCGCCGTCACCACGGCATCGCCGATCCGGTAGCGATAGGCCGAGGTGTTGGCCACGGAGGCCGCGGCCTGTGCGGCAGCCGGGCGGCCCCCGGTCGACAAGCCAACCAGGCCCGCAGCGGCCCCGAGGGCACCCGCGGCAAGGGCAGTGCGTCGATTCAGTGTCATCCTGGCTCGTCTCCCATTGTTGGTCCCGTGGACCGGCCCCCGCCGGTTCTCCGTGCTCGGCCAGATGGCACATGCGTGGAAAGATACAACAGGTTCGATATCGAAGGGTTGGCGCCGCGGCCTTCAGCCGGCCGCGCGCAACACTGTCTCGACA
Organism: Asaia bogorensis; assembly: GCA_945897825.1. Taxonomy (GTDB): domain Bacteria; phylum Pseudomonadota; class Alphaproteobacteria; order Acetobacterales; family Acetobacteraceae; genus CAMDGX01. Next base: position 9,869 of record CAMDGX010000009.1, on the reverse strand, counting down.
TCCCCGGAGGCATCCGCACCCATCACGTGCCGGCAGTGCCACAGCCCGTAGAACAGCAGGCTCCAGGCCGCCTGGGGCTCGCGCTCCGCATCGGCCAGCCGTGCCGAAACCGTTGCGGAATCAACGACCGCCGCAATCCCCGGCTGCGCCGCCAGCAGCGGCGCCACCCGCGCGGCCCGCCGCGCGATCCAGGCGCCGACCGGCGGCTTGAACCCCTTCTTGCGCGCAAACGCCCCGGCCTGCGGAAATGCCCGCGCCAGCCACCGCCGCAGCAGCACCTTGCCGAAGCGCATATCAACTTTGCGTGAGTCCGGCAGCGGGAAGGCGAATGCCGCAACTTCCGGGTCAAGGAACGGCGTGCGCCCCTCCACCCCATGCGCCATCAGGCACCGGTCCAGCTTCACCAGCAGGTCGTTCGGCAGCCATTCCGCGATGTCCGCCGCCTGGGCCGCCTGCACCGCCGACCACCCGGCCTGCGCCGACACTTCCTGCGCGGCGATCCCGTCGCGCCAGCCGGCCAGCCCCGGCAGGTCGCCCAGCACGCCCCGGCTGCGCGGCGGCCGGGCAATCCAGCGCCATGGCGCGCGCCGCTTGCGATAGCGCGTGTAGCCGCCGAACAGCTCGTCCGCCCCCTCGCCACACAGCGTCACCTTCAGCCCCGCCGCCCGCGCCGCCCGGCCGAGCATCCAGGTCGGCAACACTGCAGCATCGGCCGTCGGATCGTCGATTGCCGCCGCGATGCGCGGGGCCAGCGCCCAGAAGTCGCCCTCCCCCATCGCCACCCGCTCGCAGATCGCCCCTTGCGCCGCGGCCAGCCGCGCGGCCTCTGCGGTCTCGTCCACCCCCACGCCATCCCAGCCACAGGTGAGCGCATGGATGCGCTGCCCCGTCGCCCGGTGCATCAGCGCCAGCACCGCCGCGCTGTCGATCCCGCCCGACAGGAACAGCCCATACGGCACGTCGGAGCGCAGATGCACCGTGACGCTGTCCAGCAGCACCCGTTCCAGCGCATCGAGCCCGTCCCCGACCAGGCCTTGCGGCGGCCCCTCCGGCAACGCCGCCCGCCGGTGGCGCGCCACGATGGCCCCCCCTTCCACCACCAGCGTCTCCCCCGGCAGCAGCCGCTGGATGCCGGGAAAGATCGTGGCCGCCCCCGTGGTGAATTTCAGCTGCAGAAGCTCCGCCCGCGCCCGCCCGTCCACGCCTGGCGCCACCAGCCCGGCCGCGACAAGCGCCTGCGGCTCCGAGGCGAAGAAGAACCCGCGCCGATCGGCCACGTAGTACAATTGCTTGATCCCGAACGGGTCGCGCGCCAGCACCAGCCGGTCGCGCGTGGGATCATGGATGGCCAGCGCATACATCCCGCGCAGCCCATCCGCGAACCGCTCGCCGTCACTGAGATACCGCCACAACGCCGGCTCGCAATCCGACCTGGTGCAGAATGGCGTGCCGGCCATCGCCGCGCGCAACTCGGGATTGTTGTAGATCTCGCCGTTGCAGACCAGCGCCGGCCCATCCTGCCCGTCGCCGGCGAACAGCGGCTGGTCGCCGGTATCCAGATCCACGATCGCCAACCGCGTGTGCAGCAACGCCACGCCCCCGCGCACCAGCCGCCCCTGCCCGTCCGGCCCGCGATGCGCCAGCGCCTCGAGCAGCCGGTCCAGCATCGCGGCATCCGGCGCCGCGCCATCGCGCGTCATCACGCCGGCCAAGCCGCACATCAGGCCGACTCCTTCGCGCGACGGCGTGCCGCGCCCGACCCCAGGCCACCGTCGCCCGCGGCTAGAATCGCATCGCGCGCCCGGAAGGCAGAGATGAACTGAATACGCATGGCCGCGGGCTTAGCTGGATTCCCGCCGAGGCGATACCGGCGCGCAGAAGCTGGCGCCGATTGCTACGCCCCGCCGGGCGCCATCATCGCCGCAACGACATGCCGGTGCGCGGTACTGGCCAGCCGCTCGATCCCGCGCGTGGTCACCGAAACCAGGATCCCGCCATCCGACAGATGCAACGGCCGCTCGATGCTGCCTTCGCGGCGCAGCCGGTCCAACGCCGCCTGGACCAGCTCGCGCGAACCGGCCAGCCCCGCCCGGCGCATCGCCACCGCCACGTCGGCCTGCCGCCGCGGGCTGAGAACCGCCATCTGGGTCAGCGAGGCAAGCAGCGCGTCAAGGAAATCCTGCGCGGGCAACACCTCGGCAGAAACCGGCGATGCCAGCACGGCAGACTCGTCCGATTCGAAAACCGGCTCCGTCGCGGGCGTGGACAGTTGGAGTTGGGACATGGCGTCGATTCCGCAAAGCGTGGCGCCCGATGGCAACTGGAACATGCTTCCGTACCATTCGGCTTACGGCAGAGTCGTACTTTTTGTCACGCAATGGTAGTCAGGAAATTTACCTATTTGTTCACAACGCGGCTGCGGCGAAAATCACACTCCGCCAAGCCCTGCCTGCAGGGCGAGGCGGACGATCTCGGGCAGGCTGCGGCAGCCGAGCTTTTCCATCACCTTGGCCCGGTGCACCTCGACCGTCCGCGGCGAAATACCGAGCTCGTGGGCAATGGCCTTATTGGCCTGGCCGCGGACCATACCGTCGAGCACCTGGCGCTCCCGGCGCGTGAGCCGCGCCAGCCGATCATCGACCACCTGCGCCGCCGTGCCGCCATGGCCGCGGCCGACAGCGCCGAGCGCGCCTCTCACCGCCTCCAGCAGTTCGTCCACACGAATCGGATATGGAACGACGTCGATGGCACCGGCCTTCATCGCCAGCACCGCCGCCGCCACATCGGCCGCCGGGGTCAGGGCAACGATCGGAAACACCCAACTGCGTGCGGCAAGCTCGCGGTGCAACGCCACCGAATCGGCTGAACCCGGCGCCAGGCCCGAGACGATGCAGCCCGACCCCTGCGCGCCGAGGTCGGCCAGCAACGCCGCCGCCGCCTCGTAGCTGCGCACTGCATACCCCGCTCCGCCCAGAATCCCGGCAACCCCCTCCCGGCGCGCTGGGTCATCCTCGACGAGATAGATCTGGCCGCAGGAGATATCCCCGGGACGAGCGGGCTGAACCGTGTCGGCGCAACTCATGACACACAACCCAAAGGGCGCCGTATCAGTCTTGGCAAAGTCCGGGAGACCCTGAAGGGGTGCCGGGTGTGCCAAGTCGGCATCCGTCCAGCCTGTGTCATTCCATGACCCCGAACCAGCACCGGCCCGCCGGACCAGTGCTTCATACCGCATCTTCAACGTGAAAAATGCATCACGCTACAGCGCAATTCAAGTGATTTTCAGCTCCTTATACGTTACCTATCGTAACCAATCGAATAATTTTCGCGACATCCCCTACCGACTGGAAATGCCGGGCGCCCGGCGCGATGATAAGCGTCTCCCGCAACACCGCGGGCGCTGGAGGTGTACCGCGCCATGACCCTGTCCTTCGCTGTCGGCGACATCGCCGTGCACCGGATTGTCGAGCAGGTGCTGCCGTTCGAAACGCCGCAGGGCTTCCTGCCAACCCTCGCGCCCGAGATCCTGGCCGAGAACCGCGCCTGGATGGAGCCCGTCGACCTCGACCCCGCCACCGGCAAGCTGGTGCTCTGCATCCAGTCCTACGTCCTGCGCACGCCCCACTTCACCGTGCTGATCGACTCCTGCGTCGGCAACGACAAGACCAACCCGCGCTTCCCCGCCTGGAACGGCCGCTCCGACCCCACCTACATGAACGCGCTGGCCACGGCCGGCATCGGCGTCAACGACATCGACTACGTCATGTGCACCCACATGCATGTCGACCACGTCGGCTGGAACACCCGCCTCGTCGGCGGACGCTGGGTGCCCACCTTCCCCAACGCACGCTACGTCTTCGCCGAGCGCGAATATGCCCACTGGAGCGCCCTGCACGCGAAATCGCCCGTGCCCGTCTATGCCGAAAGCGTCCTGCCGGTCATCGAGGCCGGCCGCGCCGACATGGTCGCGGACACCCACGCCATCGGCGACCACATCCGCCTGACCCCCACGCCCGGCCACACCCCCGGCCATGTCGCGGTCGAACTCGGCCGCGGCCGTACCGACGCCGTCTTCACCGGCGACCTGATCCACACGCGGCTGCAGGCCCGCTACCCCGAGCTGTCGATGCGCGCCGACGCCGACCCGGTGCAATCCGCCGCCACCCGCCGCGCCTTCCTAGAGCGGCACTGCGACACCGCAACCCTCTGCTGCACCTCGCATTTCCCCTCGCCCTCGACCATGCGCGTGAAGCGCTGGGGCGAGGGGTTCCGCTGCGAGATGGTCGAGTTTTAGCCCCTAGCCCTGCCCGGGCGGCTGGGTGTCGAGGTCGCGCGCCCCCAGCGCCCGGTTGGCGAACTCCTCCGGCGGCTTCACCCCCGCATCGGTATAGGCCTTGCGCAGCGCATCCACGTTCGGGCTGAACACCGTCTTGCGGTTCGCCTTCGCCCACTCATAGCTCGCCGTCTGCATCGAAAGCTGGTTCTGGAACCGCGGCATCACATACCGCGCGAACAGCTCGTAGCTGCGCCAGGTCTGCTCCCGGTCCGCCCAGTCATGCGCGCGGAACATCAGACCGCCGAACCCGCCATCCGAAAGCTGGATCAGCCGCTCGATCCCGCGCGCAATCAGGTCGGGTGAGCCCACCAGCGTGGAGCCGGAGGCCACCCCGTCGCGCAGCGGATCCTCCGACCGCCCCGGCGGCCGCCCCAGCGCCTCGGAGAAGTAATCCACCGTCTCCCGCCGCTCGCCATAGCGCACCTGCTGCAGCGCGAGTTCATCCTCCTCCGCGCAATGCATGTTGATCACCAGGCGCCACTTCTTGCGGTTCATCGTCTTGCCCGCCGCCGCCGCCGCCGCCTCGGCGATCCGCCACTGACCGGCCACCGCCTCCGGCCCGCCCGGCAGCCCTGCGCCGAGCGACAGCATACCCAGCCCGTGCTTGCCCGCACTCTGCGGCCCCGCCGGCGTCATGGTGCTGGCGACGGCAATGTCGAAATGCGGGTCGCTCCACGGCCGCAGGTGCAGCCGCGCCTCCTTCATCTCGAACCAGTCGGTCTTCATCGTCACCGGCTCCTCGCAGGCCAGCAGCGCCATGATCGCCTCCAGCGCCTCGTCCATCCGCCGCCGCTGCGTCACCGGGTCGATGCCGAGCATGTAGGCATCCGAAACCAGCGCCCCGGGCCCGCACCCCAGCATCGCCCGCCCGCGCGTCATGTGGTCCAGCTGCGCGAACCGCTCCGCCACCATGAACGGGTGGTGATACGGCAGCGACGTCACCCCCGAGCCCAGCTTGATGTGCTTGGTCCGCTCGGCCGCGGCGGCAATAATCAGTTCCGGCGAGGCGATCACCTCCCACCCCGCCGAATGGTGCTCGCCGATCCACGCCTCGTCGTAGCCAAGATGGTCGAGCCACTCGATCATCTCGATATCGCGCCGCATCGCCAGCGTCGGGTTGTCGCCGAGGCGATGGAACGGTGCGAGAAAAATGCCGAACCGCAGCCCGTGATGCGCCATGCGCCTGTCCCCTTGGTGTCGTCCAGGGGCCAGGATGCCGGGCGCCGCCCGCTATGCCAAGGCGCCCTCTGCGGCCACCCGTGCCCGCCAATCCGCCAGCACGTCCGCCAGCGTCGTCTCCCACGCGACCGCCGGCGCCCAGCCCAGCGCCGCGCGCGCCGCCCCGGCATCGCCGCACGCCAGCGGAATCTCCGCCCGGCGCAGCAGCGTCGTCCCGGTGCTCACCTCCGCCTCCACCCCCGCCAACCGCATCAGCTCGGCCAGGATATCCCCGATGCGCCGCGGCGTCCCCGACGCGATGTTGAAGATCACCCCCGGCGCCAACCCGTCCGCCCGCCCCAACGCCGCGACATAGGCCGCGCATACGTCGCGCACATCGAGAAAGTCGCGCAGCGGGTCGAGCGCCCCCACCTGCATCCTCGGCTCCTGAAGCCCCGCGGCGATCCGCGCCACCTGCCGCGCGAAGGCCGGCACCACGAAGCTCGGGCTCTGTCCCGCCCCGGTATGGTTGAACAGCCGCATCCGCACCACGCGCAGCCCCGTCGCCGCCATCGCCCCCAGCGCCAGGTCGGCCGCGGCCTTGGTCGCCGCATAGGTGTTCATCGGCGCCAGCACCGCGCCCTCATCCAGCTTCACCCCGACCGCGAAGGATCGTCCATAAATCTCTGCACTGGAAGCAAATAACAGCACCGCATCCGGCCGCGCCTTCTGCAGCGCCCGCGCCAGCGCCAGCGTGCCGAGCAGGTTCACCCGCCACGCCAGCTCCGGATCGGCATTGGCCGCCGGCACGGCGGTCACCCCGGCCAGATGCACGCACGCATCCGGCGCCACCCCGGCCACGAATGCCGCGACGGCATCGCCATCGGCCAGGTCCACCCGCGCACCCTGCCCGCCCATCAGCACCAGCTCGGCGGCGGGGAAAGCAACACGCAACCGCGGCAGCAAATGCCGCGCCACGAATCCCCCGGCCCCGGTGACCAGGATACGCTGCGGTGTCATCACAATGGCCCGGCCGAAATCGTCAGCGCTGCGCCGCGCGATGGCGGGCGAGGTCCGCCTCCACCATCTCGGCCGCCATCGCCTCCAGCGTCGTGCTCGCCGTCCAGCCCAGCACGCGCTGCGCCTTGCCGGCATCGCCGAGCAGGATGTCCACCTCGGCCGGGCGCATGAACGCGGCACTGCTGCGCACATGCGCCTGCCAGTCGAGCCCCACATGCCCGAACGCCATCGCGCAGAAATCGCGGATCGCCACCGTCCGCCCGGTGGCGATCACATAGTCATCGGCCACTTCCTGCTGCAGCATCAGCCACATCGCCTGCACATAGTCCCGCGCATGGCCCCAGTCGCGCATCGCATCCAGGTTGCCCAGCACCAGCTCGCGCGACAGCCCCAGCTTGATCCGCGCCACCCCGTCGGTGATCTTGCGCGTCACGAACTCGATGCCGCGCAGCGGGCTCTCATGGTTGAACAGGATGCCGGAGCTGGCATGCATGCCGAAGCTCTCGCGATAGTTCACCGTCATCCAGTGGGCATACAGCTTCGCCGCCGCATAGGGGCTGCGCGGATAGAACGGCGTGCGCTCGCTCTGCCGCTCCTCCTGGATCTTGCCGAACATTTCCGAGGAGGAGGCCTGGTAGAACCGCGCCTTGGGCGCCACGATCCGCACCGCCTCCAGCATGTTCACCGTCCCCAGCCCGGTCACATTGCCGGTCAGGATCGGCTGCTGCCACGAGGCATGGACGAAGCTCTGCGCCGCGAGGTTGTAGACCTCGTCCGGCTGCACCCGCTCCACGATGCGCAGGATGCTCGAAAGATCCATCAGGTCGCCGTCATGCAGCGTCACCTGGTCCAGCACCCCGATCCACCGCAACCGCTCGCCGATGACCTCCGCCGAAGCCGAGCGCCGCAGCAACCCGTGCACGGCATAGCCCTTCCCAAGCAGGAACTGCGAGAGATAGGCGCCATCCTGGCCGGTGATGCCGGTGATCAATGCACTTGGCATGGTGCGGGCAATTCCCCTGTTGCTGGCATGACCGTCTAGACGGCGCGACCGGCCCCGTCCATCTTTTCGGGACGAATCTCGACCTTCTCCACGTTCACACCCTCGCCAGCACACGCCGCATCGATCGCCTCGATCATCGCCACGGCGGTCTCCCGCCACGGCACCGGCCGGAACCCCGCACGCACCTCCGCCCGCCACGCCGCCAGCCCCACCGGGTCCTCGATCAAGCCGCGGATCACCCGCGTCGCATCGCCCACGCTGTCCGCCTCGAAATACCGCGCCAGCGCGCCGCCCGCCTCCGGCAGCGAGGAGCCGTCCGCGCACACCACCGGCGTGCCGAAATCGTGGCTCTCCACCACCGGCAGCCCCCACCCCTCGTAGTGCGACGGATACACGCTGAACATCGCCCCGCGGTACAGCGCCGCCAGCGCCGCGTCCGACGGGCTGTCCACCACCTCGATCCGCCCGCCGAGGAACCCGGCATTGCGCATCTGCTGCATGAAATCATCCACCAGCCAGCCGATCCCGCCGGCGATCACCAGCTTCGGCACCGCGCCGGCCGGCATCTCCTCCACCAGCCGGCGCCACACCCGCAACAGCAGCAGGTGGTTCTTGCGCACCTCGATCGTCGACACACACAGCACATAGGGCTCGCCCGGCACCGCCGCCGCCGCAGCACCCCCGGGATCGGCCGGAATGCTCGGAAACCCGGTGCCGACCGGCACCACCCGCACCGGCGCGCGCAGCGCGAACCCCTCCCGCGCCGCGAACGCCTCCATGTCCCGGCGCGTCGCCTGCGAGATCGCCATCGGCACGTCGCACACCGGCATCATCGCCAGCGCCCATTCCCGATAGCGCCGCCCGAGCGCCACCACGCTGAACTCCGGCCGCACCACCGGGATCAGGTCGTAGACCAGCGTGGCATAGCGCAGCCCGTGCCGCGCCCGCGCCGCCGTCGCGCGCGCCATGTGCTGCGAATTCCACGGCGCCGCCAGCCCGAACAGCACATCCCCCGCGGCCATCCCCGCCTCGGCCAGCGTCCGCCCGCCGCCCGCCTGCCGCGGCGCCCGCCACTGCGCCCGCCGCGCGGCCCCCACCAGCCGCGGCACCGCGCGCACAGCCGCCCACAGCGGCAGCAACACATCGAGCAGCGCCGCGCGCACCTCCCCCGGCATCCGGTTGCCCACCCCCTGCCACACCCGGCGCAACCCGGACGGCGCCTGCGCCGAAGGGTCGGAATTCGCCCCGCCCCGCGCCGATCCGCCGATGCTCACCGCATGCGCCGCCGGCGCCGACACCGCCGCCGCATACGCCGCCGCCAGCGTCGCATACGGCACCTCGTAGAACCCCGCCCCTCCCGGCACATGGCGCAGGAACCGGATGCGCGCGCTCCCGGCCACCTCCACCAGCGCCCGCGCCGCCTCGAACGACAGCCGCTGGATACCGGTCGGCCGCGCCCCCCGGTTCAGGTGCACCAGCACGTCCTCGACATCGATCCAGATCACGGGTGGCGGCAAGCGACGCTCCTGGCCAGGCGGTGTGGCGGCGCGCTGCATAACATGCGACACCTCGCCGCCATACCAGCACCGGACCGCGGAACGCCCGCGCCGCAAACGACGGGAACCGCGCCGTGATTTCGGTCATCCTCTACGGCCGCAACGACAGCTACGGCTACAACCTCCACAAGCGCGCCGCCCTCAGCCTCAACTGCATCGCCGAGCTGCTGGATGCGCCCAACGACGAGATCCTCTTCGTAGACTACAACACCCCCGACGACTTCCCCACCTTCCCCGAAGCCATCCGCGACACCCTGACCGACCGCGCGAAACGCATCCTGCGCGTCCTGCGCGTCCGCCCCGCCCAGCACCGCCGCTTCGCCAGGCTGAGCCACCTCGTCGCCCTCGAACCCGTCGCCCGCAACGTCGCGGTCCGCTGGTCGAACCCCGCGAACCGCTGGCTGCTCTCGACCAACACCGACATGATCTTCGTGCCGCGCACCGGCAAGTCGCTCTCCGCCATCGCCGCCCCCCTTCCCGACGGCTACTACCACCTCGCCCGCTGCGAACTCCCCGAGTCCCTGTGGGAAACCCTCGACCGCCGCGACGCCCCCGGCACCATCGCCCAGGTCGAACACTGGGGCCGCCAGTTCCACCTCAACGAACTGACCGGCCACGAACTCCCCTACCTGCGCTTCGACGCCCCCGGCGACTTCCAGCTGATGCTGCGCACCGACGCCTTCCGCCTGCACGGCTTCGACGAGCGCATGCTGGTCGGCTACCATGTCGACTCCAACATCGCCCGCCGCCTCCATTTGCTCTACGGCACCTGCGGCGACGTCGAGCCCGATCTCCA
>CAMDGX010000008.1 GCA_945897825.1 Asaia bogorensis | reverse complement strand
AGGTCGAGGCCGGCTTGCTGCGCCATGCGGCGGGCGAGCGGCGAGGCGACCACGCGTTCGCCATCCGCCGGGGCGGCGGCCGGGGTCGCGGCCTGGGCCGGGGCCGGAGCGGGCGCCGGGGTCGGGGGCGGCGCAGCAGCGGGGGCAGCGGCTGGGGCCGGGGCGGCGCCGACCTTCTCGCCAGGTTCGACCAGGATGGCGATCGGCTGGTTCACCTTCACGCCCTCCGTGCCGTCGGCGACCAGCAGCTTGCCCAGCACGCCTTCGTCGACAGCCTCCACTTCCATCGTCGCCTTGTCGGTCTCGATCTCGGCGATCACATCGCCGGCCTTCACCGTGTCGCCCTCTTTCTTCAGCCAGCGCGCGAGCGTGCCCTCGGTCATGGTCGGGCTCAGGGCGGTCATCAGGATGTTGGTGGCCATGTCGCTTCCCCGTTCGTGGACGGCGTTCTTGCCGGCAGGCGCGTCAGACGATCCGCTTCACCGCGTCCACAACCCATTCGGGCTGCGGCAGCGCCAGCTTCTCCAGGTTCGCGGCATAGGGCAGCGGCACGTCCGCCCCATGGACGCGCACCGGCGGGGCGTCGAGCCAGTCGAAGGCCTGCTCGATGATCTGCATGTTCACCTCGGCGCCGATGCCGGCATAGGGCCAGCCCTCCTCCACCGTGACGATGCGGTTGGTTTTCCTGACGCTCTCGACGATCGTGGCGGTGTCGAGCGGGCGCAGGGTGCGCAGATTGATCACCTCCGCCTCGATGCCCTGCTCGGCGAGCGCCTCGGCCGCCTTCATCGCCACGCCGACCATGATCGAAAAGGCGACGATGGTGACGTGCTTGCCGACGCGCTCGATCTTGGCCTTGCCGATCGGCAGCACGAACTCGGGGTCGGTCGGGCATTCGAAGCTCTGGCCGTAGAGGATCTCGTTCTCGAGGAAAATCACCGGGTTCGGGTCGCGGATCGCGGCTCGCAACAGCCCCTTGGCATCGGCCGACGACCAGGGGGCGACGACCTTGAGGCCCGGCACATGCGCGTACCAGCTCGCATAGCACTGGCTGTGCTGGGCGGCGACGCGGGAGGCCGCCCCGTTCGGGCCGCGGAACACGACAGGGCAGCCCATCTGGCCGCCCGACATGTAGAGCGTCTTGGCCGCCGAATTGATGATCTGGTCCATCGCCTGCATGGCGAAGTTGAAGGTCATGAATTCGACGATCGGCTTGAGGCCGTTCATCGCCGCCCCCACGGCCATGCCGGCGAAGCCATGCTCGGTGATCGGCGTGTCGATCACCCGCTTGGCGCCGAACTCATCGAGCAGCCCCTGGCTGATCTTGTAGGCGCCCTGGTATTGCGCAACCTCCTCGCCCATCAGGAACACGTCGGCGTCGGCGCGCATCTCGGCAGCCATGGCGTCGCGCAGCGCCTCGCGGACCGTGATGGCGGAGGTCGGGCCCCAATCCTTGTCCTCCGGCAGCGGCGCGGCCGGCGCGGGCGCATCGGCGGCCGGCCTGGCGGCGACGGCGGCATGCGGGGCGGAGGTGGAGGGTGCGGCGGCGGGCGGGGTGGCCTGGGCGGGCGCCGCGGCAGCGCCCGCGCCACCGTCGAGCTCGGCGATCGGCGTGTTCACGGCCACGCCCTCGGTGCCTTCCGGCACCAGGATGGAGGTCAGCGTGCCTTCATCGACCGCCTCGACCTCCATGGTCGCCTTGTCGGTCTCGATCTCCGCCAGCACGTCGCCGGCCTTCACAGTGTCGCCGACGGCCTTGAGCCATTTGGACAGCGTGCCCTCGGTCATCGTCGGCGACAGCGCCGGCATCAGGATCTGCGTCACGGCTCAGCGCTCCACCAGCACGTCGGTCCACAGTTCCTTCGGATCGGGCTCCGGGCTGGTCTGCGCGAAATCGGCGCTGTCCTGCACGATGCGCTTCACCTCGTCGTCGATCGCCTTGAACGCCGCCTCGTCCACGCCGAGCCCTTCGAGCTTGTGGCGCGCGCCCTCGATGCAGTCGCGCTCGGTGCGCATCTTCTGCACCTCCTCGCGGGTGCGGTAGCGTCCGGGGTCGGACATGGAGTGGCCGCGGTAGCGGTAGGTCTTGACCTCCAGCAGATACGGCCCTTTGCCGGCGCGGCAATGCGCCACGGCGACTTCGGCGGCGGCATGCATCGCTTCGACGTCCATGCCGTCCACCTGCACGCCCGGGATGCCCCAGGGCGCGCCGTTCTGCGACAGGTCGCGGCTGGCGCTGGAACGGTCGACCGCCGTGCCCATGCCGTACTTGTTGTTCTCGACCACGTAGATGCAGGGCAGCTTCAGTAGGGCGGCGAGGTTGAAGCTCTCGAACACCTGGCCCTGGTTGCTGGCGCCATCGCCGAAATAGGTGACGCACACCCGGTCGTTGCCGCGGAAATGGTTGCTGAATGCAAGCCCGGTGCCGAGGCTGACCTGCGCGCCGACGATGCCGTGGCCGCCGAAGAAGTTCCGCTCCTTGCTGAACATGTGCATGGAGCCGCCCTTGCCGCGCGAGTATCCGCCCTCGCGCCCGGTCAGTTCGGCCATCACGCCGCGCGCCTCCATGCCGGTGGCGAGCATGTGGCCGTGGTCGCGGTAGGAGGTGATCACCTGGTCACCGTCCTCCAGTGCCAGCTGGATGCCGACCACGACCGCCTCCTGGCCGATGTAGAGGTGGCAGAAGCCGCCGATGAGCCCCATGCCATAAAGCTGGCCGGCCTTCTCCTCGAAGCGGCGGATCAGCAGCATGTCGCGGTAGGCGCGCAGCAACTGTTCGCGCGGCAGGCCCGGCTGGTTGGTCCCCGTGCCCTTCGCGGCACCGCGGCCCTTGGACCTGGTGCCCTTTTCCGCCGGCTTGGCTCGCTCCGCTGCCTGGGCCATCACGCTGCCTCCGTCGAGAACCAATGGGGGTGGAACGGCTTGTCGGTCCGCTCACGTAGCGTCGCGCGCCCCGCACGACAAGCGTTTGGTTGGAAAAATCCCTTATTGTGCAATGCAATACGGGCTGTTAACCGAAAGCCAGTTAACTGCTTGAAGCACTGATGCGCACGCATCCCTGCTCGCACGACATTGCAAGCGGATGCCCGGTTCCGCGCACGAAAATTTCTCTACGGCGACTAATTTAGCACCAGGATTGCCGCGGCCTGCCCCGGCAGCAGGGTCGCCGAAGCGGTCAGAACAGCCGCTGGCCGGCGGGATACAGCACGACGATGTCGTTCGGCTCGCTGGCATTCAGCATGGCCCGCGCCCGCTCGTCGAGCGCATCCGAATCCAGCCGCGCGCCCCGCAGCCCAGCCACGCGGCGCTCCCACAACAAAACCTCGGCCTGGGCGCGTGCCAGCTGGGCCTTGGCCAGCACGAGATCGTTCTTGCGCTCGCCATAGGAGACCAGGCCACGATCGCCCTGGGAGGCATGCCAGACGAAGTAGGCGGTCAACGACAGGAACACCACAGGCGCCACCGCCGCCCGCGCCTGCCGCTTGATCATCCGCCAGATATCCATCGGCCACCGTGCCTCATGCCTCGCGTCCCTATAGCATGGCTCGGCAAGGCGTTGAGAGGCTCTGTCCAACTATTTTGTGCAGAATCAGTGGATACGCAGCCGTTGCGCGGATTTTTCCCGCACCGTGGCGCCCTTGCCACCATCCTGCCACACCAGCAACCCGAATTCCGCCGTCCGTTGCGCCCACAACGCATGCCGGTCGGCCCCCAGGGCCGCAACAGGAGGCACCCATGAAGGCACGTTCGATCATCCTGGCCGCCGCCGCAGGCGTTGCGATGGCATTCGTTGTGCCTGCCCCCGCGGAGGCAGGCGGCTACGACCGCTACGGGCGCGGCGGGTACGGCCATGGGCACGGCCAGCACTACGGGCGTCCACAATACGGGCGCCCGCACTACGGACATCGGCCACAGTGGCGGCCGCACTACGGGCACTATGCGCCCCCGCCGGTCTACTACGCGCCGCCGCGCCACTACGGCTACGCACCGCCGTCGGTGTATTTCGGCTTCCGCGTGCCCTGATCTGGCGGAATGGCCGGGTGCCGGCGCGGCACCCGGTCGGTTCACTCAGCGCAGGATGCCGCGCCCGGCGTAGCGCGCCACCGCCCCGAGTTCGCGCTCGATGCGGATCAGCCGGTTGTATTTCGCGGTGCGGTCGCTGCGCGCCAGGCTGCCGGTCTTGATCTGGCCGCAGTTGGTGGCGACCGCCAGGTCCGCGATGGTCGTGTCCTCGGTCTCGCCCGAGCGATGGCTCATCACCGCCTTGTAGCCGGCGCGGGCGGCGACCTCCATGGTATCGAGCGTCTCCGACAGCGTGCCGATCTGGTTCACCTTCACCAGGATGGCATTGGCCGTGGCGCCCTCGATGCCGCGGATCAGCCGCTCCTTGTTGGTGACGAACAGGTCATCGCCGACCAGGTTCACCTTGGCGCCGAGCCTGTCGGTCAGCAGCTTCCAGCCTGCCCAGTCATCCTCCGAGCAGCCATCCTCGATCGAGACGATGGGATACTTCGCACACAGCGCCGCGAGGTAGTCGACCATCCCGGCCGCATCGAACTGCTTGCCCTCGCCTTCCAGCTTGTAGACGCCATCGTGGAAGAACTCGGTCGCGGCGCAGTCGAGCGCGAAGGTCACGTCGTCGCCGGGCCGGTAGCCGGCCTTCTCGACCGCCTGGGAGATGAACGCCAGCGCCTCGTCGGCCGAGTCGATGTTCGGTGCGAAGCCGCCCTCATCGCCCACGTTCGTGTTGTGGCCGGCATCGTGCAGCTGCTTCTTCAGCGCCTGGAAGATCTCGCTGCCCATCCGCACCGCCTCCGCCAGCGTCGCCGCGCCGACGGGTTGGACCATGAATTCCTGGATGTCGATCGGGTTGTCGGCGTGCTTGCCGCCATTGACGATGTTCATCATCGGCACCGGCAAGGTGCGCGCGAACACGCCGCCGACATAGCGGTACAGCGGCAGGCCGACATGATCCGCGGCCGCCCGCGCCGCCGCCAGCGACACGCCGAGCATGGCGTTCGCCCCCAGCCGCGCCTTGTTCGCGGTGCCGTCCAGCGCGATCAGCGCCTCGTCGATCGCCACCTGGTCGGTCGCGTCCATGCCGGCCAGCGCCTCCAGGATCTCCCCTTCGACATGGCGGACCGCCTTCTGCACGCCCTTGCCGCCGAAGCGCCGCTTGTCGCCGTCGCGCAGCTCCACGGCCTCGTGCGCACCGGTCGAGGCGCCGGAGGGCACGGCGGCGCGGCCGATGGCGCCGCTTTCCAGCACCACCTCCACCTCGACCGTCGGGTTGCCGCGGCTGTCGAGGATCTCGAGGGCGGAAATGTCGGCAATCGTGCTCATGATGCGAGGTCCATGCTGGTGGAACTGGCCCGCTGCCTAGCAGCAACAGGCCATCGGCGCCACCACGGGGTCGGCTCAGGCCGCCCGCACCCCGGTGATGAACCCGCCCACCTCGCGCGACAGGGCCTCGGCCTGGCGCGACACCTGTCCGGCGGCCGCCAGCACCTCTGAGGCCGAGCGTCCGGTGTCGTTCGCCGCCTGGCTGACCTCGCCGATATTGCCTGTCACTTCCTGGGAGCTGAGGGCCGCCTGCTGCACCGAGCGGGCGATCTCCTGCGTGGCCATGCCCTGCTGCTCCACGGCGGCGGCAATGCCGGTGGCGATCCGGCTGACCTCGCCGATGGTGACGACAATGCCGTCGATCGCCTCCACCGCGGCCTTGGTGGCAGCCTGGATCTCCTGCACCTGCTGGCCAATCTCGTCGGTGGCGCGCGCGGTCTGGGTGGCCAGCGACTTCACCTCGCTGGCAACGACGGCAAAGCCCTTGCCGGCCTCACCCGCCCGCGCCGCCTCGATGGTGGCGTTCAGCGCCAGCAGGTTGGTCTTGCCGGCGATCTCGCTGATCAGCCCGACCACGTCGCCGATCCGCTGCGCCCCGCCGGCCAGCGCCTTGACGATCCCGTCGGTACGCGCCGCATCCTGTGCCGCCCGGTCGGTGATGGCGGCGGACTGGGACACCTGCTGCCCGATCTCGCGGATCGACGCGCCGAGCTCCTCGGCCGAAGCGGCCACAATGTTCACGCTGCCGCTCATCTGTTCGGCGGCGGCCGCCACCTGGGTGGCACGGCTGTCGGTGCGCGCCGCGGTCTCGGTCATCGAGCCGGCAGTGCCCTCCAGCTCCGCCGCCGCCCGCCCGAGCGCATCGGACAGTGCGCCCACCTTGCCCTCGAAGTCACGCACCAGCTGCGCCAGCGCCTCTGCCCGATGGTGCTTGGCGGCCTGCTCCGCCGCATCGGCCGCGGAGAGCTGTTCGGCGCGGATGCCGTTCTGCTTGAACACCTCCACCGCCTCGGCCATCGCGCCGATTTCGTCGCGATTCTCGCGCCCCGGCACCTCCACCGCCCAGTCGCCATGCGCCAGACGGGTCATCGCCGCCGTCATGCCGCCCACCGGCCCCAGGATGCTGCGCGCCACCAGCACGGCGAAGAGCCCGCCGCCCAACAGGGCAACCAGCGCCATCGCAATCTCCATCCTCGAGGTGTCGGCGATCGTGCCCTGCACCTCGCCCTCGACGGTCGCGAACTCGCCCGCCAGAACACCGGCCGCGGCCGCGAGCGCCGCCTTGGCCGCCTCCATCGCCGGCACCTGTCGTTCGCGATACACCTCCGACTGCTCCAGGATCGCCACGCTCGCCGAATTGAAATCCTCGCGGTAGGCGGCCAGCAGCTTCTGCGCCTCGCCCGACAGCCGATCCACGGACTCGTCCTGCAGGCCGGCCAGGCTGACCAGCGCGAACTCGAACCGGTCCAGGCCGCTCTTGAACTGCCCGACCGCCGAGGCGTCGCGCGTGGCCAGGAAGCGCCAATTGGCCACCTGGGCGTGCAGCAGCCCCAGCTCCAGCGAGTCGATCGTGCCCTGGAACTCCGCATTGTCCAGCCCGCGCGCCGCGCGAACCATGCGCTCAGCGGTCCGCACCAGCCGCTGGCCGCCGCGATACAGCGCGCTGCGCGCCTCCTCCGCGGTGGTGCCCAGCGCGATCAGCCGCTTCGTCGTGGCTTCAAGCCCGGTCACCTGGTCCGCCACGGCCTGCAGCGCCTGGGCCGCGGCGCTGCCGCGGGCGGCCGCCTCGGCCTCGGCCAGCGCCTTGCGCAGCCGCTCCGGCGCCTCGGTCAGCTCGCCGACATTGCCGTCGAGCATGAAGCGCAGCTGCGTTGCTGCGAAGCTTTCCATCAATTCCGTGGCGGTGGCCACCCGGGTGACCGCCCCGGTGTTGTCGCGCAGCTGGTCCACCTTGCCCGCTACCGTCGACATGCCCCAGCCGCCCATCGCGGCGATGGCCAATGCAAGTGCCGTCAGCAGCGCATACCCGCCATACAGCCGCGTCCGCAGGGCAAGGCGCGGCAGTGCCAGCCAGCTTCGCCGACCCACACGGGTCGAAGACGGGCGCGCCGGCGCCCGCAACTGATCCTCGGACATGGCCATGAACCGTTCCTCTTCCGCACCAGTGATCCCGCGGGGGCGAACCCGCGGCCGATGCGCAGAGGTAGCCGGCAATGATTAACGAAGCCTTGGAGCCAAGCCGTCGCCGGCGCGACGTTGGCGTTTCGGTCAGCCGACCGCCAGCAACTCCACGTCGAACACCAGCGTCGCGTTCGGCGGGATCACACCGCCGGCGCCGCGCGCGCCGTAGCCCATCTCCGGCGGGATGATCAGCGTGCGCTGCCCGCCGACCTTCATGCCGGCAACGCCCTGGTCCCACCCGGCAATCACCCGCCCAGCCCCGAGCGGAAACACGAACGGATCGCCCCGGTCGCGCGAGCTGTCGAACTTGCTGCCCTTGTTGTCAGCCGCGCCGTCCTCGAACAGCCAGCCGGTGTAGTGCACGGTCACGGTCTGGCCCGCGGTCGCCTCGGCGCCGTCGCCGACGGCATGATCGATCATCTGCATGGTTCGTTTCCTCTTTGGATTCAGGATGTTGGGATCAGGCGCCCTTGGCCAGGGCGTCGAACGCCATCAGCCGGGCAATCAGCGCCGGCATCTCGCGCAGCGCGATCATGTTCGGCCCGTCGCTCGGCGCCGTGTCAGGGTCGGGATGCGCCTCGATGAACACCGCCGCCACCCCAACGGCCACCGCCGCGCGCGCCAGCACCGGCGCAAACTCGCGCTGCCCGCCGGAGGACGTGCCCTGCCCGCCCGGCTGCTGCACCGAATGCGTCGCGTCGAAGACCACGGGATAGCCGGTGCGCGCCATGATCGGCAGGCCGCGCAGATCCGACACCAGCGTGTTGTAGCCGAAGCTGGTGCCCCGCTCGCACAGCAGGATGCGCCCGTTCCCTGTGGATGCGATCTTGGCCGCCACGTTCACCATGTCCCACGGCGCCAGGAACTGCCCCTTCTTCACGTTCACCGCCGCCCCGGTCTCGCCGGCCGCCAGCAGCAGGTCGGTCTGCCGGCACAGGAAGGCCGGGATCTGCAACACGTCCACCGCCTGCGCCGCCGGGGCGCAATGCTCGGGCGCATGCACGTCGGTCAGCACCGGGCAGCCGAACCGGGTGCGCACCTCGGCCAGGATCGCCAGCCCCTTGTCCATGCCAATGCCGCGCGCCGCCGTGGCGCTGGTGCGGTTGGCCTTGTCGTAGCTGCTCTTGAAGATCAGCCCGATCCCCGCCTGCGCGCACATCTCGACCAACCCGCCCGCCACTTCCATCGCGTGGTCGCGGCTCTCGATCTGGCAGGGGCCCGAAATCAGCACCAGGGGCCGGTCGTTGCCAAGCTGCAGATTGCCGATGCCGACGCTCATCGGATCAGCCAAAAGCAAGAATCTTCTTTCTTTGAAAAGAAAGAAGCAAAGAAACTTTCATCCATTTGCAACCCGCGCCAGCCGCGCGCAAATGGATGAAGTTTTTTTGCTTCTTTTTGTTCACAAAAAGAAGACTCTTCCTTCATACCAGCCTCGCCTGCTTCACCGCCGCCTCGATAAAGCTGCGGAACAGCGGATGCGGCGCGAACGGCTTGCTCGTCAGTTCAGGATGCGCCTGCACGCCAACGAACCATGGATGGTCCACCCGCTCCACGTTCTCCGGCAACAACCCATCCGGCGACATGCCCGAGAAGCGCAGCCCCGCGCCCTCCAGCTGCGCGCGGTAGTTCACGTTGACCTCGTAGCGATGCCGGTGCCGGTCCACCGCCAGCGGCACGCCATAGATCGCCCGCACCAGCGACCCCTCGGCCAGCTGCGCCGGATAGGCCCCCAGCCGCATCGTGCCGCCCAGGTCGCCCCCGGCATTGCGCCGCTCGATCTGGTTGCCGCGCGCCCATTCGGTCAGCAGCCCGACCACCGGCACCTCGCAGGGCCCGAACTCGCTGGAACTCGCCGTCGGCAGCCCGGCCAGGTGGCGCGCCGTCTCGATCACCGCCATCTGCATGCCGAAGCATATGCCGAAGAACGGCACCTTCCTCTCGCGCGCGAACCGCACCGCCTCGATCTTGCCCTCGGTGCCGCGCTCGCCGAACCCGCCCGGCACCAGAATGCCATGCACCCCCTCCAGCCGCTCCACCGTGCCCGGCTGCTCGAACACCTCGCTGTCCACCCAGTCCAGCCGCACCTTCACCCGGTTGGCGATGCCGCCATGGATCAACGCCTCGGACAGGCTTTTGTAGCTGTCCAGCAGCGTGGTGTATTTGCCGACGATCGCGATCCGCACCTCGCCGTCCGGCGCGCGCACCACGTCGACGATCTGCTGCCACCGGCTCAAATCCGGCTCGCTGTCGAACGGCAGGCGGAAGAAGCGCAGCACCTCCCGGTCCAGCCCCTCGGCATGGTAGCTGATCGGCACCTGGTAGATCGTGTCGACATCCAGTGCCGCCACCACCGCCTCCGGCCGCACGTTGCAGAACAGCGCGATCTTGCGCCGCTCGTTCTGCGGGATTTCCCGGTCCGACCGGCAGATCAGCATGTTCGGCTGGATGCCGACGCTCAGCAGCTCCTTCACCGAATGCTGCGTCGGCTTGGTCTTCAGCTCGCCGGCGGTCGGGATGTAGGGCAGCAGAGTCAGGTGCACGAACATCACCCGCTCCGGCCCCAGCTCGTTGCCCAACTGACGGATCGCCTCCAGGAACGGCAGGCTCTCGATGTCGCCGACCGTGCCGCCGATCTCGATCAGCGCGAAGTCGGGCGGCCCCTTCTCCGCATCGTCGAGCTTGCCGGTGATCGCCTCCTTGATCGCATCGGTGATGTGCGGAATCACCTGCACGGTGGCCCCCAGGTAGTCGCCATGGCGTTCGCGCGCGATCACCTCGGAATAGATGCGCCCGGTGGTGGCATTGTCCGCCCGCGTCGCATGCACCCCGGTGAACCGCTCGTAGTGGCCGAGGTCGAGGTCGGTCTCCGCCCCGTCATCGGTGACGAACACCTCGCCATGCTGCAACGGCGACATCGTGCCGGGATCGACGTTCAGGTAGGGGTCGAGCTTGCGCAACCGCACGGCATAGCCGCGCGCCTGGAGCAGCGCGCCCAGCGCCGCCGAGGCGATGCCCTTGCCCAGGGAGGAGACCACGCCGCCGGTGATGAATACGAACCGCGTCATGGGCGGCCACCATAGCGCCGCGCCCGAGTCGGTCGCACCCGAGTCTGGGGAAACCCGGTCTGCATGAGCAATCCGATCGTGCTGCCCTGCAACAGGCGCAGGGACATGAAAACCTAGTTGGTGGGAACCCGCGGCGCGGCCGCCGGGTCGGCCGGTTGGCTCGAGGCAGGCGGCGCATCCAGCACCGAGGGACGCACCGCGGTCCCCCGGCTCAGCAGCGCCAGCGAGAGCGACAGGGCGAAGAACGCGGTGGCCAGGATCGCCGTGGTGCGGGTCAGCAGGTTGGCCGTGCCCCGCCCCGACATGAAGTTGCCCATGCCCTGGGAGGAGCCGATGCCAAGCCCGCCGCCCTCGCTGCGCTGGATGAGCACCACGGCGATGAGCGCCAAAGTCACGAACAGGTGCAGGATGAGCAGGACGGTGGTCATCGTATCCCCAAGGGAGTGGGCCGCCTCGGCCGCAAGACGCGCCTTCTACAGGCTGGCGGCCCGGATGGGAAGCGCAGGACTACGCCCGCGCCGCGCGCGCGATGCCCAGGAAGTCCTCGGCCACCAGGCTCGCCCCGCCCACCAGCGCCCCGCCGACCTCCGGCAGCGCTAGCAGCGCCGCGGCGTTCGACGGCTTGACCGACCCGCCATACAGGATCGCCACCCCCGCCCCTCCCGCGCCGAAGCGCCCGGCGAGGGTCTTGCGGATGTGCAGGTGCATCGCCGCCACATCGGCCTCCGTCGGCGTGCGCCCGGTGCCGATCGCCCAGACCGGCTCGTAGGCGACCACGCCCGCGAACCCGTCCGGCAGGCTGCCGGCAAGCTGCGCCGCCACCACCGCGTCCTGCTCGCCCGCCACGCGCTGCGCCTCGGTCTCGCCGACGCACACCACCGGCACAAGCCCGGCCGCCACCGCCGCCGCCACCTTGGCGCGCACCTGCGCGTCGGTCTCGCCATGGTCGGCCCGCCGCTCCGAATGGCCCAGGATTACATGGGTCGCGCCGCAATCGCGCAGCATGGCCGCCGCGATGTCGCCGGTATGCGCGCCGGTGGCCTTGGCATGGCAATCCTGCCCGCCCACCGCAACCGCGCTGCCGCGCAGCGACTCGGCGACGAACCCCACCAGCGTCGCGGGCGGGCACACCAGCAGGTCGCAGCCCAGCCCCGCGCCCGCCGCGCCCCGCAGGGCCTCGGCCAAGGCGCCCGCCATGGCGCGCGACCCGTTCATCTTCCAGTTGCCGGCGATCAGCTGGCGCATCCCCTGCCTCCCTCGGTTTGACCGACCGGGTATCGAACCTTCCTCGCCCACCTTCAAGCCCCCCATCTTCAACCCCCTTGGGCCGGCATCTGCCAGCGCCGCAGCGCGTCCATGCCGGCGAGCACCAGCGGCTCCAGCCCGTCCACCTTCGCCGGCAGCCCGTCGTAGCGGCCGGCCACCACGTCCTCCAGGATCGCCGCCGCCGCATCTCCCAGCGGCACCAGCCCCACCGTCCGCGCCGCCCGCGCCACCAGCCGCGCCTGGTGACCCAGCAGGTCCATCCGCCCGGCGGCCGCCAGGTCGCGCATGTCCTCCAGCTGGCGCAGCGCATCGCCGCCGAACTGGCGCACCACATCGCCCGCCGGCCCCGCACCGATCTCGCCCGCCAGCGCCACCAGCCGCGCCGGATCGAAGCCGGGCGTCGCGCGCCCCAGGTCAGGCAGTGGTTCCTGTTGCGCCTGCGATCGCGGCACCGGCACCGCCACCGGTACGGCCTCGGGGGCCGCTTCCCCGCGCTCCACCACGCCGGCCGACCCGCCCTGCCCGAGCACCTGCCCGATCGCCGCCCCCAGCCGCGCCGCGCTGATCGGCTTGGTCTCGAAATGCGTCATTCCCGCCGCCAGGCACCGCTCCTGGTCGGAGGCCATGGCGTTCGCGGTCAGCCCGATGATCGGAATGCGCGCCACCTCTCCTGGCAACCGCCGGATCGCCTCGGTCGCCGCCAGCCCGTCCATCTCCGGCATCATCACGTCCATCAGCACCAGGTCGAAGCCCCCGCGCTGCACCGCCTCGACCGCCTCGCGCCCGTTCTCCACCGCCTCCACGCGATGGCCCATGCGCTCCAGCATGCGCGTGGCCACCAGCCGGTTGGTCGCGTTGTCCTCGGCGATCAGGATCTGCCGTGGCGCAGTCTTTGCCACCGGCTCCGCCAGCGGCGCCACGCGCGCCACCTCGCTGCGCGGCACCGTCAGCAGCACATCGAAATGGAAGCTGCTCCCCGCACCCGCCACGCTCTCGACCCCGATCGTCCCGCCCATCCGCTCCACCAGCCGCCGGCAGATCGCCAACCCCAGCCCGCTGCCGCCGAACCGCCGCGAGATCGAGCTGTCCACCTGGGTGAACTCGGTGAACAGCTTGCCCTGCGCCTCGGGCGGAATGCCGATCCCGGTATCGGCGACGGTGAATCCCAGCCGCACCGCCGCCCCCTCGCTGCGCACCAGCCGCACCGCAACCCGCACCGACCCCTCGGCGGTGAACTTGATGCCGTTGCCGATCAGGTTCAGCAGCACCTGGCGCAGCCGATGCGCATCGCCCACCGCCCGCACCGGCACGTCCTCCGCCACGTCCAGCCCGAGCACCAGCCCCTTCGCCGTCGCCTCCGCCGACATCAGCTCGACCGAGTCGCGCACCACCTCGCGCACATCAAACGCCGTCTCCTCCAGCTCCAGCCGCCCCGCATCCAGCCGCGAGAAATCCAGGATGTCGTTGATCAGCTGCAGCAGGTGCTGGCCGGAATCCAGGATGATCCGCACATAGTGCTTCTCGGTCGTCCCCAGCGGCATGTCCTGCAGCAGCCCAGCCACGCCGATGATGCCGTTCATCGGCGTGCGGATCTCGTGGCTCATCACCGCCAGGAACTCGCTGCGCGCCCGCCCCGCCGCCTCCGCCGCATCGCGCGCCGCCGCCAGCGCCCGCTCGTTGCGCCGCCGCTCGGTGATGTCGGTGTAGGTCCGCACCGCGCCGCCATCCGGCAGCCGCTCGGTGCGCACCTCCAGCACCACGCCGTTCGGCCGCGTGCGCTCGAAATTGGCGTTCTGCGCGGAGAGGTCGCCGATCTCCAGGAACCGCATCACCGAGGCATCCACCCGCCCCGCCGGCCCGAACTCGCCGTTGTCCATCTGCCACTGCACGATGTCCCGGAACGACGGGTTCATCTGCACCAGCTCCGGCGGCAGGTCGAGCAGCGCAACCGCGCGCTGGTTCATCACCGGCACCTGCCCTTCGGCATCGATCATCATGATGCCCTGGCTGATGTTCTGCAGCGTCGCCGTCAGCGCCTGCTGCGATGCAAGCAACCGGTGGTGCTGGCGCTGCACCAGGCCGCCCACGCCGATCACGCCCACCGTCATCAGCAGCCCGGCGCCGACGAACTGCAGCCGGTGGCGCCGGAAGCTGGCGAACACGTCGGTGCTCTCGATGCCGATCATCACCACCAGCGGATAGTTGCGCAGCCGCCGCCAGCTGCCGATGCGATCCACATCGTCGATGCCGCCCGCCCCGCGAAACGCCCCCTGCGCCTCCGCCCCCGCGGTGATCGGCACCGCCTCGCTGCCGGCATAGGTCTGGCCGATCGCCCCCGGCACCGGCGGCATGCGGGCGCGCACCACGCTGTCGGCCCCCACCACCAGCATCACCGCCTCGCCGACATCCAGCGCCTCGGTGAAGCGGGTCAGCTCCTCGGCCGCCAGCGTCGCCACGATCGCCCCCAGCGTCCGGCCGTCCGGCGCGACGATGCGCCGCATCACGTTCACCGACCACCGCCCGCTGGCGCGGACGCGCAGCGGCGGGCCCAGCAGCAGCCGGTCATCCCCCCCGGCGCGCAGCCAGGCCTGCTCGCTCTCCGCCAGGTCGATCCGCGCGGCGGCACCGATGCTGCTCGCCAGCGTCTGCCCCTCGCCGTCGACCAGCGTCACCTGCACCTGCCGCCGCCCCAGCACCGGCCCGCGGCTCAGCGCCACCAGGTCGAACCCGCCGGGATCGCGCAGATAGCTTTCCCGCAGGAACAACAGGCTCTGGTCCAGCGCCTCGAAGCTCCGTTCCAGGTTCTCCGCGAAGCCATAGGCGGTGTTGCGCGCCTTCTGCATCGCATCGAAGCTGGTCTGCCGATACTCGCGCAGCAGATGAACATACACGCTGCCCCAGGTCAGGCAGATCGCCACCCCAATCAGCATGGCAAACGCATAGGAGGCGCGAAACGGGCTGCGCCGCCGCGGCGCCGGCACAGTGGACCCCAGCGTTCCCGGCACGGCACCGTTCACGCGCAGCCGCCGCCCATCCCCGACGGGGCCGGGCTGGCCCCCACCCGATTTGGATGCCTCCGACCGGGAAGCTGGCGCCGCGGCGTCCGACAAATCCATGACCCCGGTGGGTTGCTCCACGAAGACCTCGACGCGGGAAGGCTCAGCCTCCCCTCGCCCCCGCTACGAACGGCGGAAACCCCCGCCCGGCCGGCAGCGCGCGGCCCAAAGCTCAGCGCGGCCCGGCGTTCGCCCCCTTGCCGGCGGCAAACCGCACCGCCTCCTCGGCCGCGCGGAACAGCGCCCGCGCCTTCTGCCGCGTCTCCTCGTATTCCGCCTCCGGTACCGAATCCGCCACCACCCCGGCGCCGGCCTGCACATACATCGTGCCGTCCTTCACCACCGCGGTGCGCAGCCCGATGCAGGTATCCATCGACCCGTCCGGCGCGAAATAGCCGATGCACCCGGCATAGATGCCGCGCCGCACCGGCTCCAGCTCCTCGATGATCTCCATCGCCCGCACCTTCGGCGCGCCCGACAGCGTCCCCGCCGGGAACCCCGCCACCAGCGCGTCCAGCGCCTCCAGCCCCGGCGCCAGCTTGCCCTGCACCTCGGAGGAAATGTGCATCACATGGCTGAACCGCTCGATGGTGAAGCTTTCCGTCACCTTCACCGTGCCGATCTCCGCCACCCGCCCCACGTCGTTGCGCCCGAGGTCGAGCAGCATGAGGTGCTCCGCGCGCTCCTTCGGGTCGGCCAGCAGCTCCGCCTCCAGCTTCTGGTCCTCCTCGTTGTTCGCCCCGCGCCTGCGCGTGCCCGCCAGCGGGCGGATCGTCACCGCGCCGTCGCGCAGCCGCACCAGGATCTCCGGCGAGGAGCCCACGATCGAGAACCCGCCGAAATCCAGGAAGAACAGGAACGGCGCCGGGTTGATCCGCCGCAGCGCCCGATACAGCGAGAACGGCGGCAGCACGAAGGGCGCCGAGAAGCGCTGGCTCGCCACCACCTGGAACGCATCGCCCGCGCGGATGTATTCCTTGCACCGCTCGACGGCCGCGAGGAAATCCTCGCGCGTGAAGGTCGAATCCGGCTCGGCCATCGGCGGCAGCGCCACCGGCGGCGCCCCGTGCGGCAACGGCCGCTCCAGTGCCGCCTCCGCCTCCGCCAGCCGCGCCTGCGCCGCCTCCCACGCCTGCAATGCCGTCACCCCGGGCCGCGGATACACCGGGGCTGCCATTGTGAGCGTGTCGTTCACGTTGTCGAAGATCGCGAACAGGCTCGGCCGCGCCATCTGCCCCTCGGGGATGCCAAGGTCATCGCGGTTCTTGTCCGGCAGCGCCTCCATCAGCCGGACCATGTCGTAGCCGAGATAGCCGATCAGCCCGCCGCACATCGGCGGCAGCCCCTCCGGCACATCCAGCCGGCTCTCGGCAATCAGCACGCGCAGGCTGTCCAGCGGCCCCTGCGCCTCCGGCACGAAGGCAAACGGCGCCGCCCTCGCATCGCGGTTCAGTTCCGCCCGCCCGGCCCGGCAGCGCCAGATCAGGTCCGGGTCCAGCCCGATGATCGAATACCGCCCGCGCGACGCCCCGCCCTCGACCGATTCCAGCAGGAAGGTGTTCGGCTTGCCATGCGCCAGCTTCAGGAACGCCGCCACCGGCGTCTCCAGGTCCGCCACCCCCTTGGACCACAGCAGCCGCCCGCGCCCCTGCTCATAGTCGGCACGGAACTCGGCAAAGCCGGGCGGGGGTGAGGCGTTCATCGAAACTCTCCGAAGGCGATGTCAGAGCCTAATCCGGCTGGACGATGCGGTCGACCATGGTCTTGTTCACCTGCGGCCGCGCCCGCGCGCGCAGCCCCGCGGTCACCGCCGCCTGAACGTCGTCGCCGATCGCCCCGCCCAGCGCCTCGCGCACCTGGCCATAGCCGATCGGGTCGGCCTCGGGCGTCGCCGGCTGGATCTCCGCCAGCACCGCCACCACGAAACCGTCCGCCGTCTCGGCCATGGTCGGCTCGCCGGGCTTCAGCTCGAACAGCGGCGTCACGAGCTGCAGCGGCACCTCCTCGGCCGGCCGCGCCCCGCGGCTGATCTCCGGCAGGCGCACCACCTTCACATCGGCCACCAGCGCGGCATCGGCCAGGCTCTGCCCGCCCTTGATCGCCTCCAGCATCCGCGCGGCCGCCTCCTCCTGGGTGCGGCGGATCTCCGCCTCGGTCCAGTCCTCCAGCACCGCGTCCGCCACCTCCTCGTACGGGCGCGGCGCCGGCGGCATCACCTCCTCCACATCGAAGGCGAAGTAGCCCGACAGCACCCCCGGCCGGCGCGGCGCCTCGATCAGCCGCGGCGGCTCGCCCTTCTGCGCCCGGAACACCGCCTGGATCAGCGCGGCGCGCAACTCGTCGCTGCCCGGGATCGGCGCCGGCGTGCCGTCGGAAGTGATCCCGCGCGCATCCAGCGTGCCCGCCACCCCGGCCAGGCCCAGGTCCCCCGGCATCTCCTCCAGCGGCGCACCGCCGGCCAGCAGGTCATCCACCTTGTTGGCGCGGTCGTACAGAATGTCCGCCGCCTTGTCGTTGCGCACCTGGATCTCCAGCAGCGGCCGCACCTCCTCGAAGCTGCGCGTCGAGCCCGGCGTCACCTTCGTCACCCGCACCACGTGCCAGCCCAGCGCGCTGCGCACCGGCCCGGCCACCGTCTCGGCCGGCGCCGCGAAGATCGCCTCGGCCAGCTCGGGCGCCGGGATCTCGCCCTGCACCGCATCGGTCAGCTCCACCGGCGCCGCCCCGTCTTCCTTCGCCGCCGCCTGCATCGCCGCCCAGTCCGCCCCGCCCGCCCAGCGGTCCGCCAGCGCCTTCGCCCGCGCCTCGTCCTGGCTCAACAGCACCTGCACGCTGCGCCGCTCCGGCTGGTTGAACTCCGCCGACCGCGCCGCATAGGCCGCGCGCATCGAAATCTCGTCCGCCTCGACCTCCGCCACCAGCCGCTCCGGCGCCAGCACCACCGCACGGATGCGGCGGTATTCCGGGGTGGAGAAGCGCAGGATGTTGTTGGCATGCCACCGCTCCAGCACGAGCCGCGGCGGCGCCTCCGGGCGGGCCACGCGATCGAAGCGCAGCTCCACCATCTCCGCCACGCGCTTCTCCTGCTGGAACGCATAGACCAGCCGCGTCATCACCTCCGGGCTCGTCGCCCCCGCCCGCGCCGTCGCCAGCAGCTGCCGCTGGGCGATCTCCTGGCGCATGATGTCCAGGAAGCGCTGCTCGCTCAGCCCGTTGTTGCGCAGCACCGCCTGGAACTGGTTGCGGTCGAACTGCCCGCCCGGCCCGGCGAACGCCGGCGTGTCCCACACCGCCTGGCGCAGCGCCTCGTCCGGCACCACCAGCCCCATGTCCGCCACCGCCGCCGTCACCGCAACCTGGGTGATCAGCCGCTCCAGCGCCTGCGCCGCCACGCCGCGCTTCATCTCCATGGTCGGCTCCACCGTCCCGCCCAGCATCCGCGTCACCTGCGAAAGCTGCCGGCGATAGGCCTCGTTCACCTCGTCCAGCTCGATCCGCTTGTCGCCGACGGTCGCCACCGACAGGTCGGTCGTGCGGCTCGTGAACACATCCCCCACGCCCCAAAGCACGAACACGCCGATCAGCGCGACGAAGAACAACTTCGCCGCCCAGGTGCCAAGGAAGGCGCGGAACATGGAGATCATCGGTTCATCCCGGACAGCGAAAAGCCCCCGGCCGCGACGCGCGCCGCAAGGGAGAGCGCCCTATGCCAGATCGGCCCCCGCCGCGCAAAAGGAAGGCGCGGGGCCAGGGCCCGGCCGCCGCCCTACTGCCCCCGGCCAGACACCATCACATTGAGCGTGCGCAGCATGATCGACATGTCGGAGGCCAGCCAGCCGCGGAACGTCGCCAGCCGCATGGCATAGGCGGCATCGAACCCCACCTTGCGCCGCACATCCTCCACGCTGTTGTCGTAGCCCTGAACCACCTGCGTCAGCCCCGTAACCCCCGGGCGCAGCCCCGCGGTGCGGTCGGCGAAGAACGGCACCGCCTGCTCCAGCCGCCCATACATCGCCGGCCGCTCCGGCCGCGGCCCCACCACCGACATGTCGCCGCGCAGCACGTTGATCAGCTGCGGCAACTCGTCGAGCCGCGTCTTGCGGATGAACGCCCCCACCCGGGTGATGCGCGGATCGTGCTTCTGCGCCCACACCGCCCCGGTGCCCTTCTCCGCATCGGCGCGCATCGAGCGGAACTTCAGGATCATGAACACATCGGTCCGGTCCGCCCGCATCCGCCCCACCCGCATCTGGCGGTAGATCACCGGCCCGGGCGAATCGAGCCGGATCGCCAGCGCCACCAGCGGCCACAGCGGCGCGGTCAGCAACAGCCCGAACACCGCGACCAGGATGTCCATCGCCCGCTTGGCCACCAGAACGCTGCGCGGGATGTAGTCCACCGCGACGAACTGTTCGGTCGTCAAGGCGGCCGCGACGCGCTTGCGTTCAGACATCAGGGGATCCTGCAGGGTCGGGCCGGGAACGGCCAAATGAGGCGCAGTCACGTGCGGCTTAGCCATGGTGGGCGCAATCAGGGTCGGCTCGGTCATCGGTCCGCCTTCATGACATCGGCCAGCAGCCATTCGCGAATCTGCCCGTCGCCACCGGACAGCGCGTCTTCAATTTTGAACTGAGATGCAATCCGTGTACCACAGTGACAACATGTCACGCAAAGCTTTCAAGAATCCTGCAACGCCACCCACCGCCGCTCACCCCGGCGGGACCTTCCCGTCGGCCCGCCAGCTCTGCAACTTGCGGTAGATCGTCGACGGGTTGATCTCCAGCAGCGCCGCCGCGCGCGGAACGTCCTGCCCGGTCTGGCGCAGCGCCGCCAGGATCAGCCGCCGCTCCATCACCGACAGCGGCACGATCTCCGCCGCATCCTCCTCCCCCGCCTCCGCCGCCGGGCGCACCACCCGCGCCCCGGCCACCGGCTCCGCACGCCCGAGGTCCGCGCGCCCATTCTCGGCCCGGCCGGGCCCGACTTGCCCCCTCTCGCCCTGCGCCACCTCGCCGCGCCCCACCTCCGCGAACGCCGCCTCGCCCCGCGCCTTCTCCTCCTCCGCCGCTCCGCGCCGCACCGCGCGCGGGATCATGTCCAGCTCCACCCGGTCGCCGTCATGCAGCACCACGATGTTGCGCACCACGTTCTGCAGCTGCCGCACATTGCCCGGCCACGGATACTGCACCAGCGCCTGCTCCGCCGCCTGGCTGAACCCCAGGAACCCCCGCCGTTCCTCGCGCGCGAACTGCGCCAGGAAGTGCCGCGCGATCATCAGCACATCCTCGCCGCGCGCCCGCAGCGGCGGCAGCTCCACCGGCACCACGTACAGCCGGTAGTACAGGTCCTCGCGGAACCGCCCCGCCTGAACCTCCAGCATCGGGTCGCGGTTGGTCGCGCACACGAAGCGCACATCCACCCGCTCCACCCGCGACGACCCCACCGGCGAGAACGTCCCCGTCTGCACGAACCGCAGCAGCTTCACCTGCATTTCCAACGGCATCTCGCCGATCTCGTCGAGAAACAGCGTCCCCCCGTCCGCCAGCTTCGCCGCCCCCTCGCGGTCGGCCGACGCGCCGGTGAACGCGCCGCGCACATGCCCGAACACCTCGCTCTCCAGCAGGTCGCGCGGAATCGCGCCGCAGTTCAGCGCCACGAAGTTGCGCCCCACCCGCGGGCTCGCCCGATGCACCGCCTCCGCCGCCAGTTCCTTGCCGGTGCCGCTCTCGCCGGTGATGAACACGCTGGCCTTGCTCGCAGCCACGCTCTCGATGGTGCGATACGCCGCCTGCATCGGGGCCGAGCCGCCGATGAAGCCAAAGAACTGGTCCCGGTCCAGCCGCGCCTTCACCGTCGCCAACTGCGCCGCCAGCGAGCGCTTCTCCAGCGCATTGGCCAGCGTCACCGACAGCCGCGCCTTGGCGTAGGGCTTGACGATGAAGTCCACCGCCCCGGCCCGCATCGCCTCCACCGCCGCGTTGATCGAGGCATTCGCCGTCACCACGATCACCGAGGCCGCGATCCCCTCGGCGCGCATCCGCTGCATCAGTTCCATGCCGTTGTAGTCGGGCAGCTCGATGTCGAGCAGGATCGCGTCCGGCTTCCACTCCCGCGCCGCAACCAGCGCGGCCCCCGCGCTCTCCACCACTTCCACCTGGTGGCCCAGCCCCACGAGCAGTGCACGCGCCAGTTGTGCCTGGGTCGGCGTGTCCTCCACCACCAGAACCCGCGCCACCGCCTCGCTCATGGCTGGCCGTCGAGCCCGGCCAGGATCCGCGCAAGGTCGCCCAGCGCCACCCTGGCCACCGCGCCGATCTCCAGCATCGCGCCGGGAATCGGGCCATCCCCCTCCATCGCCGCCCGGCAGGCCCGTTCCAGCGCCGCGGCCCCCACCGCGCCCGCGGCCCCCGCCAAGCCATGCGCCGCGCGCCGGAATCCCGCCGCATCCCCGGCCTGCGCCGCCCCCGAAAGCGCGGCCGTCAGCCGCTCCACATCGGTGCGAAACACCGACAGCACCATGCGCAGGTCATCCGGCGACAGGTCTTCGGCCAGTTGGGTCGCAAAACCAAGATCGCTCATCCAGTCCTTCCGTTGCTCCCGTAAACCGGCGGCGCCAAACTCGCGCAACTCGGGGCGCATACGCAAGCACCGCAAGAAAAATGGCCCGGATGGCCAAAGCCACCCGGGCCGCTGAAAATCAGCGTCTGAAAAGCGGCCCCGAGATCGGGGCACTCAAAAGTCGAATTCCCGTCAGCGCGCCCAGGCGAGGCCCGGCCACGACAGGAAGGAGGAACGCCGCCCCCCGCCATCCATGCCCAACAACCCGGCAAGCCCCAGGTGGCGCAGCATGGCGAGCGGCTGGCCCGATACGCCAGACACCGTCAACCGCCGTCCACGCGCCGTCAGGCGCTTGAAAAGAAAAGAAATCGCTCCAAGCCCGGAGCCATCGATGAACGTCACGTTGGAAAAATCGATCACCACCTCGCGCGCCTCGACCGCGGCAAGGGCGGCCAATCCGTCGCGCATGGCGCGGCTGGCATCGCCGTCCAGGCCGCCGCGCAGGTGCAACCGCACCAGGCCTTCTTCGCTGTGGATCCGCTCGAACATCGCCTGCTCCGGCCCGGGCCGCCCTCGCCGGCCTCTGCCGACGCACGCACCGTCAATGGCGAAAGCTGATGCACGCCCCGTGCCAGCGGTCCGGCCGCCAATCCCGGCCACATTGCGCCAAATGCGTCAAATCGCCCCCGGCCATCGACGCATATCGCATTGCAATTCGCAAAAATTCGTTAAAATGGGACCAGCGCGTCGCAGATTGCAATGGATGCCGCGTCCCTGCGCTCACGATTTCGCCCGCTGCTGTTGGTCCGCCGCAGCCAGCGGCAGCATCGCCGCCTCCAGGTCCATCACCCGCCGCGCCCAATGCTCCAGCATCTGCGCCAGCACCTGCAGGTCGCCCCGCTGCATGTCGTCAAGGTCGTCGAACTCGCCATGTGCGATCCGCAGGCCCAGCTCGTTGGCCGCATCCCGCATCTGCTGGCTCGTGGGGGTGCTCGAGATCTGCTCGAAGATCGAGCCCGGAATCACCCCACTCTCCCGACGGCCAGGCCGCATTTTGCTTGATCGACCAAGGTGTTTCCCCCTGCTGCGGCCGGTTTTTCGCCCGCTGCCATCCTCACTTGCGGATCGGCGCTGTCATTGCAAGTCGGGAAAACCCCCACCCGCCTTCCCGCTCACACCGTTGTGAAATCATGCCATTGTATGTCGCGCGAAGGGATCATTGCTTCCGCGCTGCAACCCCCATGCCGCGCAACGAACGCCCCGCCCGCCCCGCGCCCGCCCCCTCCCCCAGCGGAAGGGGGCGCCGCCCGCTCAGCGCGTGTCGGTGTGGAAGGTCTTGGCAACCACCTTCCATGCGCCGCCGACCTTCGCCAGCGACAGGTAGTCGGTGAAATAGCGCGGCGGAATCTGGCACTGCACCTTGGCGAATGCCGTGTTCGGCCCCGACCGGTCGATCGACACCACCCAGTCCTTGCGCTCCAGCCCCTGCGCCTTCGCCGAAGGCCGGCTCTTCACCCCCTCCAGCCACTGCGCCCGCGGCAGCAC
Organism: Asaia bogorensis; assembly: GCA_945897825.1. Taxonomy (GTDB): domain Bacteria; phylum Pseudomonadota; class Alphaproteobacteria; order Acetobacterales; family Acetobacteraceae; genus CAMDGX01. The sequence goes on along the minus strand of CAMDGX010000008.1, from coordinate 57,952 downwards.
CGCCAACGACCCGTCCGCCGCCACGCTCCGCAGATCGGCGCTGTCATGGAACGCCGCCGCCAGCTTGCCCGCATCGCCCTCGTACAGCCCATCGAAATAGGTCTGCAGCACCGCCTCGATCTGCTTGATGTCGTCCGACATGGAGCCCTCCTGTTAGGTTTCCCGAACCCTAACCTCCCGGCCGCCCGCCGTCACCCCGTGCCGTCGCGCCCCGCGAACCACCCCCGCGTGCGGTTCGAGAACGCCACCAGCGACAGCATCACCGGCACCTCCACCAGAACCCCCACCACCGTCACCAGCGCCGCCCCGGAATTCAGCCCGAACAGCCCGATCGCCACCGCCACCGCCAGCTCGAAGAAATTGCTCGTCCCGATCAGCGCGCACGGCGCGGCCACGCTGAACGGCACCCGCCACGCCCAGGCCGCCCAATACCCCAGCGCGAAAATCCCGTACGACTGGATCAGCAGCGGCACCGCGATCAGCCCGATCAGCATCGGTTGCGCCAGAATCACCCGCCCCTGGAACCCGAACAGCAGCACCACGGTCGCCAGCAGCCCCAGGATCGACAGCGCCTTGATCCGCCCGGTGAACGCCGCCACCGCCGCCTCCCCCGCCGCCCCCCTGGCAGCATCCGGCGCCAGCCCCGCCACCAGCCGCATCCGCGTCGCCGCCCCCGCCGCCAGCGGGATCACCACATACAGCACCACCGACAGCAGCAGCGTCTCCCACGGCACCGAAAGATCCGTCACCCCCAGCAGCAGCGCGACGATCGGCGCGAAGGCGAACACCATCACCACGTCGTTCACCGAAACCTGCACCAGCGTGTAGCTCGCATCCCCCCGCACCAGCTGCGACCACACGAACACCATCGCCGTGCACGGCGCGGCCCCCAGCAGGATCAGCCCGGCGATGTACTGCCCCGCATTGGCCGGATCGATCAGCCCCGCGAACAGGTATTCGAAGAACAGCACCCCCAGCGCCGCCATCGTGAACGGCTTCACCAGCCAGTTCACCACCAGCGTAATCACCAGCCCCTTCGGCCGCTCCCCCACCCGCCGCAGGCTGGTGAAATCCACCGCCACCATCATCGGGTACACCATGAACCAGATCAGCGCGGCCACCACGAAGTTGACCGAGCCGTATTCCAGCCCCGCCAGAACCTGGAACACCCCCGGCGCCACCCACCCCAGCGCGATCCCCGCGACGATGCACAGCGCCACCCACAGCGAGAGGTAGCGTTCAAAAGCGGACATGGCATCTCCTGGGTCGCAAGGCTGGGCAACCGCCCACCGCGGCTTCATGCTGCGTGCAAAGAGGAGGACCCTGCCATGAACCCCGACACCCTCGCCACCCTGCGCCGCGTCAGCACCGCCACCCTCACCACCCAGATGTTCAAGCGCGGCTTCCGCAACGTCTTCATGCAGGGCGTGCGCGCGCTCGGCACCTACGAGCACAACATGGTCGGCCCCGCCACCACCGTCCGCAACATCCCTTCCCGCGAGGACATCGACGTCTCCGCCAGCCTGGCCAACCCCGAACACCCGCAGCGCAAGGCCGTCGAAACCTGCAAGCCCGGCCACGTCCTCGTCATGGACTGCCGCGGCGACGCCACCGCCGCCAGCGGCGGCGACATCCTCATGACCCGCCTGATGCGCCGCAACGCCGCCGGTGTGGTGACCGACGGCGGCATCCGCGACGCCGGCCCGATCAGCAAGATGCCGCTCCCCGTCTTCTGCGCCGGCCCCTCCGCCCCGCTCAACATCGTCAAGCACCACGCCGTCGAGATCGACGCCCCGATCGCCTGCGGCGGCGTCGCCGTCTACCCCGGCGACATCCTCGTCGGCGACTCCGACGGCGTCGTCGTCCTCCCCGCCCACCTCGCCGACGAGGTCGCCAAGGACGCCGCCGCCCAGGAAGACCTCGAAACCTTCCTCCTCACCAAAATCGACGCCGGCGCCCCCCTCCCCGGCACCTACCCGCCCAACGCGGCAACGCTGGCCGAGTACGAGGCCTGGAAGAAGGCCAAGGGGTAAGCAAGCCTGGGCGCTGCCCAGACCCGCTGGGGCCTGAGGCCCCAGACCCCCATTCCATGCAGGCAAGGAAGTTCACTGGGATGATCGGAAGGAGCGCAAACCAGGCAATAATAAACTACATCTTATCGATAATATTTAACATCATCGGAAGAAATTTTCCACCTATTTTGCCGATACATTCAATGGGTGGAAAATAATATTGAAAAATTCAAGATGCTGGGAGCGGGCGTTATCATTTGTTCGTAAAGGAGAGGATAAATTTAGACGGAACTTACATGAGGAGGCCATTCAAGCGTTTCGAGCGGCTGGGGATATCGGATTTTCTGCAGGGTATTTTATGGCGGCAGATGTAGCATGGAGTCAAAATTTAACAGAAGAAGTAAATGAGTTAATGTCTAAAGTAGAAGATCTTGCTGCCAACGGAGACTCTGACGCAATTCTAGCGCTTTCTTTGGCACATCGATCTTGGTATGGATCAAATGATTTTGATGAGGCATACAAAAAAGCTAATTTCTATCTTCGTAGGTCGGCCGAACTGGGAAATACAACTGCCCAAACCATTCTAGCCGGTAACGCGCTTTCTGGAGCAAACGATGAGATCCGGTGCCTTTATGAATATAAACGATGGATTAATTTGGCGATCGATAACGGTTCTGTCGATGCTCTACTGGCGCATTGCGAGGACGCGCTGGAGTTTGGCTGGAAAGTCGACGAAAGACATAGGCAAATGCTGTCGGAGATTGCCTTGACGTCACCTCGAGCGAAAAAATTGTTGCGGCGAATTTCGCGACGTCCGCTCCCAGAATGAACACGATCGAACATGGCAGGTCGTAGGTCACAAGACTTGCGCCTCTCCCCCGGCCCTTCGCGGGTGCAGCCGGAGGAAGGCCCCACCCGGCACCCCCCGCGCCTCCCCGCATCCTCCCAACCTCCCCGCCTCCCTGTTCCACTTCAGGATGGCCCCACCGCCCGCAAGCTGAACAGGGAGGCGGGGAGTTTGGGAGGCTAAGGGAAGAGGCCGCCCGGCATACCCATCTGCCACATAAACTTCTGAAAAAAATCCTTCACGCGGCCATCGACGTGGGCATATATTCCCCACATGCTCCATTCACCCGCACCCCACGCCACCGCCCGCGCCATCAAACACCTCGCCCTCCAGGGCGACGTTGTCGACGCGCGTCACGGCGCCGGGATCGCGGCCCTGATCCTCACCCTGCTCCTGCGCCTCCTTGCCCGCACCGACGCAGCCTGGGACCTCCCCCCCGAACACCGCACCGACGCCGAATACCCCCCGCACGCCCTCATCATGCCCACCATGGGCCGCGCCCCCCACGCCGCCGCATTCGAGGCCGGCCACGTACCGGACTGGATCTTCACATCCCGCAACCGCGGCATGCGCCCGGCCGCACGCCCCACCCGCCCGCGCCGCCGCACCCGCCCTGCCCGCGCGCCACCCATCCGCATCCCAATCCCGCGCTGAAAACACCCCCGCGACGGGGGGCGTCGACTCACGCCTGTCGCACGCCGCCCCGACCACGCCCCGCCCACTCGACAAACGCCCCCCCCTTCGCCACAACAAGCGGATCAAAAGAAGGGGGAATGGGGCATGACCCATGTCACGGTCGGCGCGCTCAAGGTCGCGCCAGTCCTGAAGACGTTCATCGAGTCCGAAGCCCTCCCGGGCACCGGCATCGAAGCCGCCGCCTTCTGGTCCGGCCTCGCCGCCCTGGTCGCGAAATTCGCCCCCCGCAACCGCATGCTGCTCGACGCCCGCGACCGCCTCCAGGCCCAGATCGACGCCTGGCACCTCGCCCGCAAGGGCAAGCCGCACGACCAGGCGGACTACGAAGCCTTCCTCAAGGCGATCGGCTACCTCCTGCCGCCCCCGCCCCCCTTCGCCGTCTCGACCGCGAACGTCGACCCCGAGATTGCCACCATCGCCGGCCCGCAATTGGTCGTGCCCGTCAGCAACGCCCGCTACGCGCTGAACGCCGGCAACGCCCGCTGGGGCAGCCTCTACGACGCCCTCTACGGCACCGACGCCATCCCCGAGACCGACGGCGCCACCAAGGGCCGCGGCTACAACCCCGCCCGCGGCGCCAAGGTCATCGCCGCCGCCCGCAAGTTCCTCGACGAAGCCGTCCCCGTCGCCGGCTACAGCCACGCCGACGTCCACGCCTACACGGTCTCCGGCGGCGTCCTGAAGATGACCCTCGCCCCCGGCCTCGGCCAGACCGGCCTCGCCGACCCCGCCCAGTTCGTCGGCTTCCACGGCGACGCCGTCCTGCCGAAAGCCATCCTGCTCCAGCACAACGGCCTGCACATCGAACTCGTCCTCGACCGCACGCACGCGATCGGCCGCGACGACCAGGCCGGCCTCGCCGACGTGCTGATGGAATCCGCCATCACCACCATCATGGACTGTGAAGACTCCGTCGCCGCCGTCGACGCCGCCGACAAAACCGACGTTTACCGCAACTGGCTCGGCCTCATGAAAGCCGACCTCGCCGCCAGCCTCGAGAAAGACGGCCGCACCATCCAGCGCCGCCTCAACCCCGACCGCCCCTACACCTCGACACGGGGCGCCGCCATCGAGATCCCCGGCCGCTCCCTCATGCTGGTCCGCAACGTCGGCCACCACATGTTCACCGACGCCGTCCTCGACGACTCCGGCAACGAGATCCCGGAAACCATCCTCGACGCGGCCGTCACCTCGATGATCGCCGTCCACGACCTCAAGTCCCAGGGCCCGATCCGCAATTCTCGTCGGGGCTCCGTCTACATCGTCAAGCCCAAGATGCACGGCCCGGAGGAGGTCCAGTTCGCCGCCGACCTGTTCTCCGCCGTCGAGGACATGCTCGGCCTCGCCCGCAACACCCTGAAAATGGGCATCATGGACGAGGAACGCCGCACCACCATCAACCTCGCCGCCTGCATCCACGCCGCCCGCGAACGCGTCGCCTTCATCAACACCGGCTTCCTCGACCGCACCGGCGACGAGATCCACACCTCGATGGAAGCCGGCCCGATGATCCGCAAGAACGACATGCGCGCCACGCCCTGGATCGCCGCCTACGAGAACAACAACGTCGACACCGGCCTGGCCACCGGCCTGCGCGGCAAGGCCCAGATCGGCAAAGGCATGTGGGCCATGCCCGACCGGATGGCCGACATGCTCACGCAAAAGATCGGCCACCCCAAGGCCGGCGCCAACACCGCCTGGGTCCCCTCCCCGACCGCCGCCACCCTCCACGCGCTCCACTACCACCAGGTCGACGTCGCCGCCCGCCAGACCGAACTCGCCACCCGCACCCCGGCCGCCCTGTCCGATATCCTCACCCTGCCCCTCGCCGACCGCCCCAACTGGGCGCCCGACGCCATCCAGCAGGAGCTCGACAACAACATCCAAGGCATCCTCGGCTACGTCGTCCGCTGGATCGACCAGGGCGTCGGCTGCTCCAAGGTGCCGGACATCCACGACGTCGGCCTGATGGAAGACCGCGCCACGCTCCGCATCTCCAGCCAGCACGTCGCCAACTGGCTCCACCACGGCATCTGCACCGAGGCCCAGGTGATGGAAACCATGAAGCGCATGGCCGCCGTGGTCGACCGCCAGAACGCCTCGGACCCCCTCTACACCCCGATGGCCCCCGCCTTCGACGGCCCTGCCTTCGCCGCCGCCTGCGACCTCGTCTTCCAGGGCCGCGCGCAGCCGAACGGCTACACCGAGTTCGTGCTTCACGCGCGCCGGCGCGAAGCGAAGGCAAGGTAAGAGTCTTCTTTTTGTGAACAAAAAGAAGCAAAAAAACTTCATCCATAAGAGGCCGGGCGATGCGTCAACCACCCAGCCCGGCGCAAATGGATAAAAGTCTTTTTGCTTCTTTTTCTACAGAAAAAGAAGACCCTTCCTTGGAACTCCTCAGATGCAAATCCTCATCAACGGCGCCCGCCTCTTCTTCGACGTCCGCGGCGAGAAGCTCGTCCCCGACGGCCCCACGATGCGCGAGCGCCCCACGCTGATCCTCCTGCACGGCGGCCCCGGCGGCGACCATTCCATGTTCCGCCCCGCCTTCGACGGCCTCGCCGACATCGCCCAGGTCATCTACCTCGACCACCGCGGCAACGGCCGCAGCGATCGCCGCACGCCCGACGAATGGACCCTCGCCCAGTGGGGCGACGACGTCAGAACCTTCTGCGACACGCTGGGCATCGAGAAGCCCATCGTACTCGGATACTCCTTCGGCGGCATGGTCCTGCAGGCCTACGCGACCCGCCACCCCGGCCACGCCGGCAAGCTGATTTTCTATTCCACCTCGCCAAAAGTCGACCGCGAGGAGAACTACGCCGTCTTCGAACGCCTCGGCGGCCCCCACGCCCGCGCCGTCGCCGAAGCCCGCTGGAAAACCCCCAACCCGGACTCCCAGAAGGCCTACATCGAAGTCTGCTACCCGCTCTACAACCGCCGCGGCACCCGCGACCCCAACGCCGCCCTGCGCAGCATCAACAACGACCAGGTCGCCTTCCACTACGGCGGCCCCGACGGCGAAGCCGTCCGCCTCGACTACCGCGCCGCCCTCGCCACCATCCAGTGCCCCAGCCTCGTCGTCGTCGGCGAGGACGATCCCATCACCCCCCTCTCCCGCAGCCGCCTGCTGGCCGAATGCCTCCCCCAGCACCTCGCCCGCCTGGAGGTCTTCCCGAATGCCGGCCACGGCGTCCACAACGACGACCCCGAGGCCGCCATGGCCCTGCTGCGCGACTTCATCCTGAACGGCTGATGCAACACCTCGAAGACCTCTCCCTCGGCGCCTGGTTCCCCTGCGGCACCTTCCGCCTCACCCGCGCCGAGATCATCGCCTTCGCCCAGCTCTACGACCCCCAGCCTTTCCACCTCGACGACGAAGCCGCCGCACGCTCCTATTTCGGCCGCCTCTGCGCCTCCGGCCTGCACACCCAGGGCATGGCCATCGGCCTGATGGTCCGCGCCATCACGAACGTCGCGGTGGTGGCCGGCTACAGCCTGAACCAGGCCCGCTTCCGCGTCCCCACCTGGCCCGACACCGACTACGATGTCCGCGCCCGATGGACCGCCACCAGCCCCTCCCCCACCGACCCAACCCGCGGCCGCGCCACAATCGACATGGCCGTCACCACCGGTGCCACCGAGGTCGCCCTCCTCGGCGTCACCTACGTCCTGCGGCGACGCCCCACCTGACACAAAATAAATTCTTTTGTGACACTACGATACACGTCCAATCGAATTGTATTTTTCCTGACCTGACGCCCCAAATCGGAGTTCAGCCGGCTTGGTACGTCAGTTCCTGCCCCATCGCGCCCGCTATGTACTGAAATCCCCTCCAGCACCTTCCGCGGGATGGGCCGTCATTCATGTGATGACGCATTTCTCATTTTCTATACTTTATGTGTACCTTTGCTGCACAAGCCGCATCCCCTGGCGGTAACTCTTTAGTGACCGTTAAAGCGTAAACGTATGTCGTCGATCGCATGAGGCGACGACCGACGACAACAGGGTCACCCCACCGCCAAGGTCACTGGCAACCGGAGTAGCGTGAATGCCGAACGCCGCGAATCGAACCTTCCCGTCCGAAGCGGCGCGCCCCGCGCTCGCGGCCATCCTCGGCGCCGCCCTGCTCCTCGGCGCCACCGACACCGCCTCTGCCCTCACCATCAACACCACCTATGCCACCAGCGTGAACAACCTCTCCAATGCGACCCAGGTGAAATCCGCCTTCCAGGCCGCCGCCAGCGTCTACGAGAAGATGTTCGTCAACCCCGTCACCATCAACCTGCATGTCGGCTGGGGTGAGCTCCTCGGCTCCCCGGTCACCAGCATCGGCGTCGCCGGCATGACGGGCTACGGCAGCTACAGCTACAGCCAGATCCAGTCGATGCTCGGCGCCACCTCCACCTCCTCCTACGACCAGCTCGCCTACGGCAGCATGGCCCGCAGCAGCCCGGCTGGAACGCTGAACTACACCCTCACCCCGGCCCTCGCCCGCGCCATGGGCATTGCCCCGGCCATCTCCACGGCAACCGACGGCTATGTCGGTTTCGGCGCCGGCTACGCCTTCGATTTCGACCGCACCGACGGCATCTCCGCCGGCACCTACGACTTCATGGGCGTCGCCCTGCACGAAATCAGCCACGTCCTCGGCCGGGTCTCCGGCCTGGGCGGCTCCTCGCCGGTCAACGCCCTGCCGATCGACATCTTCCGCTACGGCGCGCCCGGCACCTCGAGCTTCAGCTACACCGCCCCCGCCTACTTCTCCATCGACGGCGGCAACACCGCCCTCGCCAGCTTCAACAACGCCGGCACCGCCGACCGCACCGACTGGGCCTCCACCGCCGGCGACTCCTACAGCGCCTATGCCCATGCCGGCGTGGTCAACGACCTGACGCTGGCCGACAAGATCGTCATGGACGTTCTCGGCTGGAACACCGTGGCCGGCACCACGACCGCAACCACGACGACGACGACCACGACAACCACGACGACCACCACTGGCGGCGGCGGCAAGAAGACCACCACGACCGGCGGCGGCAAGCCCACCAGGCGCGCGCAGGAATCATTCGACACGGCCTTCGCCGTCGGCGGGATCGGCGAGACCGACATCCCCGAGCCCACGAGCCTGGCTCTCCTCGGCAGCGCCCTCCTCGGCCTCGGCATCGCCAGCCGACGCCGCCGGCCCACCGCCGCCTGATCGTGACCGTGCGCCCATCCCGCAAACATGCAAACGGCCGGTGCGGTCTCCCGCACCGGCCGTCGCGACAGGATGGGTCTCAGGCGTCAGGCCTGAACGGCCCGCTGCCGCCGCGCCCGCGCCCCGGCGAGGCCGAGAAGCCCCATGCCCAACAGCGCCAGGCTCGCCGGCTCCGGGGTTTCAACGTTCTGCTGGTTGCAGTTCGGAAACGTTCCAATGCCACCCGGGCAGGTCATGGTGGTGACGGTATCCGGCGTCGCGATGAAGGCGAGGATGTCACTGGACGTCGCCTTGGTCAGTGCATCGATGCCGAGATTCTGGGCATACCAACCCTTGACCGACCCCCCACTGGGCGAATCACTCGGGTTGCCCCCCTTGGTGTAGAAGTCGCCCCACACCGGCGCGCGGGCGGAGTCGAACTCGATCGTATAGGGGGTACCCATCTCAACGTTGAACTTCACGCCGGTGATTTGACCAGCCATGAAAGGATTCGAGCCGTCTTGGCCGTAGGTCCCGGGGCTCACGCTCGCGCTCGACGCAACCCCTTGGGCATTCACCTTCACGGGGTCCACGACGCAGTTAGAGCCCGCCACGGAGCAGTTGTCGCTCAGGTCGAGTATGAAGTGGCTGATGTTGCTGAGAGAATTCGACGGGGTCCAGGAAACGGTGTAGGAATAGCGCCAGGGTGTCACGCCCATCGTGTAGCCGATGTCCCAGCTGATCGTCAGGGATCCGAAGGTGGAACTGGAGATCCCATTGCCCCCGGCATCCAGTTCGAACTCAGTTGCAGAAAACGTGCGCGAGCCACTCAGGTTAGCCGGCCCGACAGACGTGTCGTACACTGGCGCCGCTCCGGCCTGACCCATCAAAGCCGACGAGGCGAAAGCCAACGCGACGAAACCGCTTTGTAAGAAAGTCCGCATTATCATGGTGTCCCGGCAAAATGAATGAGAGCCGCGGCACGAAATTGGACCGCTACCGATAAGGTAGAGTGAAACCTTTGTGAAAGCTTGTCCGGGCAATCCCTACATTGCGTAACGGAGAGTTACGTCAACCCGGGAACCGCGACGCCTGCCAAAGAAATGTAACAGATCGACGGCCGATCCGAAACGTTATGTTACGTCGGGCTGCTGATCCAGCCCTGGCCGAGCGCATAGTGCAAAACCTGCGACCGGTTCTGCAGCCCCAGCTTCTCCATCGCCCGCGTGTAATACGTCTCGACCGTCTTCACGCTGAGCCCGAGGTCGGCGGCGATCGCCTTGTTGGTATGCCCGTTCACCTTGCGCCGCAGCACCAGCGACTCGCGCCCGCTCAGCGCGCCGCGCATCTCCTCCAGCGCCGGCGCATCCGGCCGCGCCGCCCGCACCGCATCCACCAGGCTGTCCGGCCCCACCGATATCGGCAGCACCGAATGCCCGCCCCCGGCCAGGAAATGCCGCATCTGCGCCGCATCCCCATCGCCCAGCACCAGCACCACCCGCGCCCCCGGATGGCGCGTGCGCAGGATCGCCAGCGCCTCGGCGCAGGCCGCGGTCCAGGTGCCGGTGGCAAACACCACCACCCCTGCCCCCGCCGGCGCCGCCTGCAACGCCGCCGCCGTGCCAATCACCTCGCCCGCCACCCGAAGCGTCCGCTCCTGCGCCAGCAGCGTCCGCAGCCCCGCCAGAACGATCGGCAGGTCGCCGACCAGCAGCACCGGGCACACCGCCTTCTCGGCGCGCAACCCGAACCCGCCGCCCACCGCGCCGCGCGCCGGCGCCTCGCGCCGCATCGTCGCCCCGCTGGCCTGCCGCGTCTCGCTCGGCGCGGCGCGCAACGGCAAGGCATCCTTGCGCCGACCGCCGCTCATGCCACCCCGCCAACATCGATCAGCACGTTGAGTCGATCCACCATGGCCACCCCCCTGTCCCAATCGCTGCGTCGAAACGAGCGGCAATCTGCCAGCCCCCCCCGGGCCTCACAACGCGATTCCCAGGATCCTGTAACCAATTTGGAACTTCCGGGGCCGATTTCCCGTCACATTTGCGGCATCTGGTCCCCGAATTGAGACGTCACGAACCCCAGCCCTCCCGCTCTGGCCCCCCGCCCCGCCCCCGCGTAACCTCCCGCTCCCGATCCCAGGAGCCCCCCATGCCAAACACCCAATCCCCGAACGCCGACCGGGTCTGGACCCTCATCGACGCCAAGCGCCAGGACTTCCTCGACCTCGCCGACCGCATCTGGGACAAGCCCGAGATCGCCTACGACGAATACGAATCCACCGCCGAACACACCGCCATGCTCGAGGCCCAGGGCTTCCGCGTCAGCCGCGAGGTCGCCGGCATCCCGACCGCCGTGATGGGCGAAGCCGGCGACGAAGGCCCCGTCATCGCCATCCTCGGCGAATACGACGCCCTGCCCGGCCTCTCCCAGGAAGCCGGCATCGCCGAGAAGAAGCCCCTGCCCGGAAACGGCCTCGGCCACGGCTGCGGCCACAATCTCCTCGGCAGCGCCGCCCTCCTCGCCGCCACCGCCGTGAAGGACTGGCTCGCCGAGAACGGCCTCAAGGGCCGCGTCCGCTACTACGGCTGCCCCGCCGAGGAAGGCGGCGCGGCGAAATCCTTCATGGTCCGCGAAGGCGCCTTCAAGGATGTCGACATCGCCATCTCCTGGCACCCCGCCGCTTTCTCCGGCGTCAACGACGCGATGTCCCTCGCCAACACCCGCATCGACTTCACCTTCACCGGCCGCCCCTCGCACGCCGCCGCCTCCCCCCACCTGGGCCGCTCGGCGCTCGACGCGGTCGAGCTCATGAACGTCGCCGTCAACTACATGCGCGAACACATGCCCAGCGACGCGCGCATCCACTACGCCTATCTCGACACCGGCGGCATCGCGCCGAACGTCGTCCAGGGCACCGCCAAGATCCGCTACGCCATCCGCGCCCGCGAGCTCCCCGAGCTCTGGCCCCTCATCGAGCGCGTGAAGAAATGCGCCGAAGGTGCTGCTCTGATGACCGAAACCACCGTCACCCACCAGGTCGTCTCGGCGGTGTCGAACCTCCTCGGCAACACCCCGCTCGAAAAGACCATGTACGCCGCCTTCGAACGCCTCGGCCCGCCCCCCTTCGACGACGCCGACCGCGCCTACGCGAAGCAGATCCAATCCACCCTCTCCCCGGAGGACATCACCAGCGCCTTCCGCCGCATCGGCGCCAAGCCCGACCTCGAAAAACCCCTCTGCGACGAAATCACCCCGCTCGACGCCAAGGGCGCCCCCATGATGGGCAGCACCGATGTCGGCGACGTCTCCTGGGTTGTCCCCACCGTCCAGGCCCGCGGCGCCACCTACGCCATCGGCACCCCGGGCCACTCCTGGCAGCTCACCGCCCAGGGCAAGTCCGGCATCGCCCACAAGGGCCTCGTCCATGTCGCCAAGATCATGGCCTCAACCGCCGTCGACGCCCTGGCCAACCCCGCCATCATCGAACAGGCCAAGGCCGACTACGCGGCGCGAACCGCCACCAACCCCTATGTCTGCCCGCTGCCGACCGACGTGAAGCCACCGATCAAGCAGCGGGCCTGAACCAGGCAACGGAGGGCGGCGGCGCCGAACCCGCCGCCCTCCCGCATCCGGTCGTTAACGGCGCCGAAAGCAATCCCGCTGCATCACCCCCGCAGCGGGAACACGCCCGGCGATGGGATAGAGTGCCTTGGGACTGGAAGCGGCAGGCAAAGGAGTGTCCGGAAGCTTCAGCCTGCACGCGGTGGTTTACGTCAGCCGCGCCACCCGCGTGCAGCATGCCACCGAAGCCGAATGCATCGCGCAGATCCTCGCGATCTCCGCCCGCAACAACGCCGCCAACGCGGTCACCGGCGCATTGCTGGCCTGCGACGGCTGGTTCGTCCAGGTGCTCGAAGGCCGCCGCATCGATGTCGAGTGCACGCTGCGCCGCATCGAACGCGACCCCGATCACTGCCAAATCCGCAGGCTCTCCGCCGGACCGATTGCCGTCCGCAGCTTCCCCGACTGGAACATGTGCGCCAGCGTCTTCACCTCCACCGACGAACAGATCGTCCGGGTCCTCGCCGGCAGCGGCATGTTCGACCCCGCCGCCCTCGTCGCCGCCTCGGCCATGCGCCTCCTCCTCTCGGTGGCCCACCTGCAAGGGCGCATGGCCCCCCAGGCGGCGCGCCGGTCCGCAGGTTCCTGAGCGCGCACGCGCCAACGCGCGCATCGGCCCGGATCCTCACCCGCCCGCGGAGAACCGCGCCAGTGTCGCCGCCCGCCCCTGCAGCGCCGCAAGGTCGGCGGGATCGGCAATCCCCACCCGCCCCGCCGCCAGCGCCAACGCCGCGTGCCGCCCCAGTTCCATCCGCCGCTCCGCCCGACCTTCCACCGCCGTCACCTGCCCCAGCACCTCCACCATCCGGATCAGCACCGCCGGCGACCCGATCGCGCTTTGCCGGATCATATGGAACATCGCGTCGGTCAAGCCGGCATAGTCGGTCACGCGGCGGAACAGCACCACGCGCCCCCCGCGCACCACCGTCCGGCCCGGCAGCTGCCGCCGCGCCACCTCGCACAGCGACGCGCCCAGTCGGTCCAGCACCGCCATCGCCGTGAACGGATCGTTGATCCCCGGCGACAGCGCCCGCACCGCCACCTCCACCAGCTGCCGCACCGCGAACTCCAGATCCTCCGCCGCCGCCTGCCGCGCACCCAGCGCCAGCGCCGCGCGAGCCGCCGCCGCCCCGTCTCGCCCGCCTTCCACCTCGGCCACCGCGGCTCCGGTGAACACGTAGTCGCCGGGCTTCACCAGCAGCACCACCACAGCCCCCTGCGCCGCCGCCCAATCCGCCAGCCCCGCCACGTCCACCGCGCGCAGATAGCCGTGCCCGTCCAGCGTCACCGCCTCCCCGCGCGGCCGCACCGCCGAAACCTCCTCCTCCGCCCGCTCCGGGCACAGCCGCTCGATCGCCGCGTCCAGTTCCACATGCACAAGGTCGATCACCGTCTCCACGTTGATGCCCGACGCCACGTGGTGCACGAACCACACCAGCGTCGCCACGCACAGCAACGCCAGCACCAGCGCGCCGGACACCGCCAGGTGCGGCACGAACGCCACCTCGTCCACGGAGCGCACCGTGCGCAGCACGACCAGCGCATAGGCGAAGGTGCCCAGGAAGATGCCCAGCGCATACTGGTTGCCGGGATCGCGGATGAAGTTGCGCAGCAGCCGCGGCCCCATCTGGCCCGACGCCAGCGACAGCGCCGCCACCGTGATCGAGAACGTCGTGCCCGCCACCCCGATGGTCGAGGATGCCACCGCCCCCAGCATCGCCCGCGCCCCGGACTCGCCGCCGTTGTAGATCCAGCCGTCCGGAACCCAGGGCACGACGACGTCGGCCTGCTCCACCAGAACCGCCAACTCGCCCAGCACCACGCCGCCCAGCACCAGCAACGCCGGGCGGATCCAGAAGATGTCCCCCAGCGCCTCCAGCCACTGCCGCAGCGTCCCGCTCATGCGGGGCCGCCGCCGTCATCTTCCGCCCCGCGCTCCCGCACCGCCTGCCACCTGGGCCGCGGCACCGCCCGCCCGGGCGCCGGCCAGCCTTCCCGCTGGCGCGCCCGGTCGCCGTCCGTCTCCTCGGTCTGGTCATGGAACAGCACCTGCGTCGTCGGAAACGGCAGGTCCAGCCCCGCCTCGCCCAGCGCCACCTTCACCGACTCGATGGCCCCGTCGAGCGCATCCAGCGCCTCGCGCCGCCGCGGCGGGTTGATCCAGAACCGCGCCACCATGTCCACGCCGGCATCGCTCAGCCCAGTCGCCAGCGCGTCCGGCGCCGGCTCGTCCAACACCCCCGGCGTCCCGTGCAGCGCCCGCACGATCACCGCGCGCGCCTGCGCGATATCGTCCCCGCTGCCGATCGTCAGCTTGAACTGCAGCCGCCGCCGCTCGTAGGCCGTGATCACCTCGATCTTGTCGGTGAACAGCGTGGCGTTCGGAATCAGGATGCGCCGGTTGTCATAGGTCCGCAGCACCGTCGCCCGCACCCAGATATCCTCGACCGTCCCTTCCTCGTTCCCCTGCCGCACCTGGTCGCCGATCCGGAACGGCCGCGTCAGCAGGATCAGGATCCCCGCCAGCAGGTTCTGCAGCACGTCGCGGAACGCGAACCCGATCGCCACGCCGCCGATGCCCAGCAGGTTGAACAGATCCGCCGCCGACACCGACGGAAACGCGACGGCCGCCGCGACCAGGAACACCACCAGCGTCGCCAGCCCGCCCGCGATCCGCCCCAGCACCGACGCCGATCCCGCCGACGCCTCGCGCAGCGAGGCCGCCCGCGTCACCGCCGCGCGCACGCCCCGCGCCAGGAACAGCCCCAGCGTGAACACCACGATCCCCAGCAGCAGCCCCGGCAGGATCGCCGCCGCGGACGTCCCCAGGGTCTCCAGGCGGGCAAAGGCTGCATCGAACATGCGCCGACCTCGCTGTAGCGGCTTGCGACAAAGGCGCGGCGCCCGGCCCGCCGGCAGGCGTCGGGTGTCAGAAGTCGCCCTCGTCCCGGCGGGTTCCGCCCTGTCCGACACCCTCCAGCGTCGTGCCCTGCTGCACCTGCCCGTCGCCACGCACCACGCTCAGCGTGCCGTCCGTCTCCAGAACCACCGCCGCCACCTCCCCGGCCCGGGCCGCGCCGGCGCTGCGCAAGGCCGCCAGAACCTCCGCCCGCGTCACGCGCTGGTCCCGCATCGCGTGCTCCAGGAACTGCCCCCGGTGCAGCAGCAATGTCGGCTCCGATTTCACCAGGTCACTGAACCGCCGCGACCGCACCGACAGCCACGCCACGCCGAACTGCAATCCGGCCAACACCGCGAAGGCAAGAACGCCCTCCGCCAGCGCCACCGTCTTGCTCAGCAATACCGTCGCCAACGTGGAGCCCAGCGCCACGGTGACCACCAGGTCGAATGCGTTCAGCTTCGCCAGCGTCCGCTTCCCGGAGGCGCGCAACAGCACCACCAGCGCCACATAGGCAAGCGTTCCCACAACGGCCACCCGCAACAGCCCGAACCAGCTTTCGAAGAACATGCGACAGCCCCTTCCGCGCAGCGCCAGGTGCCGGGTCACCCCCGCCTCGACGAAACGGTGCCACGCGGAAAAAGTTTGGCGCGCCTCCGACGACCAGTTATTCTAACGCCAATGAAATTCCTCATCACCCTCTTCGCGACGATCATGGCGACCCTGCAGGCACGCATCGACGTGCCGGCCGGGCACGACCGCGTCCGCGGCGCGCTGTTGCGCCACGTCTGGAGCCGCGCCGCCGCCGCCGTCGCCCGCTTCGAAACCCTCTACGCGCGGTGGCAGGCCGGCACCCTCCGTCCCCTCCGAATTCGCGCCCCGCGCCCCGCCCCGGCCGACAGCCAGGCGCCGTCCCCCGCCCCCCCGAGGCTCCGCCTGCCCCGCCGCCGCGGCTGGCTCGCCGCCACCGACCACAATCTGCGCAACGTCGCCGGCCAGCTCGCCGCCCTGCTCGACCGGCCCGACGCCGCCGACTTCCTCCACGCCGCCCCCCAGCTCGGCCGCGTCCTGCGCCCGATCTGCCACATGCTCGGCATCGACCCGCCCCCGGCCCTGCGCCTGCCCCCGCGCCCCCCAAGCCCCCCACGCCCGGCGCGCCCCAAGCCACCCCGCGCCGTCCCCGAGCCCTTCCTCCGCCCCCTCCAGGACTACGTGCTGGCCGCCGCACGGGCCTGGAATCGAAAATCCGCCTGACCCGCGGTGAGCACCCATGTCCATTTTATTCCGATATCGAAATATATACCCGCTTGCCAACCCAACCCCGCCCGCCCTAACACTCGGGAAACCCCAGCCGCAGGAGGGCTGCATGACCGCATACGCGCAGTACCGCACCAGCGGCCCCCGCACGGCCCCGTCGCCCTCCGCGGCGGGGCGGACCTGACGCCGGACCCCACCCGTCCCGCGCCCCCGTCCCGCGCCTTCGCACCGATTCCAGCGGGACCGAACCCATGACCCTCCTGAACCTCCGCGCCCTCGCCGTCGCCTCCCCCCGCCCCCTCTTCGCCAACCTCGACCTCACGATCCACCCCGACCAGCGCATCGGACTCATCGCGGCCAATGGCGGCGGAAAATCCACCCTCCTGCGCATCCTCGCCGGCCAGGGCGAAGCCACCGCCGGCGACCTCACCCGCCGCCGCGGCTTGAAGACCGCCTTCGTCGAACAGGATGTCCCGCCCAACCTCCTCGACCTGCCGATGGCGGAAGCCATCCGCCGCGCCCTCCCGCCACCGGAGCGCGAGGCCAACGAATGGCGCGTCGACCTCCTGCTCGACACCTTCGAAACCCCCGCCGACATGCGCACCCGCAAGCTCGCCGAGCTTTCCGGCGGCTGGCAGCGCATGGCCCTGATCGCCCGGGCCTGGATCACCGAGCCCGACCTCCTGCTGCTCGACGAACCCTCGAACCACCTCGACCTCCAGCGCATCGAGCTGCTGGAGGACTGGCTGCGCCATCAAACCGAAGGCACCGGCATGGTCATCGCCAGCCACGACCGCGCCTTCCTCGACGCCTGCACCACCCACACCCTGTTCCTGCGCCCCGAAGGCTCGTTCCTCTACGCCCACCCCTTCAGCACCGCCCGCACCCTGCTGGCCGCCGACGATGCCCGCCAGGAACTCGTCTTCGCCCGCGAGATGAAGGAGGCCGACCGCCTGCGCCAGAATGCCGGCAAGCTCAAGAACGTCGGCATCAACAGCGGCAGCGACCTGTTGCTGAAGAAATCCAAGCAACTGAACGCCCGCGCCGAAGCCATCGAGCAATCCGCCCGACCCTTGGCAAAGCAGCGCACCGGCGAGGTCCGCCTGTCCAATTCCGGCACCCACGCCAAGGTCCTCGCCACCCTGGACGACCTCCAGGTCACCACCCCGGATGGCCGCCCCCTGTTCCGCACCGGCCGCCTGCGCATCCACCAGGGCGACCGCATCGTCGTCACCGGCCCCAACGGCGCCGGCAAGTCCCAGCTCGTCCGCCTGCTGCGCGCCGCCTGCACCGGGGTCGAAACGCCCGGCCTCACCGTCGCCCCCAGCGTCGTCATGGGCTATGTCGACCAGCAGATGTCCCAGCTCCCGGCAGGGCAAACCCCGCTCGCCTTCATCGCCGGAACCTTCCCGCTCGGCGACCAGCGTGCGCTCAGCCTGCTCGCCTCGGCCGGCTTCGACATCGACACGCAGAAGCGCCCGATCGCCCGGATGTCCCCCGGCCAGAAGGCCCGCCTCGGCCTCCTGGCACTCCGCCTGGCCGAACCCAATTTCTACCTGATGGACGAACCCACCAACCACGTCGACATCGCCGGCCAGGAGCGCCTGGAGTCCGAGATCCTGACCCACGGCGCCACCTGCGTCCTGGTCTCCCACGACCGCGCCTTCGTGAAAGCCATCGCCACCCGCATCCTGCGCATCGACCGCGCCCGCCTACTCGAGGAGCACTAGCACCGCCGAGAACGGCGCCCCCAGCACCACCCGCACCCCTCCGGCAACGCGCTCCACCCCCTCCCCCCGCACGATCCGCGCCCCGGGGTCCAACCCCGGCAGCGCAAACTCCCGCGCCCGCCCGCCTTCCAGCCGAAACGCGAACAGCGCGCCCCGCGTGCCCTCCTTGGCCACGAACCACATCGCCGCCCAGTCCCCCGCCCCATCCAGCGGCGGCGGATCGGTCAACTGGTACTGGTCGCCGAACTGCACCAGCTCACGCACCCGCGCGCGATACAGCCCGACATGCGCCCGCAGGACCGAACGGTCCGCCTCGCTCCATTGGCCCAGCGGCGCCGAGATGCCGAAGCTGCCCAGCATCGCAACCAGCAGCCGGAACGACAGATCGCCACGCCCATCGACGCCAGCGATCCCCGAATACCGCCGCGCCGGCCAGTCGACCAGCCAGTCGTTGCACGACACCGCCGGATGCGCCCGCTGCATCCCGAAATGGATCGCCAGCTTCGCCACCGCCTGCGGATTGTCGCTGATCCAGTTGGTATGGGCGCGGCTCAGGATCGCCCCGTCCATCCGCCCGCCGCCACTGGCGCACATCTCCAGCACCAGCCCCGGAAACGCCGCCAGCAGCGCCTCCTGCAACCGGTACAGCCCGCGATAGTGGGCCACCAGCGGGTCCTGCCCGCGCAACCCTTCGGGCAACCCCGGCGCCCAGCCCCCGGCGGCCAGGTCGGCGTTGAAATCCCATTTCAGCCACACCGCCCCGGTCGCCCGCACCAGCTCCGACAGCAGCGCGAAGGCATGCGCCCAGGCGCCGGGCACGCCCAGGTGCAGCACCGCCCGCCCATCCTCGGCCGGCGGCCGGTCGTCGATGTGGTGCATCCACGCCGGATGCTCCCGCCGCAGCACGGCACAGGCGCCCACCGCCTCCGGCTCCACCCACAGCCCGAACCCCATCCCCGCCGCACGGCACGCCTCGGCCACATGGGCGAGCCCGCGCGGAAACCGCGCCGGATCGATCACCCAGTCCCCTGCCCGCGCATGCCAGTCCGCCAGCGGCGACCACGCATGGGTGGTGTACCAACCGGCATCCAGCACGAACACCTCGCAGCCCAACTCCGCCGCCTGCGGCACCAGGGCGAGCACCCGCGCCTCGTCGACATCCTCGTCCAGCGCGTACCAGGTGTTGAACTGCACCGGCACCGCCCGCCCCGGATCGGGCCGGCGCGCCCGGCGCCAGTCGTGCAGCCGCCGCACCGCGTCATCCACCGTGCCCGGCACGAAGCCCAGCAGCACCTCCGGCAGGTCGAGCGCCGCGCCGGGTTGCAGCATGTGGGAGAAGCCCCAGTCGTTCAGCCCGCCGGACAGCGTCGTCGTCCCCGGCCGCAGCCGCGCCAGCAGCGACCAGTTGCCCGACCACATCACCTCGCACAGATGCACTCCTGCGTCCGATTCCAGGGCCAGCCAGGGCTGGAACTCGAACCCCGTCTTGCCCGACCGGCTGTCGAGCACCAGGGCGGCATGCAGGCCGGGATGGGTCTCGGCCTGCGCCTCCGCCCCCCAGGCGCCACCCAACGTATGCGCCGCCCGCACGCCGCCGCGCAGGGTCAGCCAGAAGCTCAGCGCCCCGGTGATGTCGATCGGCCCGACCCCGCCCGCATGGCGCAGCGTGGTGGAGCGCAGCAGCAGCCCGGTCGCCGCATCGACCGCGAAGCGCACCTCGCAGCGCAGCGCCAGTCCCTCGGCGGCGAGCACGATCGACAGCGACCAGCCGTCCGGCCGCGACCAGCCCTCCAGCCGCCAGGCGACGCAGACCGGCCGGGCGCCGACCTCCACCATCGCCGGCAGCCGCGCGTTCAGCAGCATCTCGCGCTCCCGCCAGCCAGCCCACAGCGGCGGCGGATCGGCGCTCTCGGGCCCGAAATGGTCGCACACGAGCGCCGTGGCCTGCATGTGCACGTCGAAGCGCAGCCCCCGCCACGCCAGCGTCCAGGACGGGCCGGCCGGATCGTGGCGCAGCGTCAGGGTCTCGGCGATGTCGGCCACGACGCCTCCCGGGCAAAGACGCAGCGTGGGCGCGCGGGCCGGCGGCGGCAAGGCGGCTTGGAGCGGGCCGCACTTGGGTGCAGGATGCCGCCGGCGCGGCATTCACGCGGTTCGTTCGTGAATACCCGGTTCCACTTGCCAAGCCGCAAAAACAGGGGTTGAACTGCCCCATCCGTTCCGAGGAGGCGACCATGTCCACCCATCCCGAGACGCTGGCCCTGCATGCCGGCTGGCGCCGCGACGAGGCCACCACGGCGGTGGCCGTGCCGATCTATCAAACCACCTCCTACCAGTTCAACAGCACCGAGCATGCCGCGAACCTGTTCGCGCTGAAGGAGCTGGGCAACATCTACACCCGCCTGATGAACCCGACCGCCGATGCGCTGGAGAAGCGTGTCGCGGCGCTGGAAGGCGGCGTGGCGGCGCTCGCGGTGGCGTCCGGCCAGGCGGCGACGGCCTATGCGGTGCAGAACCTCGCCAAGGTCGGTGACAACATCGTCGCCTCGACCGACCTGTATGGCGGCACCTGGAACCTGTTCGCCAACACGCTGAAGGACCAGGGCATCGAGGTCCGCTTCGTCGACCCCGAGGACCCGGAGGCGTTTGCCCGCGCGACCGACGACCGCACCCGCGCCTACTACGCCGAGACGCTGCCCAATCCGAAGCTGCGGGTGTTCCCGATCGCCGAGGTCGCCGCCATCGGGCGCAAGCTCGGCATTCCACTGATCATGGACAACACCGCCGCCCCCCTGCTGGTGCGCCCGCTGGAGCATGGCGCGGCGATCGTGATGCACTCGCTGACCAAGTATCTCGGCGGCCACGGCACCTCGATCGGCGGCATCATCGTCGATGGCGGCAATTTCGACTGGGAGGCGCATCCCTCGCGCCAGCCGGCGCTGAACACGCCCGATCCGAGCTACCACGGGGCGGTGTGGACGCAGGCGGTGAAGGGCATCGGGCCGGTGGCCTACATCATCAAGGCGCGCACCACGCTGCTGCGCGACCTCGGGGCCGCGATCAGCCCGTTCAACGCCTTCCTGATCCTGCAGGGCATCGAGACGGTGGCGCTGCGGATGCGCGCGCATTGCGAGAATTCGCTCGCCGTCGCGCAGTATCTCCAGGGCCGGCCGGAAGTGACGAAGGTGATCCATCCCTCGACGCTGACCGGCATCGGCGCCGAGCGCACCAAGCAGTACCTCGCGCGCGGCATGGGCGGGCTGTGCGGCTTCGAGCTGAAGGGCGGCGCGGAGGCGGGCAAGAAGTTCATCGACGCGCTCAAGATGTTCTACCACGTCGCCAATATCGGCGATGCGCGCAGCCTGGCGATCCATCCGGCCAGCACGACGCATTCGCAGCTCAACCAGGCGGAGCAGGCGGCCACCGGCGTTTCGCCCGGCTATGTCCGGCTGTCGATCGGCATCGAGCATATCGACGACATCCTGGCCGATCTGGGACAGGCGCTCGACGCGGCGGGGAAGTAGCCGCCGGAAGTCCGACCACAAAGGGGCGGAGAGGCGCGCTTCTCGCTGTCTCTCCGCCGCTTGTGCAGATTGCCTTTTCGTCGCCGATCCCGCGATCGGGGTCTGGCCACGGCGATCCTGTTCGGCCACCCTGCGCGCCGCATGGAGGTCCCGATGCCGTTGCCCGATCCGCTCCAGAAATTCCGCCTCGACGGCCGCACCGCGCTGGTCACCGGCGCGAGACGTGAGATCGGCCGCGCCATCGCCGAAGGGCTGGCCGCCGTCGGCGCCCGCGTCGCCGTGCATCACGCCGGCACTGCGGAGGAGGCCGCCGATGCCGCCGCGGTGGTGGCGCGCTGCGGCCATGGCGCGCAGGCATTCGGCGCGGATTTTTCCGACCCGAGCGCCGCCGGGCAGCTCGCGGCCGATGTCGTTTCCGCCTTCGGGCAGGTCGATATCGTCGTGTTGAATGCGTCCATCGAAATTCTCCAGCCGGTCGGCGCCATCGACCGCGCCGCCTACGAGCGGCAGATGGAGATCAACGTGTGGTCCACCCTGGCCCTGCTCCAGGCGCTGGTGCCGGCGATGGGCGCGCGCGGCTGGGGACGGGTGGTGACGATCGGGTCGGTGCAGCAGATCTCGCCGGCCGCCGAGATGATGGTCTATGCCGGCTACAAGGCGCTGCAGCACAACTGGGCGATCAACCTCGCGCGCCAGTTCACGCGCCAGGGCGTCACGGTGAACAACCTCGCGCCCGGGCTGATCGCCACCGCCCGCAACGCCGACCAGATCGCAGCCCGCGGCGAGCAGATGAAGGCGCGCGTGCCGGCCGGAAGGATGGGGCGGCCGGACGACCTGGTGGGCGCCGCGCTGTTGCTGTGTTCGGATGCCGGCGAATACATCTCGGGCGCCAACCTGTTCGTCGACGGCGGGCGGTCGGTCAACCTGTGAGCAAGGCCGGCGCCACCACGCGGCGGCGTGTTCTGGCCGGCGCCGTCGGATTGGCGATGCCGACCGTCGCGGCGCGCGCCGAGGCGCGGGTGCTGCGCTTCGTGCCGCACGACGACCTCGGCTGGTTCGACCCGACCTTCTGGCCGTTCATGGAAACGCGCAACCACGCGCTGATGGTCTACGACACGCTCTATGGCACCGACGATGCCGGCGTGGTGCATCCCCAGATGGCCGAGGGCCATGTGGAGGAGGAGGGCGGGCGCACCTGGCGCATCCGGCTGCGCGAGGGGCTGGTGTTCCACGACGGCACCCCGGTCCTGGCGCGCGACTGCGTGGCGAGCATCCAGCGCTGGGCGGGCCATGCGATCATGGGCAAGAGCCTGCTGGCGGCGACGCACGAGATCGTGGCGGCGGACGACCGGACCATCGTGTTCCGCATGGCGCGGCGCTTCCCGATGCTGGCCGCCGCCCTCGGCGACCGGGTGATGCAGGTCTGCGCGATGATGCCGGCGCGGGTGACGCAGGGCGCCGAGCACGAGGCGATCCGCGAGGTTGTGGGCAGCGGGCCGTTCCGCTTCCTGCCCCGGGAGCGTGTGCCGGGGCAGAGGCTCGCCTATGCGCGCCATGATGGCTACGTGCCGCGGCCGTCGGGCGTGGCATCGGGCACGGCGGGGCCGAAAGTGGCGCATTTCGACCGGGTCGAATGGCACACCATGGCCGATCCCGGCGCGGCGCTGGCCGCACTGCGCGAGGGGCGGGTGGATTGGTGGGAGAGTCCGCCGCCCGCTTCCCATGCAGCGATCGCCGCCGAACGCGGGCTGGCGCTGCGGGTGCACGACCGGGTCGGGTATGTCGGCACGATGCGGGTGAACCACCTGACCTATCCGTTCAACGATCCCGCCATCCGCCGCGCGCTGTTGCTGGCGGTCGACCAGGATGCGTTCATGGCGGCGGCCAGCGGCGCGGGGCGGGAGTTCCGGCGCGGGGGGGTTGGGTTCTTCGCGCCCACCTCGCCGATGGCCACCCAGGCCGGGATGGACGCGATGTCGGTGCCGGCGCGGCCCGAGGCGGCGCGCGCGGCGCTGCTTGCGGCAGGCTACAAGGGCGAGGCCGTGGTGGTGCTGTCGATCGCCGACCTGCCGGCCACGCGGGCGATGGCCGCGCTGGGGGCGAAGATGCTGGCCGGGATGGGCTTCGCGGTCGAGACGGTGGAGGTCCCGCTGCGCCAGCTGGTGGGCCGGTTGCTGCGCACCCAGGCGCCCGGCTCGGGCGGGTGGAGCGTGGTGTTCGGCTACTGGTCGGGGCAGGACCAGTGGCATCCCGGCATGCACCGCTACCTGCGCGCCGAGGGGCTGGCGAGCGAGGTGGGCTGGCCCAGCAGCGAGAAGCTGGAGGCGCTGCGCCGCGCCTGGCTGGCCACCGCCGACCTGGCGGAGCAGCGGCAGGTGGCGGCGGACATGCAGGTGCAGGCGTTCGAGGACGTGCCGTACGTGCCGCTGGGGCAGTGGGTGCGGCCGACCGCCTATGCGGCGTCGCTGACCGGGATGCTCGACGGACCGCCGATGTTCTGGTCGCTGCGGCGGGGATAGGCGGGGCGGGCGGGCGCCAGCTCAGGCCGAGGGCGGGCGCAGGGCGCCGAGCATCGCCGCCACATGCGCCGCGCCATGCCGTGCGGCGATCTCGGCCAGCGTGTCGTGGCGCACGAACAGGCCGTCCACGCCGAGGCTGCCGATCAGCTGGTAGCCGTGCGGCGCCAGCAGCTCGCGCAGGGCGGTGAAGCGGCCGGTGTTGTCCTCGATGGTGAACAGGTCGATGCGCACGCGGGCGAAATCGATGCCGCGCAGGATGTCCAGCTCCGCGCCCTCCACGTCGAGGCTGAAATACTCGATGCGCGACAGGCCGGCCTCGGCGATCACCTCCATGATCGGGCGCACCTGCACCCAATGGACCGTGTAGGCCGGCTTCTTCGGGGCGTCGCGGTAGTGGTTCTCGAGATAGACGATGTCGGCCGGATTCATGTGGCGCAGCAGGCCGGACCGGTCGCCGGCGTTGAGGAAGAGCTGCTGCATCGACTCGGTGCCGAGGGCGGCGTTCACGCAGTGGGCGCGCGGGCGATTGCGCGGCAGGGCGGGGAAATGCCAGGGCTGCATCTCGACCAGGATGCCGCGCCAGTCGCGCTCACGCTCGAAATACAGCGTGTTCGACAGGTGCAGCCCATCGAGCGCGCCGACCTCGAAGAAGGTGCCCTCGCGATGGGGCATCAGGAAGCGCGCGATGAACGCGTCCTGGCCCCATTGCGAATGGAACGGCGGCTCGATGCCCATCAGGCGCGGCCCATCATGCTCGAATCGTGAAGCCGCCGTCGCAGGGGATGGCGGCCCCGGTGACGAAGTCGCTGGCCGGGGCGGCGAGGAACACGGCGATGCCGGAGAGGTCGGCAGGCAGGCCCCAGCGGCCGGCCGGGGTGCGGGCGAGCACGCTCTCGTTCAGGCCGGGCACCTGGTCGCGCGCGGCACTCGTGAGCTCGGTGTCGATCCAGCCGGGCAGCACGGCGTTGGCCTGGATGTTGTCCTTGGCCCAGGCGGTGGCGCAGACGCGGGTGAACTGGACGATGGCGCCCTTGCTCGCCGCGTACGGCCCGGCATGCGGGGCGCCCATCAGCGTCATCACCGAGCCGATGTTGATGATCTTGCCACCGCCGGCCTTGAGGAACTCGGGATAGACGGCCTGGGACAGCAGGAACGCGCTGGTCATGTTGGTGTCCATGACGCGGTGCCACTCCTCCTCGGTGTGGTCCTGCGGGAATTTTCGAACGGCAATGCCGGCGTTGTTGATGAGGATGTCGAGCCGGCCGTGCTTCGCCACCGTCTGCGCGACGAGGTCGAGGCACTGGGCCTTCTTGGTGACATCGGCGGCGATGAAACTGGCGCGCGCGCCGAGCGACTTGGCGGCGGCCTCGCCCTTGGCCTTGTTGCGGCCGGAGAGCACGACGGTGGCGCCGGCATTGTAGAGGCCCTGGGCCATGCCGAGGCCGATGCCGCCATTGCCGCCGGTGACGATGGCGACCTTGCCGGTGAGATCGAACGGGTTCATTGGAGCCTCCCTTTATGAAGGGAAGATTCTTCTTTTTCTGAAGAAAAAGAAGCAAAAAGACTTTTCATCCATTTGCACCGCGCCCGACGCGTCAGGCGCAGCGCAAACGGACAAAAGTTTTTTGGTTCTTTTTTTCAAAAAAGAACATTCTTCCTTACGAAACGCGATTGGACATCGGCCGCAGCCGCAGGCCGGGCCGCAGATTCTTGAACGGCAGCTCGGCCGGATCCGCCACCGCCGGGCCCGGGGCGGCGCCAACGAGCACGGCCTCGGCGATCGGCTGGTAGTCGGCGCGGAAGTGGACCGAGGATTTCAGCACCAGGATTTTGCACTCGCTGGGCTCGATGCCCACGTGCCGCACCAGCGACTGGTCCAGCGCCTGCATCTTGCGGCTGACGACGATGACGCGCACGCCGCCGCACTCGATGAGCGCGGAGGGGCCGAGATCGGCGTAGTTGCCCTTGGCCATCGGGCCGGTGCCGACGAACTTGCCGTCGGTGAGCTTGAGCACCTTGGCCGTGACCGCGATCGGCACGCCGTCGGACTTGCCGCCGAGCGACAGCGCGACGGTGCCGCCCTCGCCGGCCGCGTGGCACTTGGCGGCACTCTCGTCGTCGTTGATCAGGGCGAGCAGCGCGCCTTCGGCCTTCTGGCGGATCAGTTCGGACAGCATGCCGGTGGTGTCGCCGTGGCCGCCGGCGCCGGGGTTGTCCTGGGTGTCGGCGATGACGATGGGTTTTTTCGCGCCCTTCGCCAGGCGGATAGCCTCGGCGACGGCTTCCTCGGCGGGCAGCACGGCGCCGGCGAAGCTGGCTTCGCGGGTGTCGATGAAGGATTTCAGCGCGTCGGCGGCGGTGTCGGCCTGTTGCTGCGTCTCGGCATAGGCGGCCAGGGCCACGCCGCAATCCTTGAAGTCGGCGTAGGGGAAGCCGAAGCAGAACGCGACCTCGGCCACGCCGGCGGCCTCGTTGAGGCGGGCGCGCTCGTCGAGCACCGGGGCCATCGGGGCGACCATGGTGCACTGCATCGGCAGGGCGATGAAGAAATCGACCTGGCGGAAGGCGCGTGGCCAGGGTTTTCCCCGGGTGATCCGCTCGACCAGCAGCGCCATGGCCTGCGATCCGGCGGCGCGCATGTCGACATGCGGGTAGGTGCGGAAGGGCACCACGGCGTCGCAGCGCTCGACCATCTCGGCGGTGAGGTTGCAGTGCGGGTCGAGCGAGATGGTCAGCGGCAGGTCGCCGACGATGGCGCGCACGCGGCGCAGGATCTCGCCTTCCATGTCCGGGAAGCTGTCGGCGACGGCCGCGCCGTGCAGGTCGAGGTAGATGCCGTCGAGCGGGCCCTGGTCGAGCGCATTGGACAGCTCGGCGAGCATCAGCGCGGTGATGCGTTCGAATGCCTCGTCCTGCACCGGGCCGGCGGGGTTGGCGAAGCACCAGGCAAGCGGGACGAGGTCGATGGCGCCGATTTCCTGCGCGCGCTCGATGGCGCCGGCGATCGGCACCGAGGTGCCCTTCACGGCGGCGAACAGGGGTTCGCCCACCGTCAGCTTCGGGAAGCCGCCGGGCTGCACGAAATCGATGTAGCGCGTGGGGCGCGGGGCGAAGGAGTGGCTTTCGTGCATGAAGCCGCCGACGGCGATGCGCATGGGACCCTGGATTCCTGGCAGTGGCGGCGCGGATCGTCGGGCCAAGCGGCGCGCGACGCAAGCCGGGGTGCGATTTCGTTGACACACGGCAACTTGACGTTAAACCATTGCACCGATCAGGCAGGGGCCGCGTCGCCGTGTCGCGGTGCGGGGACGGCAATGTGGCTCGCGCAATGGCTGGCGCGCAGGCGGCGCGAGAAGGAGGGGGCGGCGTTCGCCCAGGCCCCCGCGCGCCGCGGCGGGTTCGCCGAGGCGCCGCTGCGCCTGCCGGCCGGGGATGCGGAGTTTCCGCGCGCGCCGCGCCACCCCGACCTCGTCGTGGTGCCCGAAGCGCCGGCGGACACCGCGGCCCCCTTCCCCACCACCGGGCCGCATGGCCACCGCCAGCGGATGCGCGACAAGCTGCTGGGGCGCGGGCCGGATGCGCTGGCCGACTACGAGTTGCTGGAGATGCTGCTGTTCCTGGCCTTCAAGCAGGGCGACACTAAGCCCTTGGCCAAGGCGCTGATCAACCGCTACGGCAGCTTCGCCGGCGTGATCGCCGCGCCCTCCGATCAGCTGCGCGCGCTGCGCGGCGTGGGGCCGCACGCGGTCACCGCGCTGAAGCTGGTGCAGGCGGCGGCGTTGCGCCTGGCCAAGGCCGAGGTGATCGACCGGCCGGTGCTGGGCAACTGGGACCGGCTGATGGACTACCTGCAGGCGGTGCTGGCGCGCGAGGAGATCGAGCAGTTCCGCGTGCTGTTCCTCGACACCCGCAACCGCCTGCTGGCCGATGAGGCGCAGGGGCGCGGCACGGTGAACCACACGCCGGTCTATCCGCGCGAGGTGGTGAAGCGGGCGCTCGAACTGCACGCCACCGCGCTGATCCTGGTGCACAACCATCCCAGCGGCGACCCCACGCCCTCGGCCGAGGACATCGAGATGACGCGCGAGGTGCGGCGCGCGGCGGCCGCCCTGGGCATCGCGCTGCATGACCATGTGATCGTCGGGCGCGGGCGCTGGACCAGCCTGCGGCAGGAGGGGCTGATGGGTTGAGGTGGCGGCGGGGGTCAGGGCTGGGCTACTGCTGGGCGATGCTGTGCTCCCCTGCCCCACCGCCGTGCTGATCCCCCGCCGCACCCTGTTGCGCGCCGGCGCCGGGCTGCTGGCGGCCGGCGTCGCGCTGCCGGCCTACGGGTTCGGGGTGGAACCAGGCTGGCGGCTGTCGGTGACGCGCTATGCGCTCTCGCCGCCGGGCTGGCCGGCCGGGCTGCGCCTGCGCATCGCGGTGCTGGCGGACCTGCATGTCGGCGAGCCCTACATGGGGCTGGCGCGCATCGGGCGGATCGTCGACACGGCCAACGACCTGGGGCCGGACCTGGCCGTCGTGCTGGGCGACTACGCCGCCAGCCACCGCTTCATCACGCGCGAAGTGGCACCCGAGGCGGCGGCGGGCGCGCTGGCGCGGCTGGCGGCCCCACTCGGGCGCTGGGCGATCCTGGGCAACCACGACTACTGGCACGGCGCGCCGCACTGGCGACAGGCCTTCGCCGGCGCGGGGATCCCGCTGCTGGAGAACCGGGCGGTGAAGCTGGGCGCGGGGGAGGCGGCGTTCTGGCTGGCGGGGTTGGCCTCCATGCTGGCGATCCGGCTGGGGCGGCGGCGGTTCCATGGGCTGCACAACCTGCCGGCAGCCCTGCGCCGGACCACGGACGGCGCGCCGGTGATCCTGCTGGCACACGAGCCGGACATCTTCCCGCAGGTTCCCGCGCATGTCTCGCTGACCCTGGCGGGGCACACGCATGGCGGGCAGGTGCGGATTCTGGGCCATTCGCCGGTGGTGCCGTCGAAGTTCGGCAACCGCTTCGCCTATGGCCATGTGGTCGAGGGCGGGCGGAACCTGGTTGTCTCGGGCGGGCTCGGGGTGAGCACGCTGCCGGTGCGGCTGGGGGTGCCGCCGGAGGTGGTGCTGGTGGAGCTGGGGGCCGACGCCGCGACCGCCTGACGCTCGTTGACGATCGGCACCGGGGGCTGCGACACTCGCCCCCGTGACGATCGCACGCATCCAGAGCTTCGCGTTTGCCGGGATCGAGGCCGTGCCGGTGGAGGTGCAGGTGCAGATCTCGCCGGGCCTGCCGGCCTTCCTGGTGGTCGGCCTGCCGGACAAGGCGGTGGGCGAGGCGCGCGAGCGGGTGCGCGCGGCGCTGACGGCGATGGGGCTGTCGCTGCCGCCCAAGCGGGTGCTGATCAACCTCGCCCCGGCCGACCTGTTGAAGGAAGGCAGCCATTTCGACCTGCCGATCGCGCTCGCCGTGCTGGCGGCGATGGACGTTTTGCCGCGCGAGGAGATGGGCGAGTTCGCCGCCCTGGGCGAATTGTCGCTGGATGGGCGGCTGAACCCGGTGGCCGGGGTGCTGCCGGCGGCGATGGCAGCCTCGGCGCGCGAGCTGGGCCTGGTCTGCCCGGCGATGCAGGGCGGCGAGGCGGCCTGGGCCGGCACCGGGCTGGAGGTGCTGGCAGCGCCCGACCTGCTGGCCCTGGTGAACCACTTCCGCGGCACCCAGGTGCTCTCGCCCCCGGTGGCGGCGGGGCTTGAGGCCGGCGCGCCGGTGCCGGACCTCTCGGAGGTGCGCGGCATGGAATCGTCCAAGCGCGCCCTGGAGATCGCGGCTGCCGGCGGGCACAATCTGCTGCTGGTCGGCCCGCCCGGCAGCGGCAAGTCGATGCTCGCCGCGCGCCTGCCGGGGCTGCTGCCGGACCTGCTGCCGATGGAGGCGCTGGAAGTCAGCATGATCCATTCGGTGGCCGGCATGCTGGAGGGCGGGCGGCTGGTGATGCGCCCGCCGTTCCGCGAGCCGCACCATTCGGCGAGCATGGCCGCACTCACCGGCGGCGGGCAGCGGGCCAAGCCGGGCGAGGTGTCGCTCGCCCATCGCGGCGTGCTGTTCCTCGATGAACTGCCCGAATTCCCTCGCCCGGCGCTGGAGGCGCTGCGCCAGCCGATCGAGGCGGGGCGAACCACGGTCTCCCGCGCGGCAGCCCACATCACCTACCCGGCGCGGTTCCAGCTTGTCGCGGCGATGAACCCCTGCCGCTGCGGCTACCTGGGCGACGCGGCGCGCGAATGCGGCCGGGCGCCGCGCTGCGGGGAGGATTACCAGGGCCGGATCAGCGGCCCGCTGCTGGACCGCATCGACCTGACCGTGGAGGTGCAGCCGATCGTGCCGTCGGAGCTGTCGCGCGCGCCGCCCGGCGAGGCGACTGCCCTGGTGGCCGAACGCGTGGCGCGCGCCCGGGCGGCGCAGCGGGCGCGCGGCGGCGAGGCGGGGCCGGCGACCAATGCCGAGGCCGACGCCACGCGCTTCGCCCTGTCGGCCGAGGCCCGCGCGCTGGCGGAGCAGGCGGCGGACCGGCTGCGCCTGTCGGCCCGCGGCTACACGCGCACGCTGCGGGTGGCGCGCAGCATCGCCGACCTCGCCGGCGTGGAGGCGATCCGCCGCCAGGACGTGGCCGAGGCGCTGGCCTTCCGCCACCGGATGCCGGGGCGGAAATAGCCGGCGCGTTCACGCTTCCGTAGTCCAACCCGGTCAAGCCTGCGCTAGCGCGCCACCGGGCGTGCTGGTGCGGCACCATGGGCGTCTATATACCTTGGCCGCGGCGTCTGGCCCTGTATGGAAGCAAGTATGGCCTTTTCGGTTCGTCGCGGCCTCGCCTGGATGACCTTGTCGCAGGGCGGGCTCGTGGTGATGCAGTTCGGTGCGTCGCTGGTGCTTGCCCGGCTGCTGACCCCCTACGAAACCGGGGTTTTCGCGGTGGCCGCCGCGATGGCGGGGCTGCTGGGCATGCTGCGCACCATCGGCCTGTCGAACTACGTGATCCGCGCGCCCGCGATCGATGCGGCCTTCCTGGCGGGGGTGTTCACGATCAACGTGGTGCTTTCGGCCGCGGTGTCGATGCTGATCGTGGCGATGAGCCTGCTGGGCGGGCATCTGCTGGGCGAGCCCGGCGTGCGCGACGTGCTGCTGCTGCTGGCGGTGGTGCCGCTGCTGGCGTGCCTGGAGCTGCTGCCCGCCGCCTGCACCGAGCGGGAGGGCAATTTCCGGCCGATCGCGATGATCAACCTCGGCCGGCACCTGGTGGCCACCACCGCGATGCTCGGCTTCGTCATCGCGGGGCACAGCTACATGAGCCTGGCCTACGGCCAGGTGGCCGGCGCGGTCGTGGCGGCGGTGGCGATCAACATCGTCGGGCGCCGCTTCGCCAGCCTGCGCATGAGCCTGCGCGGCTGGCGGGACATCACCCGCTACGGGCTGGACATGCTCGCCACCACCGGCATCGCCAACATGCATCTCCGGCTGCTGGACGTCATCCTGGGCTGGATGCTGGGCCTGCACGCGCTGGGGATCTACGCCCGCGCGGCCGGGCTGGTGATGATGCTGTGGGAGAACTTCCAGGCCATCATGATGCGCGTGCTGTTCGTCGACCTCGTGGCGCAGCGCCGCATGGGGCTGTCGTTCCGCCACACCTACCTGCGCATGATGGGCATCAACACCGCGCTGCTCTGGCCGGCCTTCGGCGGCCTGGCGGTGGTGTCCGGCCCGGTGCTGCTGACGCTGTACGGCGAGCAGTGGGTCGGCGGGGCGCCGGTGCTCAGCCTGCTGTCGATCAGCGCGCTGATCGGCACGACGCTGCTGATGGCGTGGGAGATCTTCCTTGCCCTGGAGCAGACGCGCAGGCTGGCCAAGTTCCAGGCGGCGCAGTGCCTGGCGGGCGCCGTCATGTTCACCGTCGGCTGCCTGGGCGGCATCGCCGGGGCGGCCGGGGCGCGGATCTGCGAGGCCGTGTTCGCCGGCGTGCTCTACCGTCCGCATCTGGCGCGCATGGCGGAGGTCAACCGCGGCGACATCCTGCCGATCCTGGGCCGCAGCGCGGTGCTGACGCTCCTGGCGATCGCGCCGGCCGCCGTCGTGATGGCGATGCACGACTGGTCGCCGCACGCCCCGCTGCTGCAGGTGCTGCCGGCCGTGGCGCTTGGCGTCGTGGGCTGGGCCGTCGGGCTGTGGCAGTTCGACCACGCGCTGTACCAGGAGGCCCGCCGCATGGCCGGGCGCCTGGGCGGGAGCGCCGTGCCCGGGGCGACGAAGTGACCGCCCACGCCGGCCTGCTGGTCGCCGAGCCAACCTACCGCGACGGCGAGCATGCCGCGGTGAATGGCGCGCTGCTGGAGGCGCTGGCGCTGGCCGCCGGCCCGGCGGTGCTCGCCACCACGCGCCAGCAGCGCGACGCGATCGCCGAGGTGGACGAGCGGCCGCTGGCCGGGGTGGAGTGGCGCGAGATCGAGGTGATGGCGCCGGGCGGCGTGCATCTGCGGCGCATGCGGGCGCAATGGCGCACCCTGTCCGGCCTCGTCGCGGCGCTGCGCCCATCGGTGCTGGTGCTGCTGTCCGCCGGGCCCGAGACGCTGTTCGTCGCGCGCGGGCTGGCGCTGCGCCACCCCACCCTTCGCATCCGCATCGTCATGCACGGCAACCTCGCCACCGCGATCGGCTGGCGCTCGCGCGATCCGCGGCGGCGGCTGATCGATCTGCGCGCGGGGCTGCGCGTGGCCCGGCATCCGCGCATCCGGCTGGTGGTGCTGGAGGAGCACATCCGCACGGTCGCGCTGCGCCATGGCCTGGCCGACGATTTCCTGGTCTGGCCGCATACGGTGCTGGAGCGCGAGGCCGCCGCGGTGGTGCCGTGGCCGGCCCCGGCGCGGCTGCGGATCGCCTGGGTCGGCACCGCGAACCGGCACAAGGGCTTCGACGACTACATCGCGCTCCACCGCAGCGTCGGCGCTTCGTACGACTGGCCGGTGGTCGGCCGCCCGAGCGCCGAATACGACGAAGCGGCGCTGGCGGGGCTGGACATCCCCCCTGCCCGCCTGGACCGCGCGGCCTTCCTCGCGCGCGTCCGCACCGCGGACTATGCGTTCATGGCGTTCCGCGACGAGTATGAGCTGACCGCCAGCGGCTCGCTGCTCGACTGCATCAACCAGCGCAAGCCACTGATCGCCGTGCGCAACGCGATGCTGGACGGGCTGGTGGCGCAACACGGCCCGATCGGGCATCTGTGCGCGGACATCGAGGAGGTGAAGCGTTTGCTGGAGCATCCGTCCGCGCTGCGCGACCCCGTTTCCTATGCGGGCTTCCAGCGGTCGCTCGATGCGATCGCGCAAACCCGGCTGCCGCGCGCCCTGGCCGAGACCATCCGCGGGCACCTGGCATGACCCCGCTGGCGATCATCGTGGTGCTGTACCGCAGCCGCGCCGAGCTGGGGCCGCTGTGGGACTGCCTGCGCGCGCAGACCTTCGCCGATTGGCGGCTGGTCGCGGTGGACAACAGCCCCGAGGATGGCGGCGGGGCGTTCCTGGAGTCGCTCGGCGATCCGCGCATCACCGTGCTGCGCAACACCGAGAACGCCGGCTTCGCGCGCGCGGTGAACCAGGGCCTGCGGCGTGCCTTGGCCGATGGTGCCGAGCGCACCATGCTGCTGAACCCCGATACCGAGTTCACGCCCGATTTCCTCGGCGCCCTGGTGGCCGCTTGGGATGCGACGGGGGCCGAGGTGATCGCGCCACGCGTCATGTTCCACGACGATCCGCAGCGCTCGTGGTACGCCGGCGGCTACCTCGATTTCGGCTGGATCTTCAGCAACCGGCACGACGACTACCGCCCGGGCGGGCCCGGCAGCCGCGTTGTCGAATACGCCAGCGGCTGCTGCCTGGGCCTCGCGGCCGCGCTGCTGCGCCGGATCGGGCTGCTGGACGAGAGCTTCTTCGTCTACTGGGAAGACACCGATTTCTGCCTGCGCCTGAAGGCGGCGGGGGTGCCGATCCAGTACGTGGAGGAGCCGTTCCTGCTGCACCATGCCGGCGCCTCCTCCGGGGGCGAGCGCAGCCCGGCGGCGGAGGCGCTGTATTTCACCAGCTATGCCGTGCTGGTGCGCAAGCACTTCCCGCGCCGGCAGGGCCTGGCGATGCTGTTGCGCGTGTTCCTGAAGGAGCGCGGTCGCGCGGGACGGTATGCGGGCCGCGCCGGGCTGGTGGGGAAGGCCCTGCTGAAAGGCTATCTGCTTCCCCTCCGCCCGGTCGAGCGCGCCTGAGCCTGCGCGCGGCCGTTGCGGAGCCGGCTCAGCCCAGCCCGTCGAACAGCGCCGTGGTGATGTAGCGCTCGGCGAAGCTGGGGATGATCACCACGATCTGCTTGCCCGCCATCTCCGGCCGCGCGGCAAGCTTGAGGGCGGCGGCCAGCGCGGCACCGGAGGAGATGCCGCCCGGAATGCCCTCGCGCCGGGCCAACCGCCGGGCGGTGGCCATCGATTCGTCGCCGGTCACCTGGATGATCTCGTCGTACACCTTGGTGTCGAGCACCTCCGGCACGAAGCCGGCGCCGATGCCCTGGATCGGGTGCGGGGCGGGGGCGCCGCCCGACAGAACCGGGCTGGCCGAGGGCTCGACAGCCACGATGCGCACGCCCGGCTTCTTCGCCTTCAGCACCTGGCCCACGCCGGTGATGGTGCCGCCGGTGCCGATGCCGCTGACCAGCGCGTCCACGCCGCCCTGCGTGTCGTGCCAGATCTCCTCGGCGGTGGTGCGGCGGTGGATATCCGGGTTCGAGGGCGTGCCGAACTGGTTGGCGATCACCGCGCCGGGGTTCTGCTCCAGCAATTCCTTGGCGCGGTTGACGGCGCCGGTCATGCCTTTCTCGCGCGGGGTCAGGTCGATCTCGGCGCCGAGGTATTGCAGCATCTTGCGCCGCTCGATCGAGACGGACTCGGGCATGGTCAGGATCAGCCGGTAGCCGCGCGCGGCGCACACGAAGGCCAGCCCGATGCCGGTGTTGCCGCTGGTCGGCTCGATGATCACGGCACCCGGGCCGATCTTTCCCTCGGCCTCCATCGCCTCGATCATGTTGACGCCGATGCGGTCCTTCACGCTGGCGAGCGGGTTGAAGAACTCCAGCTTCAGCAGGATGTCGGCCTTGATGCCGTCATCCTTGGTGATGTTCGGGATGCGCACCAGCGGCGTGTTGCCGATGGTCTCGGCGATGCTGTCGTAGATGCGGCCGCGCAGCGGCGGGTCGAGCTTGAGGGTGCTGGCCATGCTGGTCTCCCGAGGTTTTTATACGGGTGAGCGTCGTATAATTCGAATTATACGACGTTTCGCCGGGTGCGCCAGGGCCGGAGTCAGCGCACCTCGCCGTCGCCCTTCAGCGGCTGCACCTGCCCGGTCAGGCGGTTGCCCTTCAGCATCGCCTCGGTGGCGGTCAGGTTCGTCACCATGAAGGTCTGGTAGCTGCCGGTGTTGATCATGGTGTTGTTCTCGATGATGATCTCGCGCGTCGGCTGGTTCACGCCCTCGGCGCCGATCATGATGGCCGTCGAGCGGTTCTCCGCCTTCGGCCCCTTCTGCATCGTGGTGTCGCGCACCACCAGGCTGCCGCCGTTGGGGATGTCGATGTGGTAGCTGGCGGTGCCGTTGTCGCCGTCGCGGGTTTCGACGCCGATGATCTCGGTGCGCGCCGCCCGGCTCTTGATGTGGTGGGCCTGGCGCGTGTCGGCGAATTTGCTGTTCTCCACGCGCAGCAGCTTCAGCGCGTTGACGTAGATGCCGTGGGCGCAGGGCGAGCAGTAGCCGTTGCGCAGGAATTCGCTGTCGCGGATGGTGATGGTGCTTGGCGGGTTCGCGGCGGCCAGGATGCCGTTCTGGTTGTTGATGAACTTCACCCGCTCGATGGTGAGGTTCACGCCTTCGGCGCGGATGCCGGCGCCGTTCATGTCCGGCACGCGCGCGCGCTGGAGCGTCAGGTTGCGCAGGGTGATGTCGCGCCCGGTGGTGACGAGCAGCGCCTTGCCCTGGCAGACCTTGTCGGTCAGCACCGCGGTGCCGTCGGGCGAGGCGCCCTCGATGGTGACGTTGTTGGCGCTGACCACGGCGCAGTCGAAATACTCGCCGGGGTCGATCACCACGCGGTCGCCATCCTTGGCGGCGCGCACCGCCTCGGACGGCAGCTTGAACTCGCGGCTTTCGCCGACCAGCAGGGTGCGCGCGCCGGCTGGGCTGGCGCAATGCGCCAGGGCCAGGAGCAGCAGCAGCGCGCAGGCGCGGGACGTGACGGCCATCTTCGTCCTCCGTGTTCGATGTTACCGGGCAAGGTGGGGGGGCGCACGGGCCAGGGCAAGCGTTCAGCTGCGCCCGACCAGCACCACCCCCACCACGATCAATGCGATGCCGGCCATGCGCGGCAGCGTCATCGCGTCGGCGAAGATCAGCCAGCCCATCGCCGCGGTCAGCACGAAGCTCAGCCCCACGAACGGATAGGCCTGTGACAATTCGACGCGCGACAGCACGCCGAGCCACAGCACGGTGCCGAGGCCGTACAGCGTCAGCCCGCCCATCACCCCGGGGCTGAGCGCCACCGCCGTGGCAATGCCGAGCGCCGGCCCTTCGGCGATGGCGCCGCGCACCGGCGCGCTGGTCATGCCGTATTTCAGCAACACCTGCGCCACCGCACTCATGGCGATGCTGACCAGCGCCAGCAGGAGGACGGCACCTTGCATGCGTGTCAGCCCCCACCGAAGCCCATCTGGGCCGCCAGCATCACCGCCGCGACGGCCAGCCCGATCGCCCAGGTCACGCGGTCGCGCGCGGCATACAGGATCGGGTCGTGGTGCATGAAGCCGCGCGCCGTGGACAGCCAGATGCGGCAGTTCCACAGCAGCACCAGCGGCACGATGCCCCAGAGCAGGCCAGGTGCCGCGAAGCGCCCGGTGCCGGCCTCCGCCTGCACATACAGCGCCAGCACCAGGCTGGAGCAGAACGCCGAGCACACGCCGAACAGCTGCAGGATCACCAGGTCGTCCGGCCCGTAGCCGCGCCCGGCGATGCGCCCGGTGGCGCGCTTGTCGTTGTCCATCGCCTCGGCCACGCGCTTGACCAGGGCGAGGCTGAGGAACAGGAAGCTCGCAAAGGCCAGCAGCCACAGCGACAGGGCGTGGTCGGTCGCCTCGCCGCCGCCGAACAGGCGGATGGTGTAGAGCCCGGCCAGCGCGAATACATCGACCAGCGGCAGCCGCTTGAGGCGCAGCGAATAGGCCAGCGACGTCGCCGCATAGGCCACGATCACCCAGAGGATGCCCGCCCACCAGCCCAGCGCCAGGGCCACCAGCAGCAGCAGCTTGGCCAGCACGATGCCCGCCGGCAGCGGGGCGGCGCCGGCGGCGAAGGGGCGGTGGCGCTTCTTGGGGTGGGCGCGGTCCGCCCCTAGGTCGAGCAGGTCGTTGACCAGGTAGATGCCCGAGGCGGCCGCGCTGAAGGCGGCGAAGGCCAGCAACCCGCCGATCCAGCTCGGCGCGTCGAACACCGCGTGCGAGGTGAAGATCGGCACGAACACCAGCAGGTTCTTCACCCATTGGTGCGGCCGCATCGCCCGCAGCAGCGACGGCAGCAGCGCCGGGCGGTCCTCGATCCGCCGCTCCACCGGCACGCCGACGCGGGCGGCCACGCCGGACGAGACATTGACCAGCACGGCCGCGCCCGCCTGTTCCCACACCGCGAGGTCGGCCCGCGCGTCGCCGGCATAGGCGAAGCCGCCGCGGCCGAAGCGTTCCAACAGGGCCGCGGCCTTGTGCCGACCCTTGAGGTTGTGCGTGGGCGACGATGCGATCACCTCGTCGAACAGGCCGAGATGGGCGGCGACGCTGTGCGCCACGGTTTCGTTGGCTGCCGTCGCCAGCACCAGGCGCCGCCCGGCCGCCTTCTGCGCGCGCAGCCAGTCCAGCAAGGCCTCGTTGTATGGCAGCAGCGCCGGGTCCGGCGGGGCCAGCGCGCCGACCCGCGCCTTCAGCCCGGCGCGCCCGGCCGCGAAGGCCGCTGCCAGCGCGCCCAGGCGCAGGCTGCCGGTCAGCGCGATCAGCCCTTCCACCAGCGTGTCGGTGCGCACCAGCGTGCCGTCGAGGTCGACGCACAGCGGCAGCGCATCGGCGGGGCCGGTGCCCCGGGTGGCGGCCGGCGGAGAGACGAGGTCGCTCACGTATCGCTACTCCCTGCAGGGGGCCGGGCAGTCGATGCGGACCTCGTCGAAGCCGGTGACGAACTCCGCCACGCGGTCCAGCGTCACGCCGCCGACCAGCACGGCCAGCAGCAGCACGACCGCGACATAGGCGTACATGCCCGCGCCCTGCGGACGCAACAGCGGCGCGAGCCCGGCCCCGAGCGCGAAGACCAGGAAATGCGTATGCCCGGCATAGAGATAGAGGCTGCCGCGGAACTGGAAATCGACATGGAACAGGATGTTGAACGCCAGCGTCGCAGCCAGCCCGACCGCCAGCCAGCGCGTCGCGGGGTTGCGCAGCGCGGCCACCGCGCCGGCCAGCCAGAACAGGTGCCACAGCACGAACGCCGCCCCGGCCAGCACCCCGAAGCGCGGCGAGCGGAAATCCAGCATGTCGAATCCGTCCGGCAGGGGCACCCTGTCGTACTCCGGCGACACCATCGTGTAGCCGAGCAGGCGCAGCAGAACGTCCAGCAGCCCAACCCGCTCGCCCTTGGTGCGCGCCCAGTACACCTCCTTCACCACCGCCATCGGGTCGGCCAGCGCCGCCAGCAGCAGGTCGATCCACACCAACGCGGTCAGCATCGCGGCAACCACGCCGACCGCGATGCCGAAGCCGATCAAGGGGCGCACCGCGCCGGCCACGCCGCGATGGCGCAGCCAGACCAGCGCCTCGGCCATGAACGACTGCACGACGTTGGTGGTGGTCACGCCGTAGCCGAACACCGCGGCGGCAACGCGCGCCCACCGCAAGCGCAGCGGATCGGCCAGGGCGCGCACCGTGAGCAGCCAGACGCAGGCGATGCCGAACGCCGCCGGCCCATAGGCCTCGGCGATCAGCGCGGTGAACACCTGCCCGCCCGAGACGGCGAACAGCAGCGCCAGCGCCAGCGCCGGCAGCCGTGCCGCGGCGATCGCGCGCAGGAACAGGAACACCACGCCCACGGTGGCGCCGCCGAACCCGGCCATCACCAGCGTGGCGGCCGCCTTCGGCGACAGCCCGGCGGCGACCAGCGGCCAGGCCAGCGGGCGCAGCAGCAGGATCAGCGGATGCTTCACGTTGCCGCGCTCGTATTCCGCCAGGCCCATGAGCGCGACGTAGCGCGGCGGGTCGAAATCGAAGGCCAGGTTGTAGAAGTCGAGATACTGCCCTTGGGCGAGGCGCATCCCGAAGCCGGCATAAAGCGCCGCGGCGGCCACGGCGAGGGCCAGGGCAAGGGCAAGGTCGGAGCGCAGGCGCGGCGGCGCGGCGGCTGATCCAGCATCGGCGGCGGTGGATCGCGTCACGACGGGCGGCTCCCTGCATCGTTGCATCGCCAATGCAGCCCGTGGCGCCGCCCTGTCAATCGTCCGCGGCGCCACCGACTTGCGCCGCCACGCTGCGGCGCGGCATTGTGCATGAGCAAAGAATGACAGGGAGTTCACAAATGCTGCTTCGCCGCGCCTTTCCGGCGGCTGCCCTCGCGCTCGCCGCCAGCCTCGCCGCGGGCCCGCTGCAGGCCCAATCCGGCCAGCCGCCGCTGCGCACCGGCGTGGACGGCACCTTCGCGCCGCATGCCATGGCCAAGCTCGGCGGCGGCATCGAGGGCTTCCAGGTCGACCTGTTCACCGAGGCCGCGCGCCGCATGAAGCGCGAGATCGTGATCGACAGCACCAGCTTTTCCGGCCTGATCCCGGGCCTGCAGGCCGGCCGCTACGACTTCATCGCAGCACCCACCACGGTGACGAAGGAGCGCGCGGAGAACATGCT
Organism: Asaia bogorensis; assembly: GCA_945897825.1. GTDB lineage: Bacteria > Pseudomonadota > Alphaproteobacteria > Acetobacterales > Acetobacteraceae > CAMDGX01. The sequence continues at coordinate 17,688 of CAMDGX010000008.1, read as the reverse complement.
GTTCACCGCCGGCTACCTCTGGACCGCATTCCAGTTCGGCATCAAGAAGGGCAGCGCGCCGATCAAGGACTGGGCCGACCTCAAGGGCAAGGCCGTCGCCGTGAACAAGGGCACGCCCTACGAGCAGCTCTCGAAGGCCGAGGGCGAGAAGCACGGCTTCACCACCCAGGTCTACGACACCCAGCCCGACGCGATCCAGGCGGTGCTCTCCGGCCGCGCCTACGCCACGCTCGGCGGCAACACCGTCATCCGCTACGCCGCCAGCCGCAACCCGCAATTCGCCGCCGACCTGGAGCTGACGCAGACCCGCGCCCATTGGGCCGCCCCCTTCCGCAAGGACAGCGTGGCGCTGCGCAACCAGATGCAGGACGTGCTGAACTGCATGAAGCAGGACGGCACCATCGCCAAGCTGTCGGAGAAGTGGTTCGGCATGGCGCCGGCGGCCGATGCGCTGGAGCGGGTGGTCACCCCAGGCTATGGCGTCCCGGGCATGCCGGGCTACGACCCGACTCCGTTCACCCTGAAGTGCGACTGACCATGGCCGCGCCGATCGTGGATGCCCGCGCGATCCACAAGCATTTCGGTGCCCTTCACGTCCTGAAGGGCGTCGACCTGCTGGTGGCCGAGCGCGAACTGGTGTTCGTGATCGGCCCGTCCGGCTCCGGCAAGTCGACCCTGCTGCGCTGCCTCAACCGGCTCGAGGAGCCGACCAGCGGCAGCGTGGTGGTGGACGGCATCGACCTGCTGGACCGCCGCACCGACATCAACAAGGCGCGCCAGCGCATCGGCATGGTGTTCCAGAGCTTCAACCTCTACCCGCACATGACGGCGCTGGGGAACGTGACGCTCGCGCTGCGCAAGGTCGCCGGCAAGTCGCGCGACGAGGCTGACGCACTGGGCCGCGCGGCCCTCGACCGCGTGGGCCTCGCCGACCGTGCCGGCCACACGCCCGGCCAGCTTTCGGGCGGCCAGGCCCAGCGCGTGGCGATCGCGCGCGCCATCGCCCTCGAACCCCGCGTGATGCTGTTCGACGAGCCGACCAGCGCGCTGGACCCGGAGCTGGTCGGCAGCGTGCTCGCCGTGATGCGTGAGCTGCGCGAGAGCGGCATGACGATGGTGGTCGTCTCGCACGAGATGGGTTTCGCCCGCGCCGCCGCCGACCGCGTGGTGTTCATGGACGATGGGCTGATCGTCGAGCAGGGCCCGCCCGCCGCCATCTTCGAATCCCCGCTTGAGGCACGCACCCGCGCCTTCATCGGCCAGATCCAGCGCCACTGACCGCGCACATGACCGGCTGGGACCGCTTCCTCGACACGTTCTTCAACGCCCGCGTCATGGCCAAATACTGGCCGGACATCCTGTACGGCATGCTGGTGACGATCGAGCTGGCCGTGCTGGTGGTCGTCACCGGCATCGCCAGCGGGCTGGCCCTCGCCCTGCTGCGCGCCGCCGGCATAAGGCCGCTGAACTGGCTGCTGATCTTCGTGGTGGACGTGCTGCGCGCGCTGCCGCCGCTGGTGATCATCGTGCTGATCTATTTCGGCCTGCCGAGCATGGACATCGTGCCGTCCGGCTTCGTCTCCACCTGGGCGGCCCTCGCCCTGGTGCTGATGGCGTTCAGCGAGGAGATCTTCTGGGCCGGCATCACCGCCGTGCCGCGCGGCCAGTGGGAGGCGGCGCGCTCCACCGGGCTGTCGTTCACGCAAACGCTGCTCGGCGTGGTGCTGCCGCAGGCGCTGCGCCTGACCATCCCGCCGCTGACCAGCCGCACCATCGCCATCACCAAGGGCACCGCACTCGGCTCGGTGGTGGCGGTGTCCGAGATCCTGGGCCAGGCCTCCTCGGCGGTCTCGAACAGCTACAACCCCTCGCCGCTGATGCTCGGTGCCGCCGCCTACCTGGTGCTGTTCATTCCCGTCGTCGTCGCCGGCCGCTGGGTCGAGACGCGCTTTGCGTGGAAGAAGTGATGCTCGACACCTTCTTCAACATCGAGATCATGAAGGCGGCCTGGCCGATCCTGCTCGCGGGCCTTGGCAACACGCTGCTGCTGTCGATCACCGTCGTGCCGCTGGGGCTGGCCGGCGGGCTCGCGCTGGCGCTGCTGGCGCGCATCCGCTCGCGCTGGGTGCGCTGGCCGCTGATCGCCTGGGTGGATTTCTTCCGCGCCTTCCCGCCGCTGGTGCTGCTGATCTTCCTCTATGCCGGCCTGCCCTTCGCGGGCATCGAACTCGGCGGCTTCGGCTGCGTGGCGCTGGCCTTCTTCCTCAACACCGGCGCCTATTACGGCGAGATCCTGCGCGCCGGCATCGACTCGGTGCCCTCGGGCCAGGCGGAGGCCGCGCGCTCCACCGGCCTCTCGCGCAGCCAGACCATGGCGTATGTCATCCTGCCGCAGGCGGTGCGCAACGTGCTGCCGGAGTTGATGTCCAACACGCTGGAGGTGGTAAAGCTCACGGCACTTGGCAGCGTGGTGGCGATGCCGGAGCTGCTGTTCCAGGCGCGCCAGGCGCAGAGCCTCACCTACAACCCGACGCCGATCGTGGCCGCGGCGCTGATCTATTTCGCGCTGCTGTGGCCGCTGGTGCGGCTGCTGAGCCGGCTGGAGAACCGGGCGCTGCGGGCCGGATAACGGGCGCGCCGGGTTCCTCGCGCGTCTCGGGCACCACGAACGCCACGGTCGCCACCGCCAGCAGCCCGCAGCCGGCCAGCACCAGCAGGGCCGCCGGCGTGCCGGCCGCGTCCGCCACCATCCCGCCCAGCGCCGTGCTCAAGGTCGCCCCCAGCGCGGACATCAGGCCGAACATCCCCAGGCACAGGTTGAACCGGCCGGTCCCGCGCGTCAGGTCGGCGGCCACCAGCGGCACCAGCACGCCGAAGCCGGCCGCGCTGATGCCGTCCAGCGCCTGGATCGCGATCAGCGCATAGGGCGAGTCCGCCACGGCCAGCAGCGCCGCGCGCAGCGGCACCGCCAGGAAGCACAGCGCCAGCACCGGCCGCCGCCCCCAAAGCTGCGCGCGCCGCCCAACCATGGGCGCCAGCCCCACCACGATGAACTGCGGCAGCACGATGCAGGCGGCGATCACCATGCTGGCATAGCTGCCGGTCTGCACCGTCACCTCGCTGGCCATCAGCGGCAGCTGGGCGGCATTGGCGAGGTGGAACAGCACCACCGCCAGCGCGAAGGCCTGCACCCGCCGGTCCGTCAGCAGCCCGAGCCCGGCGCGCAGCACCCCCGGCGGCGGCGGCCCGGCCGCCGGCAGCAACGCGGCACCCGGCAGTTGCTGCGCCACCGGCCCGCCCATGGCGCGCAGCACCAGCAGCGCCGGGGCCATCAGGGCCGCCGTGAGATAGAATACCGCAGCCTCCGACACATAGGTGCCGATGAACCCCATCACCGCCGCCGCGATCGCGCTGCCGGCCGCGGCATAGCGGGCATTGCGCCCCAGCCGCTCACCCAGCGCCACGTGCCCCACCAGCACCAGGCTCATTGCCGCGATCGACGGCGACAGCAGCGAACTGGCGAACCCGTGCAGGATCTTGGCGACGAAGACCGACAGCTCGACCGGCCACAGCCCGATCAGCAGCGCGCAGACCGAGATCGTGGCGCAGGCGACGAAGGCGGCCAGCCGCTTGCTGGCGATCGCGTCCACCACCGCCCCGGCCGGCACCTGGCTCACGATCGACGCCACCGTGCCGACGCTCAGCATCAGCCCGATCTGCCCCTGCGTCCATGCCTGGGACGTCAGGTAGACGGCCACGAACGCGCCGAACCCCGTCTGCGCGTTGGCCACGAGGAAGTTGAACCAGTCGAGCGCGCGCTGCTGCCCGCGGGAAGGCTGCGGCGCCGTCACGGCCCCTGCGGAATCGGCGGCGGCTTGGCGCCCGGTGGCGGCACCGCAACGCTGACCGGCGGATCGGCGGGTTTCTCGGGCTCGCGGAACTTCGGAACGGCGCGGATCTGGTCCACCGTCATGTCGAGCGAGATGGTGCGCGCGGCGGCATTGAAGGCCAGCGAGCTCCAGGTGACCGCGACCCGCCGGTTGCCCACGCCCATGAAGCCGCCGAACTCGATCACCGCCGCGCGCGGCAGGCCGGCATCGCCAACCAGCACGTCGACGATCCGTCCGGCCACCGCGCCCTCCGGGCCAAGCACCTGGCGCCCGAGGATGCTGGTGGCCTCGCCCTGGTACAGGAACTCGCGCGACGTCGCGGGCCGCGGCGCCTCCACCGCCAGCGGCGCCGGCGGGCCGGATTGCGCCCGGGCTGGGCCAGCCGGCGCGGGGCCGGCCAGCGCGCACAGCGCGCAAAGACACAACGAGGCGATCCGCATGCACCGCTCCTCGCCCGGATCAGGCCGGGCCGCAACCCCATCGTCGCGCGTTCACGCAGATGGGAACGCGATCGGCGACCTCAAATTGGTATTGGAAAAGCCAATTTCACCGCCTATGCTGGGCCATGTCCAGTTTCCCCCACGAGCCCGATCCCGAGCGCCGCGTCGCCCTCACCCGCGCCGTGATGGCGCAGACAGGCCTCGACCGACCGGCGATCGAAGCCTTCCTGCGCGATTTCTACGGCACGGCGCGCCAGGACCCCGTCCTGGCCCCGGTTTTCGCCGGCGTAGCGGACTGGGAGGCCCACATCGCCACCATCACCGGCTTCTGGTGCTCGGTCGCGCTCATGACCGGGGAATACCATGGCCGGCCGATGCAGGCGCATGCGCACCTCGCCCTGACCCCGGCGCATTTCACACGCTGGCTGGAGATCTTCGAGCGCACGGCCGACGCCCATTTCACCCCCGCCGGCGCCGAGCACATGCGCGAGAGGGCCCGCCGCATCGCCCGCAGCCTGGAAATGGGATTGATCCCGCTCGATCTGCCGCAGCGGGTGGCGGGATAGGGCGCAGCAAGCGAGGCTGGGCGCTGCCCAGGCCCGGCAGGGGGCCGAGCCCCCTGCACCCTCAAACCTTGGCGAAGACTACCGCAGCGAGGCGTTCAGCTTGGCCAGCGCCGCGGCGCCTGGCACCAGCTCCTCGTCGGTCATGGTGTTGAACGGCTTGTCGTGGGTTTCCAGGTAGCCGTGCATGTCCTCGGCGTCGGGATCGACATAGAGCAGGCCGGTGACGATCTCGCCGCGCGCCTTGCGGGTCTCGAGGAAGTTCATCGCCGCCACCCGGTCGGTCACGTCGTAGTCGTTGGCCAGCTTGCGCAGCTTCAGCAGGCTGCCGTTGTGCTGGCGCACGATCTCCGTCGTGCCCGGCTCGTAGTCCACGGTGATCTCGTTGCGCCCGGTGATCACGTCGAGGAAGTTCACCGCCTCGTTGTGCTCGCGCACGTAGTCGAAGCTCTTTGTGCTGCCGTCGTGGTTGTTGAACGCCACGCACGGCGAGATGCAGTCGATGAACGCCGCGCCGTTGTGCTGCAGCGCGCCCTTGATCAGCGGCACCAGCTGGCCCTTGTCGCCCGAGAAGCTGCGCGCGACATAGGTGGCGCCGAGCTGGATGGCGATGCCGATCATGTCGATCGCCTCGTCCATGTTCGCAACGCCGCGCTTGTTCTTGGCGCCACGGTCGGCGGTGGCGGAGAACTGGCCCTTGGTCAGCCCGTACACCCCGTTGTTCTCGACGATGTAGGTCATGTTCACGCCGCGCCGGATCGAGTGGCTGAACTGCCCGAACCCGATCGAGGCGCTGTCCCCGTCGCCGGACACGCCGAGATACAGCAGCTCCTTGTTGGCCAGGTTCGCCCCGGTCAGCACGCTGGGCATGCGCCCGTGCACCGAGTTGAAGCCGTGCGAGTTGCCGAGGAAATACGAGGGCGTCTTGGACGAACACCCGATGCCCGACATCTTGGCGATGCGGTGCGGCGGCAGGTTCAGCTCGAACACGGCGCGGATGATCGCCGCCGAGATCGAATCGTGGCCACAGCCGGCGCACAGGGTCGAGACCGGCCCTTCGTAGTCGCGCCGGGTGAACCCCAGCTCGTTGCGCGGCAGGTCGGGGTGGGCCAGCTTGGGCTTGGGAAGGTAGGTCATTCTGCGGCCTCCCGGACTGGAGCGGGGTTGAGGTGGCGGCCAATGTCGCCGGCGATGAACTCGGCGGTGATCGGTTCGCCGTTGTAGTGGAGCACGCGCACCAGCTTCTTCGGATTGGTTTCCAGCTCGTTGATCAGCAGCGTGCGCATCTGCGCGTCGCGGTTCTGCTCGACCACGAACACCGTCTCGTGCTGCTCGATGAACGCCTCCACCTCCGGCCCGAACGGGAAGGCGCGGATGCGCAGCTGGTTCAGCACCACGCCGGTCTGCTGCTCCAGGATCTCGGCTGCCTCGGGGATGGCCGGGCTGGTGGAGCCGTAGAAGATCACGCCGTATTTGGTAGGCTTGCCCGCATCGGTGCGGATCGCCGGCGGCACCAGGCCCTTGGCCGTGTCCCACTTCTTCAGCAGCCGCTCCATGTTGCGCTGGTAGGCATCGCCCGCCTCGGTATAGCGCGCGAACTCGTCGCGCGAGGTGCCGCGGGTGAAGTAGGCGCCCTTGGAGGGATGCGTGCCGGGATAGGTGCGATACGGGATCGCGTCGCCATCCACATCGAGGTAGCGGCCGAACACGCGCCCGGCCTGCAATTCCTCGGCCGTCATCACCTTGCCGCGGTCCATCCTGCGGCTGTCATCCCACTCCAGCGGCGCCGTCAGTCGCTCGTTCATGCCGATCTCGAGGTCGAGCATGACGAAAACCGGCGTCTGCAGCCGGTCGGCCAGGTCGAGCGCCATGGAGCCGAACTGGAAGCACTCGTTCGGGTCCTCCGGGATCAGCAGCGGGTGCTTGCTGTCGCCATGGCTGGCGTAGGCGCAGATCGCGATATCCGATTGCTGCGTGCGCGTCGGCATGCCGGTGGAGGGCCCGCTGCGCTGCACGTTGAAGATCGTCGCCGGGATTTCCGCGAAATAGGCGAGCCCGATGAACTCGCTCATCAGGCTGATCCCCGGCCCGGACGTGGCGGTGAACGCCCGCGCCCCGTTCCAGCCGGCGCCGATCACCATCCCGATCGAGGCCAGCTCGTCCTCGGCCTGCACGATGGCGAACTTCTTCTTGCCGGTCTCCTTGTCCACCCGATACCGGCCGCAGAACGCCGTGAACGCCTCGGCCAGCGAGGAGGAGGGCGTGATCGGATACCAGGCGCACACCGTCGCCCCGCCATACACCGCGCCGAGGGCAGCGGCCGTGTTGCCGTCGAGGAAGATGCGGTCGCCCACCTTGTCGCTGGCCGCCAGCGTCAGCCCGATCGGGCACGGCAAATGCGCCAGCGCATAGTCGCGGCCCATGTGCAGCGCCTTGTGGTTCGCCGCGATCAGCTTGTCGCGCCCCTTGAACTGGCTGGCCAGCAGGTCCTCGATCACCTTCGGATCGATGTTGATCAGCGCCGACAGCGCGCCGACATAGATGATGTTCTTGAACAGCTGCCGTTCGCGCGGCACCGAGTAGGCGGCATTGGTGAAGCTGGTGAGCGGCATGCCGATCACCGTGATGTCGGTGCGGAACTTGCTCGCCGGCATCGGCTTGGTGTTGTCGTAGAACAGGTAGCCGCCGGGCCGGATCGACTTCAGGTCCTCGTCCCAGGTCTGCGGGTTCATCGCGACCATGAGATCGGTGCCCTCGCGCGCGCCCATGTGGCCGCGGTCGGAGATCCGCATCTCATACCAGGTCGGCAGCCCCTGGATGTTCGACGGGAAGATGTTGCGCGGCGTCACCGGGATGCCCATGCGCAGGATCGCCTTGGCGAACAGCTGGTTCGCCGAGGCGGAGCCGGAGCCGTTCACGTTGGCGAACTTCACCACGAAATCGTTCACGGCAACGATCGGCTTCACGGTCGAGGCGGAGCTCGGCAAATTGGCGTCCTGCGGGCTCATGCCGCCACTCCTTCCCTCTCGACCGCCACGATCGGTGTCACCTGCGCCATGTCGAGCAGGAAGCGCTGCATGTCCCACGCCCCGGTCGGGCAGCGCTCGGCGCACATGCCGCAATGCAGGCAGACATCCTCGTCCTTGGCCATGATCCGGCCGGTCTTGAGCCCGTCGGCGACGTAGATGTCCTGCGTCAGGTTGGTCGCCGGCGCCTCGAGCCGCGTGCGCAACTCCACCTCCGGTCCGTTCTCGGTGAAGGTGATGCAGTCCACCGGGCAGATATCGACGCACGCATCGCACTCGATGCACAGCTTCGGCGCGAACACCGTCTGCACGTCGCAGTTCAGGCAGCGCTGCGCCTCCTTGAAGGCCAGCTCCACGTCGAAGCCCAGCTCCACCTCGTCCTTGATCGACGACAGCGCCTTCTTCTTCTCCAGGTGGGGCACCTTGTAGCGCAGGTCGATGCGGATATCGTTGTCGTAGCTCCACTCGTGGATGCCCATCTTCTGGCTCACGAGCGTCGTGTCGGGCGCCGGCCGGGCGCGCAGGTCGCCGTCCTGGCAGAACTTGTCGATGCTGATCGCCGCCTGGTGGCCGTGCGCCACCGCCCAGATGATGTTCTTGGGCCCAAACGCCGCGTCGCCGCCGAAGAACACCTTCGGGTTGGTGGACTGGAACGTCACCTCGTCGACCTTCGGCATCCCCCAGCGGTCGAACTCAAGCCCGATATCGCGCTCGATCCACGGGAAGGCGTTCTCCTGCCCGATCGCCACCAGCACGTCGTCGCAGGCGATGAACTCGTCCGGCTCCCCGGTCGGCACCAGCGAGCGGCGGCCTTTGTCGTCGTAAACGGCCTTCACCTTCTCGAAGGTCATGCCAGTGAGCTTGCCCCCTTCGTGCTCGACGGTCTTGGGCACCATGAAGTTGAGGATCGGGATGTCCTCGTTCATCGCGTCCTCCTTCTCCCAGGGGGACGCCTTCATCTCCTCGAAGCCCGAGCGGACCACGACCTTCACTTCCTCGCCGCCCAGGCGGCGGGCGGAGCGGCAGCAATCCATCGCCGTGTTGCCGCCGCCGAGCACGATCACGCGCCGGCCGATGGACTTGATGTGGCCGAACGAGACGCTCGAAAGCCAGTCGATCCCGATATGGATGTTGGCCGCCGCCTCGGCGCGCCCGGGAACATCGAGATCGCGCCCGCGCGGCGCGCCGGAACCGACGAACACCGCGTCATAGCCCTCTTCCAGCAGCGCCTTGAGGCTCGGGATATAGGAGTTGTAACGCGTCTCGACGCCGAGCTCGGTGATGTAGCCGATCTCCTCGTCGATCACGCTCTCCGGCAGGCGGAACTTCGGGATCTGGCTGCGGATGAACCCGCCGCCGCGATCGGCGCTGTCGAACACCACCACCTCGTAGCCCGAGGGTGCGAGGTCCCGCGCCACCGTCAGGCTGGCCGGCCCCGCGCCCACGCAGGCGATCCGCTTGCCGTTCGAAGGCGCCCGGCCGAGCGCCACCCGCCGCGCGATATCCTCGCTCTTGAAGTCCGCGGCCACGCGCTTCAGCCGGCAGATCGCCACCGGCTCCTCCTCCACCCGCCCGCGCCGGCACGCCGGTTCGCAGGGGCGGTCGCAGGTGCGGCCCAGGATTCCCGGGAACACGTTGGATTTCCAGTTGATCATGTAGGCGTCGTCGTAGCGCCCCGCGGCGATCAGCCGGATGTATTCCGGCACCGGCGTATGCGCGGGACAGGCCCACTGGCAATCGACGACCTTGTGGAAGTAGTCGGGATTCGAGATGTCGGTCGGTTGCAAGACGCGGATGCTCCCCCACTTGGACGCCGTTTTCGTGCGCTGCCCCGCCGGCACCCACGCGATCGCCCCTCGCGCGGACCGGCCTCCCTTCGGGCCTGTCGAGCCGGGTTGAACCGGGCCGACGCCGCACTATGCCACCCCTTGCCCAACTCTGATAAGTCCCCGTCGCGCCGCACCCCTGCGGGGGCAGCAGACCGGCCGTCCCGCCGGGGCTGGCAAAGCCGCGACGCAGGCGGGAATATGCGCCATGCGCACCGTTCGGTTCCTCCTCGCCCTGCTCCCCGCCCTCCTCGCCCCCCTCGCGTCCGGGGCGGCGGAGCTGAAGATCGCCACATGGAACCTGGAATGGCTGACCCTGCGCAGCGCCGGCGACCGCGCCCTGCCGCGCAACGTCGTCCCCAAGGACGCCGAGTCGCGCGCCGTCCTGCGCCGCTACGCCGAGGACCTCGCCGCCGACGTGGTCGCCTTCCAGGAGGTCGACGGGCCGGAAGCCGCCGTCACCGTATTCCCCGCGCCGCGCTACACGCTGCACTTCACCCGCGACCGCATGGTCCAGCGCGTCGGGTTCGCCGTGCGCGCCGGCCTGCGCTTCACCGCCAACCCCGACCTCACGGCGCTGAATGTCACCCCCACGGCCCCCAATCCGCTGCGCGCCGGCGCCGACATCACCCTCGAGACTCCCGGCGGCCGCCTGCGCCTGCTGAACGTCCACCTCAAGACCGGCTGCCGCGAAGACCGGCTGGACCGTTCCTCGCGCCAGCAATGCGACCAGCTCCGCCTCCAGCTCGTCGCCCTGCAAGGCTGGATCGCCCAGCGCCGCCAGGAAGGCGTGCCCTTCGCCCTGCTCGGCGACTTCAACCGCTGGATGGACGCGCGCGAGGGCTTCTACGCCGCATTGCAAAGCTCCGGCCCGCTGGCCCGCGCCACCGAGGGCCGCTCCTCCCCCTGCTGGGGCGGCGGCGGCTTCATCAGCCACATCATCGCCGGCGGCGCCGCGCGTGGCTGGATGCAGGCCGACAGCCTGCGCGTGCTGGTTTATCGCGAGACCGGCGCCCAGGCGAAGGCCAGACTGTCCGACCATTGCCCGATCTCGGTGGTGTTCAGACTGCCCGAGTGAAAGCAAGACTCTTCTTTTTCTGAAGAAAAAGAAGCAAAAAGACTTTTATCCATTTGCACCTCGCTTGACACGGAGAGCTCGATGAAAATGGATAAAAGTTTTTTGGTTCTTTTTTTCAAAAAAGAACCCCGTCCTTGCCTGTGAACTCCACCACCCGCCACATCCTCGACCTCTCTCGCCGCGGCCTGCTGCGCGGGGCGACGGCGTCCGCCGCCCTGGCCTTCCTGCTCCCCGCCCCCGCGCGGCACGCCATCGCCCAGCCCGTCTTCCGCGCCTATCCCTTCCGCATGGGCGTGGCCTCCGGCGACCCCTGGCCCGACGGCGTCGTGCTCTGGACCCGCCTCTGCCCGGAGCCGCTGGCCGGCGGCGGCATGCCGCACATCGCCGTCGAGGTGCAGTGGGAGGTCGCCGCCGACGAGGCGATGCGCCAGGTGGTGCAGAAGGGCACCTCGCTGGCCCGTCCCGAACTCGGCCACAGCGTGCATGTGGAACTCACCGGCCTGGAGCCGGGCCGGCACTACTGGTACCGCTTCCGCGCCGGCCGCGAGGCCAGCCCGATCGGCCGCACCCGTACCGCGCCCGCTGCCGACGCAGCCCCCACCGCCCTGCGCTTCGCCTCCGCCGGCTGTCAGCTCTGGGAAACCGGCCACTTCACCGCCTGGCGCCACATCGCCGCCGAGAACATCGACCTCGTCTGCCACTACGGCGACTACATCTACGAATCGCGCGGCCATGGCGGCGCCCCGCGCGCCGTGCCGCACGTGCGCGAACACCACGGCGAGGAGCTCTACAGCCTGGACGACTACCGCACCCGCTACGCCCAGTACCGCGGCGACCCCGACCTCCAGGCCGCCCACCACGCCCACCCCTTCGCCATGTCGTTCGACGACCACGAGGTCGACAACAACTGGGCCGGTGCGGTCTCGGAGGAGGACGGCTCCGCCCGCCGCCCCATCCATGTCCCGCCCGAGATCTTCGCCCTGCGCAAGCAGATCGCCTTCCAGGCCTGGTGGGAAGCCATGCCCCTGCGCCGCGCCCAGCGCCCGAGCGGCCCCGAGATCACCGCCTGGCGCGCCCTGCGCTGGGGCCGCCTGGCCGAGATCGCCATCCTCGACACCCGCAGCCACCGCGACGACCAGCCCTGCGGCGATATCACCGGCCCGCCCTGCGCGGAGGTGGCCAACCCGAACGCCCAGGTGCTCGGTGCCGCCCAGGAAGCCTGGCTGCTCGACCGCGCATCCCGCACCGACGCCACATGGAAGGTGCTCGCCCAGCAGGTGCCGATGATGCGGCGCAACTGGTCCGCCGCAGGGGGAGGCAACGCCCTGTCCGTCTCGATGGACAAGTGGGACGCCTATCCCGCCGCGCGCGACCGCCTGCTGCGCGGCCTGCACGACCGCCGCGTGGCCAACGTCGCCGTGCTGTCGGGCGACGTGCACAATGCCTGGGCCGCCACGCTGCACGTCGACCCCGCCGACCCCGCGAGCCCGGCGGTCGCCAGCGAGTTCACCGCCACCTCCATCTCGTCGGACGGCGACGGCTCCGAGCACCTGCCGAACACCGCCCGCGTGCTGGCGCGCAACCCGCACATCGCCTTCTTCAACAACCGCCGCGGCTACACCTTGCACGAGATCACCGGCCGGCGCATGACGGCCACCTTCCGCGGACTGGATTATGTCAGCCGCCCCGGCGCGCCGGTGGTCGACAAGGGTGCCTACATTATCGAGACCAATGATCCGACCGTGAAAAAATCATAACAAATTGTGATTTTCCCCGCACGGGATCGCACAACGTGTCGACCGGGTGCTATCGGAACCTGCAGGTGCATGGGACCAGCATAGTGCACCGCGGGAGGCTGCAGGAGGCACACGGCGATGGGCGACGCAGGCACGGCAAGAAGCCGCGCGGCGCAGGTGGCGTTCGAAGACGACCAGCAAGCCCGCAATGCGCCGGGCCGCCGCTTCGCCGAGGGCACCCGCCCGGTCATCCGCTGGATCAAGGGCGACGGCCGCGACGATGAGGTCACGCGCGCTGCCATCGGCCAGGCCACCCGCCTTTTCGGCGACAGCGTCGACTACTGCCTCTGCACCAACGGCATCGATGCCGCCCGCGCCCGCTGGATCCTCGAATGGGCCACCCAGCCGGTCGAATGGTGGCCGCTCACCCCTGACGACAACGCCGAACTGGCCACCATCCTGATCGAGGCCGGCTGCCAGCCCGCCCGCTTCGGCTACTGGTGGAAATGGTTCCCCGAGCGCGTCCGCCCGGACGCCCCGGAATGGGTGCTCGACGGCGACATGGTCGTCACCCGCAAGCCCGAATGGTTCGACGACTGGCGCGCGGGCCACGACGTCCTGCGCGTCACGCAGGACGACCGCTGGCCGATGGTCGAGCTGTATGGCCAGTACGGCCATTTCGTGAGTCCCGAGCAGCGCCTCTATTCGGGCCTCGTTTCCCTCCCGCCGGGCCAGCGCTACATGCCGGCGGTGCGCGGGGTGCTCGAGGTCCAGCCGCTGGCCGTCGGGCATGACGGAACGCGCGAGATGTGCGAGCAGGGCGTCATCGCCGCCGCCTTCCAGCATCTCGGCGCCCTGCCGATCCCGCTGCACGAGTTCCCCTTCGCCCGCGCCTTCGAACCGGGGTTGGACCATGGGCTGCACGGCGATGTCGGCCAGGGCTGGGGCTACCATTTCGGCCACGCCTTCCGCGCCGCCAACCCGCATTTCGCCGCCCTCGCCCGCGCCGGCACCATCCTCGCGCTCGACCGCCGCCCCGACGCCGCCGCCCGCACCGGCTGGCTCGGCGCGCGCTCGCAATGGGGCACCCCCGGCTGGTCGACGCCCGACGCGATGGCCCGGCTGATCGAGGGCTACGCACGCGGCTTCGCCGGCTGCCGCGTGCTGGAACTAGGCACCTCGCGCGGGCGGCTCACCACGGTGCTGGCCCAGGCCGGCTGCCGCGTCACCACCATCGACCGCCACGGGCGCGGCGGCGAGCAGAACCTCGCCGACCTGCCCGTCACCGTCGTGCAGGCCGACGCCGAAACCTGGCTGCAAGCGACCGACGACATGTTCGACCTCATCGTCGTCGACCTGCACGGCAACAGCCCGGAGGATTGGGCCCGGCGCGGCCCGCTGCTGCTGCCCCGCCTGGTCGATGACGGCCTGCTGCTGGTCAGCAACGCCACCCTCAGCCGCGTCCAGGACTGGCACGCGGAATCAGGCGTGCCCGCCTTCCTCGCCGGGCTCGGCAACGAATGGACGCATTGGGTCCACGAAACCCCGCCCCCCGGCCTGGCCGTGATCACCCGCGACGGCGTCGCCGACCGTGCCGCGCGGCGCGGCGACGCGGCACTGCACCTGCTGGCCGACGGCGAACAGATCTGGCCCGCGGGCCGCGAGGGCGAGCGCCACCGTTTCCGCCTGATGGCCCCGGTGCGCGACCTGCGCCTGTGCTCGCGCCACGACATTCCCCGGCTGGCCCGCCGCTACGAATCCGACGAGCGCCGCCTGGGCGTGGGCGTGCGCCGCATCTTCATCGAGGGCCCGGGCTTCACCCTGATCCTCGCCCCCGACTGGCCCGGCTACGGCACGGGCTTCCACGCCAGCGAAGGCACCCTGCGCTGGACCGACGGCGAGGGCCGCCTGCCGCTCGAGCTCCTGGCCCAGGCCACCGGCCCGGTCCGCATCAGCATCGACGCCTACGAGATGCAGGACTACCCCGCCCCGCTCCCCGAGGCGCTGCGCCGCTGAGGCGGCCCTTCTGCGCGCGCACGCCACGGTCTAGGGTCGCCCTCCCAACCCGGAGGACTCCGCCTTGCCGCTCACCGTCTTCGTCACCGGCGCCTCCGCCGGCTTCGGCGCCGCCATCGCCCGCCGCCTCGTGCAACAGGGCCACCGCGTCATCGCCGCCGCGCGCCGCGCCGATCGCCTGGCCGATCTCGCCCGCGAACTCGGCCCCAACCTGCTGCCCGTGACGCTGGATGTCACCGACAGCGCCGCCATCGCCGCCCTGCCCGGCTCGCTGCCCGAAGGCTGGCGGGAGGTCGACGTGCTGGTGAACAATGCCGGCCTCGCCCTCGGCCTGTCCCCGGCCTGGGAAGCCAAGCCCTCCGACTGGGACACCATGGTGGCCACCAACGTCACCGGCGTGCTGCACATGACCCGCGCGCTGCTGCCCGGCATGGTGGCGCGCAACACCGGCCACGTGATCAACCTCGGCAGCACCGCCGGCATCTACCCCTATCCCGGCGGCCACGTGTACGGCGCCAGCAAGGCGTTCGTGACGCAGTTCAGCCTGAACCTGAAGGCCGACCTGGTGGGCACCGGCGTGCGCGTGACGGATATCGAGCCCGGCCTGGTCGGCGGCAGCGAGTTCAGCACCGTGCGCTTCGGCGACCCCGCCCGTGCGGCGGCCGTCTACCAAGGCACCACCCCGCTGACGCCGGACGACATCGCCGAGGCCGTCTCCTGGGTGGTCAACCTGCCGGCGCACGTCAACATCAACCGCATCGAGATGATGCCCACCTGCCAGGCGCCGGCAGCCCTCGCCGTCAAGCGCACCACCTAGGGTGGTCCGCACCTTCATCCGCGTCACCCTGCCGCTGGCGGGGCTGAACTTCGTCAACCAGGCCGCCCGCGGCGTGATGGCGGTGATCGGCCCGGTGCTGGCGGTGGAATACGCGCTGACCGCCAGCGAGCTGGGCCTGCTCTCCAGCGTGCTGTTCTTCGCCTACTGCCTCTGGCAACTGCCGATGGGCGTCCTGCTCGACGTCTATGGCCCGCGCCGGGTGCAGACCGCGATGGGCCTGCTGGCGGCCGCCGGCTGCGCGCTGTTCGCCGTCTCGGACGGGATCGTCGGCTTCATGATCGCCCGCGCCATGATCGGCGTCGGCATCGCCGGCGGGCTGATGGCGGTGCTGAAGGCCAACAGCCAGTTCTTCGCCCGCGCCGAGGTCGCCGGCGTCACCGGCATCGCGATGTTCCTCGCGGCCAGCGGCAGCCTGATGGCCACCGCCCCGGTCGAAGCCCTGCTGCCGCATATCGGCTGGCGCGGCGCGTTCTGGATCCTGCTCGCCATCACGCTGGCCGTCTCGCTGTGGATCTTCACCTCGGTGCAGGACAAGCCGGGCCAGCCCAGCCGCGGCTGGCGCGCCGAAGTGGGCGTGATCGTGGCGATCGCCCGCAGCGGCATCTTCTGGCGCCTCACCCCGCTGATCGCGCTGATGTCGATCTTCACCTTCACCTATCACGGCCTGTGGGCCGGCCCCTGGCTGCGCGACGTCGCCGGCCTCGACGGCGCCGCCCGCGCAGCCACGCTGTTCTGCTACGCGCTCGGCATGATGGCCGGCGGGCTGGCAATGGGCCAGCTGACCAGCCTGGTGCAGCGACGCGGATATTCGCCGATGCTGGTGCCGGCCGGTGCCGCGGTGGCAATGCTGCTGCTGCAGATCGGCTTCGTGGTCGGCCCGACCGACTTCGTCACCGTCACCGTGCTGTGGAGCCTGCTCGCCCTGATCGCCGCCGCCGGCCCGCCGGGCTACGCGGTGATCGCCCAGTTCTTCCCGGTCGAGCAGATGGGCCGCGTCTCGACCGTCATCAACACGGTGGTGCTCGGCGGCGCCTTCCTGATGCAGTCGCTGATCGGCTGGATCCTCGACCTCTGGCCGCGCGCCGCCGCGGGCGGCTGGGATCCGGCGGGCTATTTCTGGGCCATGCTGCTGTCGATGGCGATGCAGCTGGCCGCACTCGCCTGGGCGTGGCGTCACCTCGCACGAAAGGGCACGGCATGAACGGCAAGCAGATCAAGAAGCTGCTGGAACGCACCCGGTTGGTCAGCGGCAAGGGCTTCCGCCTGCGCGACCACGACCCCGGCGACACCGCGCCCAAGGTGGTCCGCGAAGCGGAGGCCGAGGCGCTGCTGGCCGCCGGGGTCGAGCGGCTGGCCGAACTCCAGACCCTGCTCTACGCGCAATCCACCTGGTCGCTGCTCTGCGTGTTCCAGGCGATGGACGCCGCCGGCAAGGACGGCACCATCAAGCATGTCATGTCCGGCGTGAACCCCCAGGGCGTGCACGTGTATTCGTTCAAGGCGCCGAGTTCGGACGAGCTGGCGCACGACTTCCTCTGGCGCGTCGGCCGCGAGCTGCCCAAGCGCGGCCATATCGGCATCTTCAACCGCAGCCACTACGAGGAGGTGCTGGTCACCCGCGTCCACCCGGAGCTGCTGGACCGCCAGAACCTGCCGCCCCCCCTGCGCGGCAAGCATTTCTGGCGCGACCGCCTGCGCGACATCGCCGCCTGGGAGGGCTACCTGGCGCGCCAGGGCATCGTGGTGCTGAAGTTCTTCCTGAACATCTCGCTCGCCGAGCAGAAGCAGCGCTTCCTCGACCGCATCGACAACCCGGCCAAGCACTGGAAATTCCGCCCCGAGGACGTCGAGGAGCGGGCGCACTGGGACGACTACATGACGGGCTACGAGGAGGCCATCGCCGCCACCGCGACGCCCGAGGCGCCCTGGTTCGTCGTGCCCGCCAACAGCAAGTGGTTCGCCCGCCTGGTGGTGGTCTCGGCGATGATCGACGCGCTGGAGAAGCTGGACCTGGAGGCGCCGCGCATCTCGCCCGAGGACGAGGCGCGGATGATCGAGGCGCGGCGCACGCTGGAAAGGGAGAAAGGCTGATGCGGATCCTGTCGGGCGCGCAGGTCGCGTCGCTGGTCGGCGTGGCGGACCTGATCGAGCCGATCGCGGCGGCCATGGTGGAAGTCTCGCGCGGCAACGTGGAGATGCCGCTGCGCTCGATGGTCAAGCTGCCCGGCCAGAACCACATGGGCATCATGGCAGGCCACCTCGGCCAGCCCGCCGG